>NZ_JBEAHW010000042.1:0-117246 GCF_040062085.1 Klebsiella sp. JN_Kp122
TCCATGTCACTTTGAGTGCCCACACAGATTGTCTGATAAATTGTTAAAGAGCAGTGCAACGCGGCTTTCGCTCACCGTTGCGAGGTCCCGTATAATACGTTTTCCTCATTCAGAGTCAAGCGCTTATTTCACTTTTCTCTGTCGGTTTTCAGCGTCACATTTCGCTGCTGAAACCCTGCTGACCCGGCGGCTTGTTTGCCGTTGTTCCGTGTCAGTGGAGGCGCATTATAGGGAGTAATTCTGAAGTGACAAGCATAAATTCAAAAAAACAATTCAAGCGCTCACTTTTCAACCAAATTAACGTTTGAACTTTAATTCTTGCCTGGTTTTTAAACAAAAACGAGCCCAAAGGGCCCGTTTTTGTCGTTTTGTGACTTACTGCACTGCTACGATGCGGTCGTCTTTTACCACCAGCTCGACGGTTTTCCCCGGAACCAGCTCGCCAGACAGGATTTGCTGAGCTAACGGGTTCTCTATCTGTTGCTGGATGGCACGTTTCAATGGACGCGCGCCGTATACCGGGTCGTAGCCATTTTCGCTCAACAGCTTCAACGCCTCATCGGACATATGCACTTCATAGCCGCGCTCTTCCAGACGTTTATACAAACGCTGCAGTTGGATCTGCGCAATAGAAGCAATATGTTTTTCACCCAACGGATGGAAGACCACCACTTCATCGATACGGTTGATAAACTCCGGACGGAAGCGCTGGCTAACCACGCCAAGCACCAGATCCTTCATATGACCGTAGTCCAGCTCGCCGAAACGTTCCTGAATCAGATCGGAACCGAGGTTAGAGGTCATGATGACAACCGTATTACGGAAGTCGACCGTTCTCCCCTGCCCGTCGGTCAGGCGACCATCGTCAAGCACCTGCAGCAGAATGTTAAATACATCCGGATGCGCTTTTTCCACTTCATCCAACAGGATGACGGAATAAGGACGACGACGAACCGCTTCGGTCAGATACCCGCCCTCTTCGTAACCCACGTATCCCGGAGGCGCACCGACCAGACGCGAGACGGAGTGTTTCTCCATAAATTCGGACATATCGATACGCACCATCGCGTCGTCGCTGTCGAACATGAAGTTAGCCAGCGTTTTGCAAAGCTCGGTTTTACCCACCCCGGTCGGGCCGAGGAACAGGAACGAACCAATAGGCCGGTTCGGGTCAGACAATCCGGCGCGGCTACGGCGAATGGCGTTGGATACCGCTTCAACCGCTTCATCCTGGCCAATGACGCGGTGATGCAGATCCTGCTCCATACGCAACAGTTTTTCGCGCTCGCTTTCCATCATGCGCGCCACCGGAATACCGGTCCAGCGCGCCAGCACTTCGGCAATCTCGGCATCGGTTACTTTGTTACGTAACAGGCGCATCGTTTTGCCTTCAGACTGGGTAGCTGCCGCCAGCTGTTTTTCCAGCTCGGGAATTTTACCGTATTGCAGTTCGGACATCCGCGCGAGGTCGCCAAGACGTCGTGCTTGTTCGATGGCAATTTTGGCTTGTTCCAGCTCAGCTTTAATAGTCTGCGTACCAGAGAGCGATGCTTTTTCCGCTTTCCACTCTTCTTCCAGCACCGAATACTGGCTTTCTTTGTCCGCCAGCTCTTCATTAAGCATATCAAGACGTTTCAGGCTCGCTTCATCCGCCTCTTTCTTCAGCGCCTGCTGTTCCAGCTTCAACTGGATGATACGGCGATCGAGACGGTCCAGCTCTTCCGGCTTCGAGTCGATCTGCATACGGATGCTGGATGCTGCTTCATCGATAAGGTCGATAGCTTTATCCGGCAACTGACGGTCGGCAATATAGCGATGCGACAGGGTCGCCGCCGCCACGATGGCCGGGTCAGTGATCTGCACGTGGTGGTGCAGTTCATAACGTTCTTTCAGACCGCGCAGTATGGCGATGGTATCTTCTACCGTCGGCTCGGCAACGAACACTTTCTGGAAACGACGTTCCAGCGCGGCGTCTTTTTCAATGTACTGGCGGTATTCGTCAAGGGTGGTGGCGCCGACGCAGTGCAGTTCACCGCGCGCCAGGGCCGGTTTCAGCATGTTGCCGGCATCCATCGCGCCGTCGGCTTTACCCGCGCCGACCATGGTGTGCAGCTCATCGATAAACAGGATAACGTTGCCTTCCTGTTTCGCCAGATCGTTCAGCACACCTTTCAGACGCTCTTCGAATTCACCGCGATATTTCGCCCCGGCCACCAGCGCGCCCATATCCAGCGCCAATACCCGACGGCCTTTCAGCCCTTCAGGTACTTCGCCGTTGACGATACGCTGCGCCAGTCCTTCGACGATTGCCGTTTTACCCACCCCGGGTTCACCAATCAGCACCGGGTTGTTTTTAGTACGGCGCTGAAGTACCTGGATGGTACGACGGATCTCTTCATCACGGCCGATCACCGGGTCCAGTTTGCCTTGTTCGGCACGCTCGGTCAGATCGACGGTAAATTTTTTCAATGCCTGACGTTGGTCTTCGGCACCCTGATCGTTCACGCTTTCACCTCCGCGCATTTGTTCAATCGCCTGAGTCACATTGGCGGTTGTTGCTCCGGCAGATTTCAGCAGGTCGGTCAGCGTACCGCGTGATTCAAGCGCCGCCAGAACGAACAGTTCTGACGAAATAAAGTTATCCTTTCTCTTTTGCGCCAGCTTGTCGCAAAGATTGAGAATACGCACCAGATCCTGAGACGGCTGGACGTCGCCGCCGGTACCTTCTACCTGCGGTAAACGGCTCAGCGCCTGTTCGATTTGGCTGCGTAACGCCACGGCGTTAACACCCGCCGAGGTTAATAAAGGATGCACCGATCCCCCTTCCTGATTCAGCAAGGCGCTCATTAGATGAAGTGGTTCGATGAATTGGTTGTCGTGCCCGAGTGCTAGCGACTGGGCATCGGCAAGAGCAAGCTGGAATTTATTAGTAAGACGATCCAGACGCATAACTCCTCCCATAAACAGGTCAAATTTGCTACTGGAGATTAAATGAGGTCATCCCTCAATTATTCAAGGTTAAAGACCTGAACTATGTGAAAAATAAGTTTGCCTTCTGGATCGTCTTGATTCTCTAGGTTATATCAGCCAAATGAAACTTGCCATACGACCTGTGGTCTTGTCGCGACGATAAGAGAAAAAATCATCTTTTTCACTTAGAGTGCAACGATCGCCGCCGAAAATCTGCTCCACGCCGACGTTAGCCAGGCGCTGACGAGCCAATTGATAAATATTAGCAAAATATTTTTCACCGGCAGGACGGAAGGCGCTCTCCGCTTGGGCATCTTTGGCGATGAAAGCCTCTCGCACTTCCGCACCGACTTCAAACGCCTCAGGGCCAATTGCCGGACCAAGCCAGGCCAGAATATTTTCCGGTTTATCATTAAAGCAGGCGACCGTTTCTTCCAGTACGCCTTCACATAAGCCGCGCCATCCGGCGTGCGCTGCCGCCACCTCGGTTCCGGCGCGGTTACAGAACAGCACCGGCAGGCAGTCCGCGGTCATCACCGCACAAACGGTACCCGGCGTATTACAGTATGACGCATCGGCGCGTTTTGACACGTACGGCCCGCCATCCAATTTTAGTACCGTCGTGCCATGCACCTGCTCCAGCCACACCGGATAACAGGGTAATCCGCCAGCGGCAAACATCCGCCGGCGGTTTTCTTCGACATGCAGGAGATCGTCGCCGCAATGGGCGCCAAGGTTCAACGAGTCATACGGAGGCAGGCTCACGCCGCCCACACGGGTAGAACTACAGGCCGCCACGCCTTTCGGCATAGGCCACTGCGGAACAATCAGCTTTGTCATAACCAGTCAATATCGTCCTTATGGGCTTCAAAATCGGCGCGCATGGCGTCGATCAGTTCCACCATATCCTGCGGGATCGGCGCATGCCATTCCATCTCAATACCGGTAACTGGGTGATACAGACGCAGCATGGTCGCATGTAATGCCTGGCGATCGAATTTGCGCAGCGCGCTGATGAACTCGTCCGATGCCCCTTTCGGCGGACGCGGGCGGCCGCCGTAAACCTGATCGCCCACCAGCGGATGGGTAATATGCGCCATATGGACGCGGATTTGGTGGGTACGGCCGGTTTCCAGGCGCAGGCGCAAACGGGTGTGGATACGGAAATGTTCCATAATGCGGTAATGGGTCACCGCCGGTTTCCCCATCGGGTGAACCGCCATATGCGTGCGCTTGGTCGGGTGACGGCTGATGGGTTCTTCAACCGTACCGCCAGCGGTCATGTGGCCGATAGCCACCGCCTCATACTCACGGGTAATTTCGCGCAGCTGCAGTGACTCGACCAGACGCGTTTGCGCCGGAATGGTCTTCGCCACGACCATCAGGCCGGTGGTATCTTTATCCAGACGGTGAACAATACCCGCGCGAGGGACATCGGCAATGGGCGGATAGTAATGCAGCAGCGCATTCAGCACAGTACCGTCAGGGTTGCCCGCACCAGGGTGCACAACCAAATCACGTGGTTTGTTGATGACCAGGATGTCGTCATCTTCATAGACGATATTGAGCGGAATATCCTGCGGTTCAAAACGCACGTCTTCCTCGATCTCAACATCGATAGAGACGGCTTCGCCGCCAAAAACTTTTTCTTTCGGCTTGTCGATGACGTTGCCGTTTACCAGCACGCGCTGGTCAAGGATCCATTCTTTTATCCGCGAACGTGAATAATCCGGGAACAATTCGGCCAAAGCCTGATCTAAGCGTTGACCGAGTTGGTTTTCGGACACCGTTGCGGTGAGTTGTACTCGTTGTGCCATATACAGCTTCTTCGTTTAACGTTGGGTTTTACGGCTTTGCCGTTTAATATAGTGTGCTATTGTAGCTGGTCTTAATCGGGAGCAGGAACAGAGATTCTCCCGCATAAACATTTTGAGGAAGTCAAAACGTCATGACGCGCATGAAATACCTGGTGGCAGCAGCCACACTGAGCCTGGCTTTGGTGGGTTGCTCTGGCTCAAAGGAGGAGGTGCCTGATAATCCGCCGAATGAAATTTACGCGACCGCCCAGCAAAAGTTGCAGGACGGTAACTGGAAACAGGCAATAACGCAACTGGAAGCGTTGGATAATCGCTATCCATTTGGTCCTTACTCCCAACAGGTACAGTTGGACCTGATTTATGCGTATTACAAAAATGCCGATTTGCCGCTGGCCCAGGCCGCAATCGATCGTTTCGCTCGTCTGAATCCTACGCATCCAAACATTGACTATGTCATCTATATGCGTGGCCTGACTAACATGGCCCTTGATGACAGCGCTCTGCAGGGCTTCTTCGGCGTCGATCGTTCCGACCGCGACCCGCAGCACGCTCGCGACGCATTCAATGATTTCTCGAAGCTGGTTCGCGGTTATCCGAACAGCCAGTACGCTACAGACGCCTACAAACGTCTGGTGTTCCTGAAAGACCGTCTGGCGAAGTATGAGCTGTCGGTGGTGGATTATTACACCGATCGCGGCGCCTGGGTTGCCGTCGTGAACCGCGTTGACGGTATGCTGCGTAACTACCCGGATACGCAGGCCACTCGCGATGCGCTGCCGAAGATGGAAAACGCCTATCGTCAGATGCAAATGAACGCGCAAGCTGACAAAGTCGCCAAAATCATCGCCGCCAACGGCAAAAACACCTGAGGGTGATAACTGAAAGCAAAACGGCAGCCCCTGGGCTGCCGTTTTTTTATTCGATGAACACCAGCGCTGAAGCGGTTTAGCGCCGAGTTAACTCATCAAATATGGCCCCCTTTCTTCATTTCGACAAGTAAAATCTCATCCGTTCCTGTCCTGTCTCACAAAATGAATTCGTTGACAAAAAGTGACATTTAAATGTGATTTAGATCACACATTTTGACATTAGGCGAGGTATGCTGGGTTCACCAAGACGGGAAAGACAAGAGGTAAAATTTATGACAATGAACATTACCAGTAAACAAATGGAAATTACTCCGGCAATCCGCCAGCATGTCGCAGACCGTCTCGCCAAACTGGATAAGTGGCAAACTCATTTAATCAACCCGCACATCATTCTCTCTAAGGAGCCGCAGGGTTTTATTGCTGACGCAACCATCAATACACCGAACGGCCATCTGGTTGCCAGCGCGCGTCATGAAGACATGTACGCCGCCATTAACGAATTGATCAACAAGCTGGAACGGCAGCTGAATAAAGTGCAACACAAAGGGGAAGCCCGCCGCGCCGCCACATCGGTGAAAGAGGCAGGCTTTGTGGAAGAAGAAGAGTAATCCTTAACTTAAGTTGTGTCATGCCACGCGCCTTCGGGCGCGTTTTTCGTTTTTTAATTGACAGGATGAAAACAGTACAGGTACTGTAATCCACACTAACCTAAGGAATTCATCGTGAAACGACTCCCGTTCTTCTTCGCATTCTTTTTTACCTTCCCCTGACTGGGAGGCGGTTCGTCGTATAAGAAAGAATGCGAAGACGAATAACAAGGCCTCCCACGCGGGAGGCCTTTTTTATTGATAACAAGAAAGGCAACACAATTATGACCGAGGAAAACCCATTACTGGCCCTGCGCGACAAAATAAGCGCCCTGGATGAAAAACTGCTCGCGCTGCTGGCCGAACGCCGCGGCCTGGCGGTAGAAGTCGGGAAAGCGAAGCTGGAATCGCACCGTCCAGTACGCGATATCGACCGCGAACGCGACCTGCTGGAGCGTTTAATGACGCTTGGCAAAAAGCATCATCTGGACGCCCACTACATTACCCGCCTGTTCCAGCTGATTATTGAAGACTCCGTTCTTACCCAGCAGGCGCTACTGCAGCAGCATCTTAATAAGATTAACCCCCGCTCCGCGCGTATCGCCTTCCTTGGGCCTAAAGGCTCGTATTCACATCTTGCCGCGCGCCAGTACGCCGCGCGTCATTTTGAGCAATTTATCGAAAGCGGCTGCGCGAAATTCGCCGATATCTTTGAGCAGGTCGAAACCGGTCAGGCCGATTACGCCGTCGTGCCGATTGAAAACACCAGCTCCGGCGGGATCAACGATGTGTACGATCTGCTGCAGCATACCAGTCTGTCGATCGTCGGCGAACTGACGCTACCAATCGATCACTGTGTGCTCGTTTCATCCTCAACGGACGCTGATAAGATCGAGACCGTTTATAGCCATCCGCAGCCGTTCCAGCAATGCAGCCAATATTTAAGCCGCTATCCGCACTGGAAAATCGAGTACACCGAGAGCACCTCAGCGGCAATGGAAAAAGTCGCGCAGGCAAAATCCCCCACCGTTGCCGCGCTGGGTAGCGAGGCCGGCGGCGCGCTGTACGGGCTGCAGGTGCTGGAGCACTGCCAGGCTAACCAGACGCAAAACATCACTCGTTTCCTGGTACTGGCGCGTAAAGCGGTGAACGTATCCGATCAGGTGCCGGCGAAAACGACGTTGTTAATCGCCACCGGCCAACAGGCGGGCGCGCTGGTTGAAGCGCTTCTGGTGCTGCGTAACCACAACCTGATCATGAGCAAGCTGGAATCGCGCCCCATCCACGGTAACCCGTGGGAAGAGATGTTTTATCTGGATATTCAGGCCAACCTGGAATCCCTTCCGCTACGTAAAGCCTTAAAAGAGCTGGCCGAAATTACCCGTTCGATGAAAGTACTGGGCTGTTACCCGAGCGAAAACGTCGTGCCGGTCGACCCGGCTTAACGTTCAATAAATTGCCGTTTCTTCATCCCTGCCACCGCAACCGGCAGGGTGAAGATGGCGCCGGAAAGCGGATATTGCGCCACTTCGTCGGCGTCCATATTTTCCCGGGTGGTAGTGATGTAGAGCGTTTTCATATCCGCGCCGCCGAAACACACCATCGTGGGGCAACGCACCGGCACGCGATACTCTTCCAGTTGTTCTCCGTTCGGCGAAAAGCGGGCAATCCGCCAGCCGTCAAACATCGCGCTCCAGTAACAGCCTTCTTCATCAACCGCCGCACCGTCAGGGATCCCCTCTCCAGGATGGAAACGACGAAGTACTTCCCGTTTGCCCGGCTCGCCCTGCTCATCCAGCGGCGTGCGGTAAATCACCGCGTTCGGCGTATCGGAGGTATACATCCAGCGCTTATCGTCGCTAAACGCCAGACCATTAGCACCATGAATATCGCACTGCACCACCTTTGGCGTCAGGTCATTATCAATCCGTACCAGCAGCGCGCCATTGTAATCCCCCGGCCCCCAGAAGGTCCCTGCGTAAAAACGGCCATCCCGGTCGGTGCCGCCGTCGTTAAAACGCGCCAGATCCGGGTTACTTGGGTTATCACAGATTTTGCGTTGCAGCAGACCGCGGGCATCACAAAGCCAGATACCGCTACGTAAGGCGACGATAAAACCGCCCTTCTCGCGCAGAGCAAAGCATCCCACTTCTTCGGGAAATTGCAGAACCTGGTGTTCTTTACTGCGTGTATCGTAGCGGTGAATTTCGCACTCCAGAATATCCGCCCAGTACAGTGCCTGCTCGGCATCGCTCCAGGTTGGGCATTCCGGCAGGTGCCCGACGTAATCAAACAGCGGTTGCGGTTGAGCCATCTTTTCATCCCTATAAAAAAAGCCAGCGGGTTACCCCTCTGGCTTTATTGTATACACGTTTAACGGACTTACTGTCGATTATCATTCGCCTGACGCAGCAGCGTGCGGCTTTCGCTCTGGAAGCGCTGGGCGTAATCGCCAAACCAGTGTTCGACTTTACGGAAGCTGTCGATAAACGCCTGTTTATCGCCCTGCTCCAGCAGGCCAATCGCTTCGCCGAAACGCTGGTAGTAGCGCTTAATCAACGCCAGATTATTTTCTGACGACATAATGATGTCGGCATACAGCTGCGGATCCTGGGCAAACAGACGCCCCACCATCGCCAGCTCCAGTCGATAAATCGGCGAAGAAAGCGCCAACAGCTGCTCAAGGCGGACGTTTTCTTCAGCCAGATGCAGGCCATAGGCGAAAGTGGCAAAGTGACGCAACGCCTGAATAAACGCCATGTTCTGATCGTGCTCAACGGCGCTGATGCGGTGCAGCCGCGCGCCCCAGACCTGAATCTGTTCAAGGAACCACTGGTACGCTTCCGGCTGACGCCCGTCGCAGTAAACCACCACCTGTTTCGCCAGGCTGCCGCTATCCGGGCCAAACATCGGGTGCAATCCCAATACCGGGCCGTTATGCGCCGCCAGCATCGCCTGCAGCGGCTCGGCTTTGATGGAAGCCAGATCGACCAGAATGCAATCCGCTGGCAGCGGCGGCAGACGCGAAATCGTCTCTGCTGTGGTATGGATCGGAACGCTGACGATAACCATCCCGGCATCGGCGACAATCTCTGTCGCCCGCGGCCAGTCGTCTTTTTCCAGCACCCGCACCTGATAGCCTGACAGCGTCAGCATCTTCTCAAACAGACGCCCCATCTGCCCGCCGCCGCCAACAATAACCACCGGGCGCAGGTTCGGGTGCAGCGTTTTGAAGCCTTTGTCGTTTTCACTTGAATACGATTCGCGCATCACCCGACGCAGGACATCCTCGATAAGATCCGGCGGCACACCGAGCGCCGCCGCCTCTTCCCGGCGGGAAGCCAGCATCGCGGCTTCGCGTTCCGGTACGTAAATCGGCAGGCCATATTTACTCTTAACCTCGCCAACTTCCGCCACCAGCTCCAGGCGCTTTGCCAGCAAATCAAGCAGCGCCTTATCCACTTCATCAATTTGATCGCGCAATGCGGTCAGTTCAGCAACCATACAATCCTCTTAACCCAGACGTGCCGCCAGATGTCCGCGCAAATCGCTATCGAGCTCGCGCAGCAGTGCATCGGTAGTTTCCCAGCTGATGCAGGCATCGGTGACGGATACGCCGTACTTCATATCGCAACGGGGCTGCTCAGAAGACTGATTGCCTTCGTGGATATTGCTCTCAATCATCAGGCCAATGATGGAACGGTTGCCATCTTTGATCTGCGCGACGACGGATTCCGCAACCGCCGGCTGACGACGGTAGTCTTTATTGGAATTACCATGACTGCAATCTATCATCAGCGACGGTTTCAGTCCCGCCTGCGCCATCTCTTTTTCGCACTTCTCAACGTCTTCCGGGCCGTAGTTTGGCGCTTTACCGCCGCGCAGAATGACGTGACCATCCGGATTCCCCTGGGTCTGCAGCAGGCAAACCTGGCCGGCCTGGTTGATGCCAACGAAGCGGTGCGGCATCGCGGCGGCGCGCATGGCGTTGATCGCCGTCGCCAGGCTGCCATCGGTACCGTTTTTAAAACCAACCGGCATCGACAGACCGGATGCCATTTCACGGTGAGTCTGCGATTCAGTGGTACGCGCGCCGATGGCGGACCAGCTGAACAGATCGCCAAGGTACTGTGGGCTATTTGGATCGAGCGCTTCTGTCGCCAGCGGCAGGCCCATATTGACTAAATCAACCAGCAGGCGACGCGCTATCTTGAGACCGCCTTCCACATCAAACGAGCCATCCATGTGCGGATCGTTAATCAGCCCTTTCCAGCCAACAGTGGTACGTGGCTTTTCAAAATAGACGCGCATCACCAGGTAGAGGCTATCGCTGACCTCTGCGGCAAGGGCTTTAAATCGACGAGCATATTCGATAGCAGCTTCCGGATCGTGGATTGAGCAAGGACCACAGACCACCAACAGACGCGGATCGCGGCCGGCAATAATGTTGGAAATAGTCTGACGGGAGTGCGCGATCTGCGCTTCCTGCTCCACGGTTAACGGGAATTCGGCTTTCAGCTGATCCGGGGTAATCAGAACTTGTTCATCGGTAATATGTACGTTATTCAGCGCGTCTTTTTGCATGATGGCGATCCTGTATAGCTCGTTTGCGATAGTCGTTGCCTCAGCGGGCATGACGTAACCATACCATATAAAGTAAAGATATCAATCCATATTACGTAAACCTTACTTTACAACAGCAAAATAATTGGCATCGCATTGCCAGAAAAGTGTTCATATAAATGTACACATGGCGAAGACTCTTTTTTGCCGCCGCGTTTTACTCATTCCTTTACTAAAATTCCTGGTAAGGATTATCTCAAAGCGGCCGGGGCAGCTAATGACGCTTTTTGCCAATAATGCTATTCTCCGCTCAGGCAACTGCGAACTGCGTTTCCCGTGCAATAACGATTTGACGGACCCGTTAATGAAAGAGTTTTACCGTCTATTTTTGCTTTTCTTTTTGCTCATCGCGGGAGTTCCCGCTTTTGCCGCTGAGACATCTGAGAACGTTCGCGCCATAGTTTCGGGGATTGTGACTTATACGCGCTGGCCAAATTTATCCGGCCCGCCGAAGTTATGCGTTTTTTCCACCTCCCGATATATCCGCAGTTTGGCTCAGGAAGCGCCGGAAAATTTACCTTATCAACCGGTGATAGTTCGAAATTCACAGGAAGCCCTAAAGGCCAGCTGCGACGGTTTGTATTTCGGCAGTGAAACCCCGGATCAGCAGTCTGCATTAACAAAAAAATATGGCTCCCGTCCTCTATTACTCATAGCGGAACAAAATACCGATTGCTCTTTTGGCAGCGCTTTTTGCTTGCTCATAAATGACGATAGGGTGAGGTTTTCCGTTAATCTGGATGTCCTGACGCATAGCGGTGTACGGGTCAATCCGGACGTACTGATGCTTGCCCGGAAGAAATCACATGAATAAGGATTTTTCTCAGGCCCCGCGCCCCACTTTCAAAAACGCGTTACGCCGAATCAGTATGATAAGCGTAGTGATTTCGATGACGCTGGTCTGGCTTTTGCTCAGCGCCGCCTCCGTCATTACGTTAAAACAGTACGCGCAAAAAAATCTTGAGCTCACCGCGGCAACCATGGGCCGCAGCCTCGAAGCGGCACTGGTTTTTGGCGATGCCACCGCCGCAGAAGATACGCTGGCGACGCTTGGCAGACAGGGGCAATTTTCCGAAGCCACGCTTCTGGACAGCCATCAGCGTCATTTCGCCGACTGGCGTAATGACGCCTTAGTTAAAAACGAAAAATTCAGTGGTTATATTAGTAAATGGCTGTTTCCTGAACCGACTGTCCAGCCAATCTGGCATCAGGGGAAAATAATCGGTGAGCTTCGTCTGAAGGCGCTCGATCGGTTAATCAGTCATTTTCTCGGTACTTCGCTGATCGTTTTGACCGGCAGTATTCTGCTGGCGTCCGTTATCGCCCTGATGCTTACCCATTCTCTGCATCGCGGTATTGTCGCCGCGCTGCAAAGTATTACCGAAGTGGTACATGATATCCGCGAAAACCGCCATTTCTCGCGCCGTGTACCTGAAGAACGTATTGAGGAATTCCATCTCTTTGCCCAGGACTTCAATAGCCTGCTGGGAGAAATGGAGGATTGGCAGCGTCAACTGCAGGCGAAAAATGCGCAACTGCTGCGCAGCTCGTTGCATGATCCACTAACGGGATTGGCGAATCGCGCGGCGTTTCGCAACGTCATCGGTAAGCTAATGGACGATGACGCGGCACGTCATAGTTCGGCGCTGCTGTTTCTTGACGGCGATAATTTCAAACTCATTAACGATAACTGGGGGCACGCTGCCGGCGATAAAGTCCTTATTGAGGTCGCCAGCCGCCTGATGGCATTCGTTGGCGACCAACATCAGGCATGGCGTCTGGGCGGCGATGAATTCGCCATTTTACTGCACGATGTGCATACCGAAACCGAAGTCCAGGCGCTTTGCGCAACGCTGTCCGAACAGTTTCTTCAGCCATTCAACCTCCACAATGGCCACACGGCAACGCTCTCTTTGAGTATTGGCTATGCTTTGACCTGGGAACACACCTCGGTGGAGGAGCTGCAGGAACTGGCCGATCAGAATATGTATCGGATGAAAAACCAGCGTTTTCATCACACACAAAAATAAGAAGGAATGACTATGCTCAGGCAATTTATTGCGCCCACTCTTCTGGCTGCTTTTCTCCTCACTGGGTGCCAGGCGCCAGGTAAGTTCTCGAAAGAACAGGTCGCAGCAATGAAGTCTTACGGCTTTACCGAAGCCGCCGGTGATTGGTCCTTAGGTTTGTCTGACAGCATTCTGTTTGACAAAAACGACTATCGCCTGCGTCCCGACAGCCAGCAGCAAATCCACAGTATGGCCGCACGGTTAGCTGAAACCGGTATTACCCATAGCCGTCTTGAAGGTCATACCGATAACTACGGCGAAGACAGCTACAACGAAGCGCTGTCATTAAAGCGCGCCAACAGCGTGGCGGATGCCTGGGCTGAAGGCGCGAAAATTCCGCGCAGTAATTTAACCACCCGCGGATTAGGTAAAAAGTACCCCATCGCCAGCAACAATACCGCGGCAGGCCGTGCTGAAAACCGCCGTGTTACCGTGGTGATCAGCACGCCTTAAGCGCGTTAGTCTACCGACTTAACCAGCCTCATCGCTGAAGCCGCGCGCCAGCGCAGGTAATCAACCACGAGGCACGCCGCGAGGCTGACGCCCATCAGCGGCACCGCCAGCCCGAGCAGGAGCGCTATTAACAGCGCAAGCGCCCGGGCAGCGACACTTAGTCCCAGCCACGCTTGCACCAACGTTTGTGCAGGATTAAACGCACTCTGCGCCGGACGGCGGATCCACCACAGGCGATAGCCGACGATGATCATGACGCACAGGGCCAACCCGAATGCCACCAACAGCAACTGGTTCGCCAACCCGAACAGTATTCCCATATGAAAATCGACGCCCCAACGGGTCAGCTTTGCCATCAGCGGGAAATCGCTAAAGCGGGTACGATCCACGACTTGTAACGTCTCGCCATCGATGGCCACAGCATCGACCCGCGTCGGCCAACTACGGTCAATTTCATTCACCGTCCACGCCATCCCCGCGCTTTTTGGCGGCCGGATCTCCAGCTTGCTGGCCGTCAGCCCTGCGGCCTGCGCCACCTGTAATACGCTATCGAACCGATCCGCAGTCACTTTCATCTGTGGCTCATCCATTGCCATATGCGCCATGTGGTGCCCGGCGTGCGGATCGGGCGGCATCGCCTCCCCGCCATGAAGCTGCGTATTGACCTGCGGCGTTAGCCAGCCAAACGCGGCGCGCATCTTATCGACGTTACCGCCCGCCCACTGCGACCAGGTTAAGCCGGTGGCGGAAAACAGTAACATGCCGACCAGTAACATCCAGCCCAGCGTCACGTGCAGACGTCGGGTATTTTGCAGCCGATTGTGTATCCGCCGCTTCGGACGGGTCATCGCCCATAGCGCAATACCGCCCAACGCTGCAACCCACATCCAGGAGGCCGCCAGTTCGCTGTACAGTCTGCCACCGTCGCCCAACAGCAAGGATTTATGCGCGTAATCAATCCACTGGCGCAGCGGTAAAATACCGCTGGTACCGTAAACCGTCAGATCGCCTTTGACTCGTAGCGTCACCGGGTCAACAAAAATAGCCCGGTTTTCTGATTCCCCCAGCCGCGGGTCGGCAAACATCACCCGCGTCGTTTCGCCGGCGGTAATACCCGGGCGCACGGCCTGCAGGCGGAGGTTGTTTTGCGTAGCCTCTTTGGCGACGGCAATTTGCGCGCTAAGCGGCTGTCTTTCGCCGTTGAGCGAGCCCTGTAAGGCCTCATGGTACAGCCAGTTTTCCAGTTGCGGCGTGGCGACATACAGCGTGCCGGTCAAGGCCGCGACAAAGATAAATGGTCCAATAAACAGACCAATATAGAAATGGAGGCGCCGCAGCAGGTTTAACCATGCCGCGCGCGAGGTGCAGGTTGTCATACTCTTCCTTTTTTAAAGCAAAAGAGGTCGTTGCGCAGTACGCAGATTCATTTTTATTAAAGGGAAAAAGCAGACAGCCGCGGCGGCGCGCGGGTTTCAGGATAGAGCCAGGGGAAGTAGTGCCAGTGTTTTAATACCGGGCGAGAAGCCGGCAGCCGAATGCGCCGCAGGATCATGGCGAAGAACAGCGCCAGCGCGAACAGCAGCCCCGGTACGTGCGCTAATAGCACGCAATAGCCGCAAGCTTCGGCGTGATCGACCGGCATGCTATGCGCCGGCTGCGACGCGCTGTCAGCGCCGTGCATCATTACCATCTCATGTCCGGACATCCCATCATGAGACGCGCCCATCGGCATAGCATGATGCATGCCCGGCATTGCGCTCATGGGATCTTTCTGCAGCGAAACGGAGATCAGCGGCGCCACCACGATCAGCAGGATCGCAAACAGCGCCAGCCAGGCGGCCCGCCGTTGCAATGCTGATTGTGAGAAAATAGTGCCGTTCACCGCCCCTCCGAAATCCGGGCGATATTGTAATTGATTTACATCAAAATAGTTAAAATTTAGATAAAAAAAGGGCCAGCCATCTGGCCAGCCCTTTCTATCAGGATGTCGCGAAAGCGAATCTTAGTTAAGACGCTCTTTGATACGAGCAGACTTACCGGTACGCTCACGCAGGTAGTACAGTTTAGCTTTACGTACAGCACCACGACGTTTAACAGCAATGCTGTCAACTACCGGAGAGTGAGTCTGGAAGACACGCTCAACGCCTTCGCCGTTGGAAATTTTACGAACAGTGAATGCAGAGTGCAGACCGCGGTTACGAATAGCGATAACCACGCCCTCGAATGCCTGCAGACGTTTTTTGGAACCTTCAACAACCCATACTTTCACTTCCACGGTATCACCCGGACGGAAGGAAGGTACGTCCTGCTTCATCTGTTCTTGTTCAAGTTGCTTAATAATGTTGCTCATAATTTAATCTCTTATCCTGGGTAAACTGATATTGGGGGCTCACGCCTGCCCATCATGTTTATGCTGCTGTTGCGCGTGTTCGCTTTTGAACTGCGCCAGCAACTTTGCTTGCTCTTCAGTCAGAGCCAGGTTTTCCAGAAGTTCAGGTCTTCTAAGCCAGGTGCGGCCCAGCGACTGCTTCAGACGCCAGCGACGTATCTCAGCATGGTTCCCCGACAGCAATACTGGCGGTACTTCCATCTCTTCTAACACTTCAGGACGGGTATAGTGCGGGCAATCCAGCAACCCATCAGCAAAGGAATCTTCCGTTGCTGATGCTTCATGTCCCAGTACTCCCGGAATGAACCGGGAAACGGAGTCAATCAGCGTCATTGCCGGTAACTCACCACCGCTAAGAACGTAATCGCCGATTGACCATTCTTCGTCAATTTCGGTTTGGATTACGCGCTCGTCTATCCCTTCGTAGCGACCACACACCAGAATCAGTTTCTGATTCGTTGCCAGTTCGCTGACGCCCGCTTGATCAAGCTTGCGTCCCTGAGGTGACAGATAAATCACCTTTGCGCCTTCACCTGCCGCGGCTTTTGCTGCATGAATGGCATCCCGTAAGGGTTGAACCATCATTAGCATCCCCGGTCCGCCGCCGTAAGGACGATCGTCCACGGTACGGTGCCGGTCATGAGCGAAGTCGCGAGGACTCCAGCTTTCGATGCTCAGCAGGCCATTTTTTACTGCCCGGCCAGTTACCCCGTAATCGGTAATTGCGCGGAACATTTCAGGAAACAGGCTAATTATGCCAATCCACATAGCGCCGTCTTTTACCGTTTATCCGGAGAATTTAAAAACCAGGATCCCAATCTACTTCGATAGTACGAGTAGCGAGATCGACTTTCTTGATAACCTGCCCATCGAGGAACGGAACCAACCGCTCCTTGATGCCAAATGCATCTTTCAGGTTTGCCTTGATGACGAGAACGTCATTCGACCCGGTTTCCATCATATCAATGACTTTACCCAGGCTATAGCCTTCGGTGGTAACTACCTGGCAACCCATCAGGTCTTTCCAGTAATAGTCGCCCTCTTCCAGCGCCGGCAGCTGCGATGAATCAACGATAATTTCGCAATTAGTCAGGAGATTCGCCGCATCACGATCGTCAATGCCTTTCAGCTTGATGATGATGTCCTGATTGTGGTGGCGCCAGCTTTCCAGCTCAACAACCTGCCACTGACCCGCCTTCTGGATTAACCAGGGCTGATAGTCAAAAATGCTTTCAGCGTCTTCGGTGGAGGAAAACACTCTGAGCCAACCACGGATACCGTAGGAAGAACCCATTTTCCCCAATACAATCGGATCAACAGGTGCTTGTGCGGTGTGTTGCTTGCTCATCATGACCACCGTGACAGATTAAGCTGCTTTGTTAGCGGCTTTGATCAGCGCGGCAACGCGATCGGAAACAGTAGCGCCCTGGCCAACCCAGTGAGCGATACGATCCAGATCCAGGCGGGTGCCTTCTTCTTTCTCGGTAGCGATCGGGTTGAAGAAGCCAACGCGCTCGATGAAGCGACCGTTGCGTGCATTACGGCTGTCGGTGACAACAACCTGGTAGAACGGACGCTTTTTAGCGCCGTGACGTGCTAAACGAATAGTTACCATAACATCCTCTTGTGTGAATAAAACAACCGGGCCCCATCGAGGAACGGAGCCCGGTGTCATATTAAAAGCCCGAAAATTTTACTGATTTCTGTGCAAAAATCAATTCAAAACTACATACGCTAAATAATTCGAGTTGCAGGAAGGCGGCAAGTGAGTAAATCCCCGGGAGCGTACACAAGTACGTGACCGGGGTGAACGAACGCAGCCAACGCATCTGCGGCTTGAATTATGACGCGTATTAGCGGCCTGGGAATCCTGGCGGCATCATCCCTTTCATCCCGCGCATCATCTTCATCATGCCGCCTTTCGACTTCATCTTCTTCATCATGCGCTGCATGTCGTCGAACTGCTTCAGCAAGCGGTTCACGTCCTGCACCTGCATCCCGCAACCGGCGGCGATACGGCGTTTACGCGAACCTTTGATGATTTCCGGCTTGGCGCGCTCTTTCATCGTCATCGAGTTGATGATCGCTTCCATACGCACCAGCACTTTGTCGTCCATCTGCGCTTTCACGTTATCGGGAATTTGCCCCATGCCCGGCAGTTTGCCCATCAGGCTGGCCATGCCGCCCATGTTTTTCATCTGGCGCAGTTGCTCAAGGAAGTCGGTCAGGTCGAAACCGTCGCCTTTCTTCAGCTTGGATGCCAGTTTCTCGGCCTGCGCGCGGTCAACTTTGCTCTCGATATCTTCGATAAGCGACAGCACATCACCCATGCCGAGAATACGGGAAGCGATACGGTCCGGGTGGAACGGCTCCAGCGCTTCGGTTTTCTCGCCGACGCCGAGGAATTTAATCGGCTTGCCGGTGATATGACGAATCGACAGCGCCGCGCCGCCGCGGGCGTCGCCGTCTACTTTGGTCAGCACCACGCCGGTCAAAGGCAGCGCTTCGTTAAAGGCCTTCGCGGTATTCGCCGCATCCTGACCGGTCATCGCATCGACGACAAACAGCGTCTCAACCGGATTAATCGCGGCGTGGACCTGTTTGATTTCGTCCATCATCGCTTCATCGACGTGCAGACGGCCGGCGGTATCCACCAGCAGCACGTCGTAGAATTTAAGCTTCGCTTCTTTCAGCGCCGCGTTGACGATATCAACCGGCTTCTGGCCAACGTCGGACGGGAAGAAATCCACGCCGACCTGCTCTGCCAGCGTTTCCAGCTGTTTAATCGCCGCCGGGCGGTATACGTCCGCGGAAACGACCAGCACTTTTTTCTTGTGCTTCTCGCGCAGGAATTTACCCAGCTTACCGACGCTGGTCGTTTTACCCGCACCCTGCAGGCCCGCCATCAGGACGACGGCCGGCGGCTGCGCGGCTAAATCCAGCGTCTGGTTTTCTTCGCCCATCGCCGCAACCAGCTCGTTGCGGACAATCTTGACGAACTCCTGACCTGGCGTCAGGCTTTTATTGACTTCATGGCCTACCGCGCTCTCTTTGACGCGGCTGATGAAATCACGCACCACCGGAAGCGCGACGTCGGCCTCCAGCAGCGCCATGCGCACTTCGCGCAGGGTGTCTTTAATATTGTCTTCGGTAAGGCGTCCGCGGCCGCTAATGTTGCGCAGCGTACGCGACAAACGATCGGTTAAATTATCAAACATTGTCTCTCGCCTGAGGTGGAAACGGTCGGTCGCCGCAGCGACACAAAAATACGAATTTGGCGCAGTATAACACGACATAAACCTGAATGTGCTGCAACGGTTGGAGCAGACGTCGCGTGACGCTATACTGCTTCTCTTTCTTATTTAGTCAACAGTCGACGCTCCTATGCCTGTGTTTGCTCTACTTGCCCTTGTCGCCTACTCCATCAGCCTTGCGCTGATCATCCCTGGCCTGCTGCAAAAAAACAGCAGCTGGCGGCGGATGGCGATTCTCTCCGCGACGATAGCGCTGATTTGCCACGCCTTCGCGCTGGAGTCACGTATTTTCCCCGGCGGCGAAGGTGGGCAAAATCTCAGCTTACTTAACGTCGGCTCGCTGGTCAGCCTGATGATCTGTACGGTGATGACCATCGTCGCCTCGCGTAATCGCGGCTGGTTATTGCTACCGATCGTATACGCTTTCGCGCTGATCAACCTCGCCTTCGCCACCTTCGTGCCTAACGAGTACATCACCCACCTCGAAACCACCCCGGGGATGTTGGTGCATATCGGCCTGTCGCTCTTTGCCTACGCCACGCTTATCATCGCCGCGCTGTACGCGCTGCAGCTGGCGTGGATTGACTACCAGCTTAAAAATAAAAAGCTGGCTTTCAGTAGCGAAATGCCGCCGCTGATGAGTATTGAGCGTAAAATGTTTCATATCACCCAGGTTGGCGTCGTGCTGCTGACCCTGACGCTGTGCACCGGGTTGTTCTATATGCACAACCTGTTTAATACCGAAAATATTGATAAAGCGGTGCTGTCTATCGTGGCCTGGTTTGTCTATATCGTACTGCTGTGGGGGCACTACCACGAAGGCTGGCGCGGCCGCCGGGTGGTCTGGTTTAACGTCGCCGGAGCCGGGCTGCTGACCCTGGCTTATTTTGGCAGCCGCGTCCTGCAGCAGTTTGTTAGTTAAAGACTAAGGAGTCTCTCCTGGAACACATTTCTACCACCACGCTGATCGTCACGCTGATCATCATGGTGATTATCTCCGCCTATTTCTCCGGTTCCGAAACCGGCATGATGACGCTGAACCGCTATCGGCTGCGCCATATGGCGAAACAAGGCAACCGCCCGGCTAAGCGGGTGGAAAAGCTGCTGCGTAAGCCGGATCGCCTCATTAGCCTGGTGCTCATCGGCAACAACCTCGTCAATATCCTGGCCTCGGCGCTGGGAACCATCGTCGGCATGCGTCTGTACGGCGACGCCGGCGTGGCTATCGCCACCGGCGTGCTCACCTTTGTCGTGCTGGTGTTTGCCGAAGTCTTACCTAAAACCATTGCCGCCCTGTACCCGGAAAAGGTCGCCTACCCCAGCAGTTTCCTGTTGGCGCCGCTACAGGTATTGATGATGCCGCTGGTGTGGCTGTTGAACACCATTACCCGCGTACTGATGCGCATGATGGGCATTAAGACCGATCACGTTATTAGCGGCGCATTGAGTAAAGATGAACTGCGAACGATTGTGAATGAATCCCGTTCACAAATCTCACGGCGGAATCAGGACATGCTGCTGTCGGTCCTGGATCTGGAAAAGGTCAGCGTTAATGACATCATGGTGCCGCGCAATGAGATCGTCGGTATTGATATCAATGATGACTGGAAATCTATCGTCCGCCAGTTAACCCACTCGCCGCATGGCCGTATCGTGCTGTATCGTGATTCGCTGGACGATGCCATCAGCATGCTGCGCGTCCGTGAAGCCTATCGGCTGATGACGGAAAAGAAAGAGTTCACAAAAGAGATCATGTTACGAGCGGCAGATGAGATTTACTTTGTGCCGGAAGGTACGCCGCTCAGCACGCAATTGGTGAAATTCCAGCGTAATAAAAAGAAAGTCGGCCTGGTGGTTGATGAATATGGTGATATTCAGGGGCTGGTCACCGTTGAAGATATTCTTGAAGAGATTGTGGGGGACTTCACCACCTCGATGTCGCCGACCCTTGCCGAAGAAGTGACGCCGCTTAATGACGGCTCGGTGATTATTGACGGCGGCGCCAACGTGCGGGAAATCAACAAAGCGTTTAACTGGCACCTGCCGGAAGACGACGCTCGCACCGTTAACGGCATCATTCTGGAAGCGCTGGAAGAAATCCCGGTCCCTGGAACCCGCGTACGTATCGAACAGTATGATATCGATATTCTCGACGTACAGGACAATATGATTAAGCAGGTGAAGGTGATGCCGGTGAAATCATTACGCGAAAGCGTGGCC
This sequence comes from Klebsiella sp. JN_Kp122, assembly GCF_040062085.1. NCBI lineage: Bacteria > Pseudomonadati > Pseudomonadota > Gammaproteobacteria > Enterobacterales > Enterobacteriaceae > Klebsiella > Klebsiella sp. JN_Kp122. Next base: position 21,252 of record NZ_JBEAHW010000042.1, read on the forward strand.
GAATAGCGCAGCCAGCAAAGAACAACGGCGAACTTCGGTTCGCCGTTTTTTTATTAAGCCAATAAAAACGGCCACCCGCAGGCAGCCGTTACTGGCGAACTAGCGAATTACTTCGCTTTCGCGACGGTTACCATTGCGGCGCGAATAGTACGACCGTTCAGGGTATATCCCTTCTGCATAACACCCAGTACGTTACCGGCAGCCACATCGTCAGACTCGACCATGGCGATAGCCTGATGCACGTTAGGATCCAGCGGTACGTTGGTATCGGCTACCACTTCCACGCCAAACTTACGCACGACGTCCAGCATCGATTTCAGGGTCAGTTCGATCCCTTCAACCATCGGCGCCATATCCGGGTTAGCTTTATCAGCCACTTCCAGCGCGCGATCCAGGCTATCGATAACCGGCAGCAGTTCGTTGACGAACTTCTCCAGGGCGAATTTATGCGCTTTCTCGATATCCTGTTCGGTGCGACGACGCAGGTTATCTTCTTCCGCTTTTGCGCGCAGCATCACATCACGTTCACGCTTTTGCGCTTCGGCCAGCTGTGCTTCCAGATTCGCAATTTTTTCATCGCGCGGATCCACCTGCTCAGCAGAAACCTCAGGCTCTACCGCCTCTACGTTGTCGTGCTGCTCCGTGATAATTTCTTCCGGGGCTTGCCCCTCAGGCGTTTTCTGTTCTTTACTACTCATGAATTTCTCCGCGTTTTTTTCGCATTCATCTCGCTAACTTCGCTTATTATGGGGATCAGTTTCCGGGATTCAAGGGAAGCAGACAGATTGTCATCATTCATTTAACCCAAGGACATCCAGATCATGAAGAACCATTTCAAGTGTATCGGCATTGTGGGACACCCTCGTCACCCAACCGCCCTGACCACACATGAAATGCTCTGGCGCTGGCTATGCGGCAAAGGCTATGAGGTGCTGGTCGAGCAGCAAATCGCCCATGAACTCCAGCTTAGCAATGTTAAAACCGGCACGCTGGCGGAAATCGGCCAGCAGGCGGATCTGGCGGTGGTGGTCGGCGGTGACGGCAATATGCTCGGCGCGGCGCGTACCCTGGCGCGCTATGACATCAACGTCATCGGCATTAACCGCGGCAATCTTGGTTTTCTTACCGACCTTGACCCGGATAACGCGCTCCAGCAGTTGGCCGACGTACTTGAAGGCCACTATATCGCCGAAAAACGTTTTCTGCTGGAAGCCCAGGTGTGCCAGCATGACTGCCAGAAGCGCATCAGCACTGCTATCAATGAAGTAGTGCTGCATCCGGGTAAAGTCGCGCACATGATTGAGTTCGAGGTCTATATCGATGAAGTGTTCGCCTTCTCCCAGCGCTCCGACGGCCTGATCATCTCCACGCCTACCGGTTCGACGGCCTATTCGCTCTCTGCCGGCGGCCCTATTCTCACCCCTTCTCTGGACGCCATCACCCTGGTGCCGATGTTCCCGCATACGCTGTCAGCGCGTCCACTGGTGATTAACGGCGATAGCACCATTCGCCTGCGCTTCTCGCAGCGCTGCAACGATCTGGAAATCAGCTGCGACAGCCAGATTGCGCTGCCCATCCAGGACGGCGAAGATGTGCTCATCCGCCGCTGTGATTATCACCTCAATCTGATTCACCCGAAAGACTATAGTTATTTCAATACATTAAGCACCAAGCTTGGCTGGTCGAAAAAATTGTTCTGATTTTACAAGCTGCCTCTTTACTGGATAAAAAACCAGTCTATACTGTACGAAAACACAGTAATGGTTTTTCATACAGGAAGGCAGCTATGTTGGCGCAACTCACCATCAGCAATTTCGCTATCGTTCGTGAACTGGAAATTGATTTTCACAGCGGCATGACCGCCATCACCGGGGAAACCGGCGCCGGGAAATCCATTGCCATCGACGCGCTGGGGCTGTGCCTCGGCGGCCGAGCCGAAGCTGACATGGTGCGCCGTGGCGCCAGTCGTGCCGACCTGTGCGCGCGCTTCGCGCTGAAAGATACCCCTGCCGCCCAGCGCTGGCTGGAAGAGAACCAACTGGAGAGCGGGCGTGAGTGTTTACTTCGCCGCGTGATCAGCGCTGACGGCCGCTCCCGCGGTTTCATCAACGGCACCGCCGTGCCTCTTTCTCAGCTTCGCGAGCTGGGCCAGTTGCTTATCCAGATCCACGGCCAGCATGCCCATCAGTTACTCACCAAAGCCGAACATCAGAAAACCCTGCTTGATGGTTATACCGGTGAGTATGCGCTTACTCAACGCATGGCGGAGCGCTACCGCCAGTGGCACCAGAGCTGCCGGGAGCTGGCGCAGCATCAGCAGCAGAGCCAGGAGCGCGCCGCCCGCGCAGACCTGCTGCAATACCAGCTCAAAGAGCTGAACGAATTTAATCCTCTGCAGGGCGAGTTCGAACAGATTGACGAAGAGTACAAACGTCTGGCCAACAGCGGCCAGCTGCTCAGTACCTGTCAGCATGCGTTAACGGTACTGGCCGACGGTGAAGAGGCCAATTTGCAAAGCCAGCTTTATACCGCTAAACAGCTGGTTAGCGAGCTGGTCGGTATGGATAGCAAACTCTCCGGCGTGCTCGATATGCTGGAAGAAGCCTCTATTCAGCTCAGCGAGGCGACCGATGAACTGCGCCACTACAATGACCGTCTCGATCTCGACCCTAACCGTCTGTTCGAACTGGAGCAGCGCATTTCCCGGCAGATTGCGCTGGCGCGTAAGCATCAGATTGCGCCGGAAGAGCTGCCGGCGTTCTATCAGGCCATGCTGGATGAGCAGCGTCTGCTGGACGACAGCGCCGGTTCGCTGGAGTCGCTGAGCCAGTTGGTCGTTGAGCATCACCGCCTGGCGCTGGAAACGGCGCAAGAACTGCACGCCCTGCGTCAGCGCAGCGCCGACGAACTCACCCAGTTGATTACTGAAAGTATGCACTCACTTTCTATGCCTCACGGCGTGTTTGCCATTGATGTCGCCTTTGATGAACGCCATCTGACCGCCGAAGGCGCCGACCATATTGAGTTCCGCGTTACCACCAACCCGGGGCAACCGCTGCAGCCGATCGCTAAAGTGGCCTCCGGCGGCGAGTTATCGCGTATCGCACTGGCTATTCAGGTTATTACCGCTCGTAAAATGGAGACCCCGGCGCTGATTTTCGATGAGGTCGATGTCGGCATTAGCGGCCCGACGGCGGCGGTGGTCGGCAAACTGCTCCGCCAGTTGGGAGAATCCACGCAGGTCATGTGCGTGACTCACCTGCCGCAGGTTGCTGGCTGTGGTCACCATCATTTCTTCGTTTGCAAAGAGACCGATGGCGAGATGACCGAGACGCACATGCATGCGCTGGATAAACGCGCCAGACTGCAGGAACTGGCCCGTCTGCTGGGCGGTAGCGAGGTGACCCGCAACACCCTGGCGAACGCGAAAGAGTTGCTTGCGGCGTAAACTTTTTGATTTTCACAGAGTCATAGTGAACAGCAAATTGCCAATAGACCTGCAGTCGAAGGTTCCCAACCGGGCAAAGGTCTATTATTATCGGCATATTACAGATGAGCCACGTATTGCTCGGGCCCAAAAAGGAATCAAATCACTATGCGCTGTAAAACGCTGACTGCTGCCGCAGCGGTTCTCCTTATGTTGACCGCAGGCTGTTCCACTCTGGAACGAGTGGTTTACCGTCCTGATATCAACCAGGGTAACTATCTGGCACCTAATGATGTAGCAAAAATCCGTGTCGGCATGACGCAACAGCAGGTTGCTTATGCGCTGGGTACGCCGATGATGTCAGATCCATTTGGTAGCAACACCTGGTTTTACGTTTTCCGCCAGCAGCCGGGCCATGAGAAAGTGACCCAGCAGACACTGACGCTGACCTTCGACAGCAGCGGTGTGTTAACCAACATTGATAACAAACCGGCGCTGACCAAGTAATCTCAGGCCAGTAGAAATGCAAAAAGCGCTCAATGAGCGCTTTTTTTAATTGTGCATTCCCGCTTATTTCTCAGCGTGCTTTTCAGCCCGCTGCCGACGCAGCTCTTTCGGGTCAGCAATCAGCGGGCGATAAATCTCTACGCGGTCGCCATCATGGACTTCGTCATGCAGCTTGACCGGACGGCTGTAGATGCCGACTTTATTTTTCGCCAGATCGATATCTTCGCGCAGCGCCAGAATACCGCTGGAGATAATCGCCTGCTCGACCGTTGCCCCAGCCTGCAGCTTCACGCGCTGCAGGTACTGTTTTTCCGGCAACGCATAGGCGACTTCAACCACAATATTAGCCGACACGATACACCTCTTTGGCGCGCGTGGTGAACGCCTGCACCATATTGGCAGCCAGCTCTTTAAAGATGCGACCAAAAGCCATTTCAATCAGCTTGTTGGTGAACTCAAAATCGAGATGAAACTCAATTTTGCACGCATCCGGGCTGAGCGGAATAAACTTCCAGCCGCCAATCAGCTTTTTGAACGGCCCATCGACCAGGCTCATCAGGATACTCTGGTTATCGGTCAGTGTATTACGCGTCGTGAAAGTCTTGCTGATGCCGGCCTTGGACACATCAACCGCCGCCGTCATTTGCGTCGGCCCGGCCTCCAGTACTCGGCTACCGGTGCAGCCAGGCAGGAAATCGGGATAGGACTTCACATCATTTACGAGTTGATACATCTGTTCCACGCTGAAAGGCACCAGCGCAGTACGGCTAATCTGAGGCATAGCAGGTTCCACATTTAAACACGGGACAAATAATATCATTTATCTGCTGCTAAAAAAAACGCTGTACCATAACTCGTGCTAAGATAGCCCATTACGCCTCGCAGGAAGGATTGAGGTAACAATGTTTAGAACTAGCGATGACTTCAGGACATTATGACTAAGAAAAAAGCCCACAAACCTGGATCAGCCACCATTGCGCTGAATAAACGCGCCCGTCACGAATACTTTATCGAAGATGAATACGAGGCAGGCCTCGCGCTGCAGGGTTGGGAAGTGAAATCTCTGCGTGCCGGCAAAGCCAACATCGGCGATAGCTATGTCATTCTGAGAGATGGCGAAGCCTATCTTTTCGGCGCCAACTTTACGCCAATGGCGGTCGCCTCCACGCATTACGTTTGCGATCCGACCCGTACCCGCAAGCTGCTGCTCAATCAGCGCGAGCTAGATGCGCTATACGGCCGCATTAACCGCGAAGGTTATACCGTCGTCGCCCTGTCGTTGTACTGGAAGAACGCCTGGTGCAAAGTGAAAATCGGCGTAGCGAAAGGTAAGAAACAGCACGATAAGCGCACCGACGTGAAAGATCGTGAATGGGCGGTCGATAAGGCGCGCATCATGAAGAATGCCGGGCGGTAATCCCCCCTCTCTGCGGGCCAGCTCCCTCTGGCCCTACGCTATATTGCTGTTGTCGCTGCTTTTTCACTCGATATGCCGCCAGAATCCTCGCTTCGGGGGCTGGTAACCACCTTCATAAATCTGTTATACTTCAAGTACACATTGGGGCTGATTCTGGATTCGACGGGATTCGCGAAACCCAAGGTGCATGCCGAGGGGCGGTTGGCCTCGTAAAAAGCCGCAAAAAAATAGTCGCAAACGACGAAAACTACGCTTTAGCAGCTTAATAACCTGCTTAGAGCCCTCTCTCCCTAGCCTCCGCTCTTAGGACGGGGATCAAGAGAGGTCAAACCCAAAAGAGATCGCGCGGATGCCCTGCCTGGGGTTGAAGTGCTAAAACTAATCAGGCTAGTTCGTTAGTGGCGTGTCTGTCCGCAGCTGGCGTGCGAATGTAAAGACAAACTAAGCATGTAGTACCGAGGATGTAGGAATTTCGGACGCGGGTTCAACTCCCGCCAGCTCCACCAAACATTCATTCATGATGCATCATGAACCTTAAAAAAGCCTGTAACTTCAACGAGTTGCAGGCTTTTTTGTTGCATGTGTGGTCATGATCTCTGTATGAATCTTAAGCATTATGTATCTTGTTTTGTACCGCGTTGCCTGAACGCTAAAAAAACAAGGTGCAAAAACATGCCTAAGGTATTGAAATCCCTAACCAATACCGAGATCGCTGCCGCCAAGCCGCAGAAGACCGAGTATATGCTGCGCGATGGCGACGGACTGGCGTTGTTGATTAAGCCATCCGGCAGAAAGATCTGGTACTTCGAATACGCTCCCCCGGCGCTGAAAAAACGGACCAAAATCAGCATTGGCCCCTATCCGGTAGTCACCCTCGCCATGGCGCGAGATTTCAGGTTGCAATACCGGCGTTTACTCGTGCAGGGCATCGACCCGCAGGCCCATCTGGAGCAGGTTGCAGAGGAGCAACGACTCCAGAATGAATGCACGCTGGAAAAAGTTGCGGAACAGTGGCTCAAAGAGAAGAAACGGACCAGCGATCTTAGCGAAGACCACGCCAAAGATGTCTGGCGTTCGCTGGAGATGCACGTCTTCCCTTCTCTGGGTAACACGCCCGTCACTGAGATCCGCCCGAAGATGCTCAAGGAACACCTCACGCCGCTGGAAGAACAGGGTATCCTCGAAACGCTGCGGCGGGTTATCTCACGGCTCAATGAAATCTTCCGCTTCGCTATCTCCGAAGAGCTCATCGAGTTCAATCCGGCTGACAACCTGGTCGCCCGCTTCAAGAAACCGAAAAAGCAGAACATGCCCGCCCTCCACCCCAGCGAGTTGGGCAGGCTGATGCTGGCGCTACAGAACGCCTCTATCCGCAAGGAAACCCGCTGTCTTATAGAATGGGAGCTACTGACCTGGGTTCGCCCCGGCGAAGCCGTCAGCGCCCGCTGGTGCGACATCGATATGAAAAAAGCGGAATGGCGCATCCCTGACACCTTTATGAAGATGAACCGTTCGCACACGGTGCCGCTCAGCAAACAGGCACTGCGCGTTCTTCAGATCATGGAGCCCGTCAGCCGCCATCGCCCGTGGGTCTTCCCCAGTATTCGTAAGCCACTGGAGCACATGCACCAGCAGACCGCTAACGCCGCGCTTATCCGTATGGGGTTTGGTGGTGAGCTGGTCGCCCACGGCATGCGCAGCATCGCCAGAACGGCGGGCGCAGGTCATTTCCCCCGTGAAGTCCTGGAGTCTGCGCTGGCACACCAGAAAGAAGACGAGATCGAAGCGGCCTACAACCGCAGTGACTATCTGGAACAAAGGCGGCCGCTCATGCAATGGTGGGGAAACTACGTTGATGCCGCCAGACGGCAGGCATTGCTCGGTGAAGAAGAACCGCTACGGATCGTCGAAGGAGAATAATGTGACCAGCCCCATTCGTCAGAATCTGTTTGAACGAGAATGTGATATGCCGCTGCTGGAAGCGCGGCATCTCGCCCTTCTGCTTCTCGGCCTCGATGCTTCCCAATCTGCAAACGCCCTGCCGGAAGAACATCAGGAAAATTACCGTATCCTGCACGACGCCATCAGCCGCACCATAAAAGCAACCGGAATGGTCAGCGCCCCGGCAAACAAACGCATGTTCTATGCCGATGAAATGTTTGCCCTGGCCTGGCGACTTATTGATGACGAACTTACGCCACCAGAAATTAAGGCCCGCAGCCTAAAGGCGGTGATGAAACTGTCGCGTAACAGTCGTGGCCGTAAGTGGCTGAAGACGCTTGGTGACGATGCGTTGCCGGATCTCACGGCTTCAGCACAACCTTCTCTGCGGGGAATGCATAAACGCGACAAGGCTCGGGAGAATACTGCCCGACTCTGCTGGCTGCTTGTTCAGCTTCTGGTTGAGGAGACTGACGGGCGTTATGGTACATCTGATAAACCGGCTTCGGATCGGATACTTCGTAAGCTGAAAACGCTGGCACAGGAGCGGGAAGTGCCGTCGGATGGGCTTGGACGAGGAACCTTTTATGAGGTGTTGAAGATGGGAAGGGAGAAGGAAACGTAGGTGGCCGTTGTTTGTATAAGAGTTAAAATAGGTAGCGTAATTAACCATTTAAATTATCAATATTTATTATCTGTTTGGTATGAGTATTATGATATACCGAGTGATACTTGGATAAATTCATTAAAATCAACACAAGAATACAGTCAACTCAAAAATTCCCCAATTAGCATTAACTCATAGACGCATAAACTTAAAAATCCATTTAACATACAACGCTAATAACTAATCTTGGGCAGTTAATATCAACCGTATATTCTGCTTAAATAACAAACTATAATAATTTACTTTAAACACCATCATATTATATCAAATTAACCCACTTGGTATAACTTTAAGTGGGTTAATTTTAATATCCTACTAGATTTTCATTTAATCCGAAACAAAAAATTTAACATCGACATCATAACTTGATGCCTGCAAAAGCCATGTATCTATAAGTTGATATGCTTGCAATGATTCAGGGGATATTTTCCCTAGCCCAGAAAATTGGCTTTCGAAATGTTTTTTCGAAAAAGCATTACCGATAACAATCCATATTTCTTTTCTAACAGATATCATGGAGCGGCGATGTTTAATTAAGTCAAGAACATCTTCTAATGAATGATTAATATCAAATGTTTTATTGTATAACCGAATGCGGCTATTAAGTTTTATACCATTGTCATTTCCGCTATCACTTGGCCAACTTTTTTTCAATCTTGAAAGATTTGCAAACTCAAGGGATGAATTTTGAGAGATCAAGAAATGTATATTCTTTAATGCTTGACTTCCAACTTCTGTTATAGCCCCAGCAGAGGATTCTGGATTTATGGTTTTACCGCATTTTACATGAACATATACTAATTTACTTTTCGAAGAAATTACAAAATCTGCAGGTTCAGTATCCATGTCTGTACATAAGATCATATCGACGTCAGGGATATGTTCATAAAACTCCCCAAGTTGAGAGATCGTCGGATTATGATTTTTCACATTTGATAGATTATCAATCAGACTAAATATTGAATTTACCCCAAATGCAGTTTTTGTTAAATTCGGAATATCCTTTTCATTTAATGTATCTTTAGAAAGACATTTTAATGGGTAAATCTTATCAAGCATGGCTTGACTTATCTCTCCGCTTTCAGAAGGTAGTTGAAACTTATAAAACATCCCATTCAAAAAAGTCACACCTTTGTTAAATAACAATTTAACTGTATTGGCGTTAAAAACATTTTCAGGTGATATAATGGTTCCATTTAAGTATATATTAACCCCATTGACATTAACTTTAAATTCATCATCTTTAAAATTAAAAACTATTTTATTGTTTAAACATGATGAAACATACTGTTTATAATCAGACAATCTAAATATAAATGGCGAGGATATTTGTTTAAGAATCCTCATGTTGATATCTTCAAATCTAAAAAAAGAAACGCCTCTATTATACATTTTAAATAAAAACGTATTCTGAACCAAAACCCTACAATTAGAATGTTCCAACTCAATGACACCATGTATACCACTAAAGTCAATTACACAGGATATAGGTTCCTCCTCCGGAGCTCCGTCAATAGGTTGAGAGAAAGAACTCAAAAAATTACTTCTCAGTTTATTATTGCTATCGAATGTAAATTTAATCTCATCAATCCATGCACAAAAACTATCGTAGTCAAAATTTCGAAACTTTTGATCACTAATCCTACCAGAACCGATTCCTAAATAATATGAGGATGCAATTTTATCATCTATATTTAAATTAGAACCCTTTGCTGTAGTCACAGCATAACTTGAATTTGATTGTGGATGATTTGTACTCTCTAGGTTCTCACCAATGTAGGCGATCCCTTCAGCTTTTAATGAACTTCCCAATAATGCACGAGATGTTGCCTGTGTTGTTCTGGATTTTTCCGTTTGAGCAAATACCTTATAAAGAATATCGGAATTGACCGCTCTACCTAAATTGAGGTCAGTCCTATGATTAAATCGACGACCACTACTATCAAATATAGCAACTAAATTCCCAAGATCTTTTACTATAACAATTTCTAAGGAAGGTTCAAAGAACAATCTATCAATTAAAAATTTAGAATTATTAAAACAAACAGAAGTTATCACTCCAGTCTCTTTATCATATTTCGACAAAGCCCCCTCTCTAGTAAATTCCCAATAAATTTTATCTATAAAGTCTGCCAAATCAAAATTTGGAAGTTTATTTATAAAGCACACCGATGCTAAAGGTATAACTAGGGATCTTGCAGGTTCGAACTCCGAGAAATTGAATTTCTTTTTATACGAAGATTCAAAATAACTATGTTCAGGGAAAGCATCCAAATAACTTTCTAGCAAAGAAGCTGTATTTAGTGTATTTAAGAATTTTTCAGCTGAAGATTTATCTGATATATAGTCATCAAACTCAATATAGTTATCCCAGAGTCTTATATTTTTACTATTTCCTAACTCAAATACAATTGGATTATAATCACGAAATACTCTCACGACCCGACCAATTGTTTGAACTAGCTCCTTACCACTACCGACAGAATAAGTAAGAATTAGTATCTTCGCCTGCGGGAGATCTATTCCCTCGTCAAGTTTACGTTGATGGATGTAAACTTCATACTCAAGTTCGTCAATTTTAGCTGGGACATAGTTCAAGTTATCATCTAGAGGTTCATCTTTAAAACGGTCGTGGATTGCAAGTGTTTTAAATGTGTCCTTAAGAAGGGAATAATATTTACAAATATCATCGAAGTTTCGGCACTTTACAATACAAACAATATCTGGATATTTTGCCCTAAAGTCTAATATTTTATGTATCAATTGCTCAGAAGTAATCTCCTCAAATGTTGGTTTAACTATAACCTTATCATTTATAGCCTTCTTATATGTATATATAAAGGTATGTTTCACATCTATGTCAAAACTGAAAAGATCGTTTCTATAAGGAGTTGCTGTTATGATTATTTTCTTTGATTCAAACTTTCTAATAACAGAACCCCATTGCGGTGATGGTTCAGCATGACCTTCATCTATAAGTATTAATTGAAAAGAATTTTTAAGTTGATTTACATCCTCTTCCGATAAACTTGTAAGCTTTTGGAATGTAGTACAATAAACACCATCAAGAACATCTAACGAGATACCATTAATAACATTCTTTTTTACTAATGATGGTTCATATTCATCTTGCAAGATTTTCTCAAAAAAACCTCCCTTTAGTTGTCTGTATAATTGATTACATACAGCACGTCTATGACTTACGACTAGGATTTTATCAATTTTACTATAATGAGCCACACAGCATATAACACCACTCTTACCTGAACCAGTAGGTAAACTAATAAGGCAAGCGCCTTTTGATGATTCGTCTAAATAATTTGATATAGTCTTAATACTATCATTTTGACAATCTCGTAACATAGAGACTATTGAATCTGGAACTTCTACGCCCATTTACTATCTCCACAGCTTTTAGATATGTGTGAGTCCGTTACATCTTTCTTAATAAAGCAGCACAATATTTTTGACTTAGATCACATTTTTGTTATAAATTTTTTATGCTAAATTTTATAACATTTTCTAAGTATTCTTGCCAAAACAATATTCTAGCACTTCTCTAAACTGTCATTGTTAGCCGAATTCACATAGCTATCTCTATGCTATGGGTGTCTTAGCGTGAAGCCTTAGCATTAGCCCCTGCCTCGAGGCACATACCTTACGTCATCTGGAGCGAAAATATCGTTCCTCTTCAGAAAAGCAACAAGGGAGAGTCAAATATAAAGTATCAGGTGCTCGCCATTTGCTGCCCAGGGGACAGAATAGTGTGAACAACTATAAGTATTTGTAGTCGTGCGTTGCCATCCGTTAACCTGAACATACATACTCCCGACAAAAAACATATATAATAAATCCATTTAATTTCAAGAGATTAATTAAATCTCTACTAGTTCTGATAGCAGAGATTTTTCTTCTCGGACTCTCTATTTTCTATCCGGACTTAACTTTTTCACCCGGACCTATACCTCCCCTTCCCGTTCCGCGCTATAACCGCTCCGACACTCTGTTCCCGTGAGGTGCAATCATGAAAACCCGTGTTGACAGTAACGATGCTTTTCCCGAAAGCGGTAACGTGCGTATGCGGCAGGTGGTCCAGTTTCTGGCGATGAGCGAATCTTCGGTTTACCGCCTGATTAAAGACACCGACTTTCCCCGCCCCGTCCACCTCTCTTCCCGACTGGTGGTCTTCGATGCCGCTGAAATCCGCCAGTGGCAACAGCGCCGCACCGCCATCCGTTAATCCACGCTCAGGGATGAGCCGACTGATACCCCATCATGAAACGCGCCCCTTTTCTCTGTAAGCAGTCTCCGGACCGCACGCTCGAAGTGGTGATCCTTGCCGGAAGCCTGGCATGGGAGACCTCACGCGACTGGCGAAAAGATCCTGACCGGGAAGATGATATTCCTCCGGTGGTACTCGGCCCGGATGAACTGGCCGATCTGGACAACCTGACCATAATCAGGCCCGACACGCTTTACGTCCGGGTACTTCGCACCGGCGATATCCGCGAAGAGGAGTTGCTGAAAATCGCCGTAAAACTGGCGCACGCGGGTGTGCAGATGGCCCGGCTGATGAGCCCTGACGGTGAGTTACTGGAGAACTGGACCGGGCAGCTTGAACGCCTGCGACAGGAAAGGCCTTCCGATATCCTGCCGGATCACTTCCGCCTCGATGAAGAAGCGCTGTGGTTTGACAAGCTCACCGAACGCCGCGACGGGGAAAGCGACGTCCAGCCCCAGCGCATCTGTTCCCCGCTGCACGTCACCGCCATCACCTGCGACAGCCATGACGGCAGCTATGGCCGACTGCTGGAATGGCATACCACCACCGGGCAGTTGCGGCGCTGGGCCATGCCGATGGCAATGCTCAGCGGCAACGGCGAGGAGCTGCGGCGCATTCTACTGGAAAACGGCCTGACCTACATCTCCACCCGCCCCGCCCTGCGCAGCCTGTTATGCGAATACATCTCGCGGTCACTCCCCGGACGCAGGGTCACCTGCGTGGAGAAAACCGGCTGGCACAACGGCGTGTATGTGCTGCCGGATGAAGTTATCGGTCCCGGTGGCAGCAATGTCATTCTTCAGGGCAGCCACTACCTGACTGGCGGCTTTGCACAATCCGGTACGCTGGCGGAATGGCAGGAGCAGGTCGCCGCACTCTGTGCGGGTAATTCACGGCTGATCTTTGCCGTCTGCTGTGCACTGGCCGCCCCGTTGCTGCGCCTGACCGGAACGGGCGGCGGAGGCTTTCATCTGCGCGGTGAGTCCACCGACGGCAAAACCACGGTAATGAAGGTGGCCGCTTCCGTCTGTGGCGGCACGGATTACTGGCACTCCTGGCGGACCACCGGGAATGCGCTGGAAGGAATTGCCAGCCGCCACAACGATGCCCTGCTGCCGCTCGATGAACTGCGCGAAGTGGACCCGCGTGAAGCCGGGATGATTGCCTATATGCTGGCGAACGGCCAGGGCAAGGGGCGCGCCCGTACCGACGGCGAGGTACGTAACCGCAGGCACTGGACGCTGCTGCTGTTCTCCACCGGGGAACTGTCGCTGGCGGAACACACCGAACGCGCCGGGGAGCGCCTCTACGCCGGAATGGACGTGCGCATGGTACAAATCCCCAGCGATACCGGGCAGCATGGCGCGTTTGAGCAGCTACACGGCTTTGCCAGCGGCCAGCAGTTCGCCGATACCCTCTGCGACCGGGTGGCCCGTTTCCACGGCACCGCCTTTCGTGCCTGGCTGGCCTTCCTCACCAGCGACCTGGACGCCAGCACCACGCTGGCAAGAGAATTACTTCGCCGCTACCAGACCGCCCTGATGCCGGAGCATGCCGGAAACCAGGTGCAGCGCATCGTGGCCCGTTTTGCCCTGCTGGCGGTGGCCGGAGAGATGGCGACGCTGCACGGCATCACGGGCTGGCAGGAAGGCACGGCGTATGAGGCGGTGCAGATCTGCCTGCACGCCTGGCTGAACGAGCGCGGCCATATTGCCAACCAGGAGGATGAAGGCGTGCTGGCGCAGATCAAACGGTTCATCACCGCGCACCAGTACTGCCGCTTTGCCTCGTGGGATGGCCCGGACCGCCCGCTGAATATGGCAGGCTTTCGCCGGGTGGAAAAAGATCCGCTGACAGGTGAGGAACACACACTGTTCTTCATCCTGCCTGAGGGCTGGCGGGAAATGTGCCGGGGCTTCAGTCCCGCCAGAGCGGCCAAATTATGTCTGGAAGCAGAATGCCTGCTGTCCGGCAGCGACGGGAAATACCAGTCGCAGGTTCGCCTGCCGGAGATCGGCAAAGCCAGGGTCTACCGGCTCACCTCCCGCATTCTCAGTATCTGAGTGCAGTCTCGCGTGTCTTAAAACAAGGTGGTACAGAGTGGGACAAGTGGTACACGCAGGGCTGGCGCTGGTTACAGCGTCCCACCTTAGAGAATTTGGTTTAAAATAAGTGGTACAGGGTGGGACAGCCGCTGCTGAATCTGTCCCACTTTTCAGACTGGCATTTTTCAGGTGGTACATCGCAAAGCCACGGCTGGCGCGGTTGTACCACTTGTCCCACCTGTACCACCTCAAAAACAGAAGAACTGAAAATGGCGGAAAGGGACGGCAAAAGCAAAGGCTGAAAGGAAGGGAGAATAAGGGGAACGGGCCTGCCCTTAAAGGGCAAAAGCCATGAGAGATACAGACTGATAGTGATCGTTAGTTCTATTGCTCAGTATTATTGTCACCGTCAACATTATGGTCGATCTGACGCGCCACACTTGCCAGAACGCGTTTCAGTACCCGCCCTCGCTGTACAGGGGCCATGTATTTGAACAGGTTATTGAGTAGCTCAAGATCCTTTTCAATTTCTGATATCCCGTCCTTTGGACAGGCAAACTCTTCATCATCACCTAAAAACCATCCCGCTTTGATGCCCATACCAGCAGCTATCTTCCGAAGTTGCATGATTCCGGGGACGGATTCTCCCTTCAGATAGCTTCGAATGGTTGAATTGGGAATACCGGTTTTATCTACCAGAGAACTGACTGTGTCTTCAGATAACGACATCGCTTCGGCAAGGCGAGTGCCAAACTGAAAATTGTTATCTTGATCAAAAAATTGATTATCTTTTTTAGACATTAGACGCCACTAATCAGTAATCAATTGATTTTGTTGAATTCAATAAAAATAAATTCACAGTATGCTGTGAAAAACAGATCTTTAAATTCACAAAATCATGTGATAACTTATCTGTACAAATTGCAGACTATCACCCTCTGCAAACCCAACTGCTGAGCATCGCATACTCAGGGCTGAATTGCCACGCATCCGCTCGTCCTGAAAACCGCTCAGTTCACAAAAACACGCCACAAGCGGGGATAACAAAGAAAGCAGTATGAGCCATAGCTGTTTATCGCCATTACCGGAGCCCCAGACGCTTACGCCTGTCATGCCTTAACCTCTGTCCGATAAGTCTGTGCGCTCCGGGCCTTTTACCCGGAGTCCTCCTTATGTGGACAGTCAGCCTCGCTGAGGCGTTTATTCATGTATTCCAGACCGCAGGCAAAATCTTCCTCGACATGATGACGGGACTTATCCCGATGCTCATCTGCCTGCTGCTGGCCATCAACTTCCTGATGAAGCTGGTCGGCACTGTCAGAATGGAGAAAGTCGCCGCCCTGCTCGGCCGCTCGCGCATTCTCACCTACGGCGTGCTGCCGGTACTCGGCTGGTTCTTTATGAGCAGCCCCGGCGCGCTGACACTCGGCAAGCTCTTACCTGAGAAGAGTAAACCCGGCTATGAAGATGCACTCGGCACCACTGCCCACCCCCTCACCAGCCTGTTTCCCCACGTGGTGCCGTCGGAGTTGTTTGTCTGGCTTGGCGTCGCCGCCGGGGTTAAGGCACTCGGCCTGCCCGTCACCTCGCTGGCGCTGCGCTATATCGCTGCCGCCATGCTGATTGGTTTAATCCGCGGGATTATCACCGAGTACCTGTTCCTGCGGCTCAGCAAGCGGGGGAATGCATCATGATGATTTACTGCGCACGTATTACTGCCATCGGGCTGTTTGTCGCCGACGGCCTCACCGACAAAATGCTCATCACCTTCGACAGCAACGGGCCGAAAGACTGTCTGGACTACTCCCTGTCACTGGAACCGACCATGCGGGAAGCAAATCTGTTCATTCTGCCAGGCGATACCCTGTTACTGGCCGGATACAGCTACCTCATAACGGCTGTGGGCAGAGAAGCACAGCAGTCGCTATTTGAACTCGGCCATCTGACGCTGGTGTTTAATGGCGACCTGAACCCCTGCCACGTCGGCGCGGTTCATCTCTCCGGCCCGGTGCCGAAACTCCATGACCTGCACGGCAATCTGGTGATTGAGGAGGGACGCCCATGAACACGGTGCTCATTCCGCCCGGCCCCGGCGGCTACGGTAAAGGGCTGTGGCTGCCTGTTGGCAGCGGCAAAAAGGTGCTGTCGCTGACCGGGCGCGAAATTCATCCGGTGGCGATAGAAATCGGCGCACTCACCGAATCGGAAATCGTCAACGGCTTCTCAGACATTCCGCCGGATAACGACATCCTGTGCGTGGTGATTAACTGTGCCGGGTCCCTGCGCTGCGGCCTGTATCCGCAGAAGGGCATCCCGACCATCAACGTACTCCCCACCTGGCGGGCAGGACCGCTGGCGCACTTTATTACCGAGGATAACTACGTTTCCGGTGTCACGATGGAACAGCTGGTTCTGGTGGATACTGCCGAAGCGCCGGACGGCGAGCCTGAAACGACTCAGGAGCCTGCGCCATGGGTTATCACCGCACCTCCACCTCCCCATGGCGCGGAGAAACTGGTGCGCATGGTCGAGCAGACCGGTACCACCGTCGGCCACGTTATCGCCCTGCTGTTCGCCGCCAGCCGCGAGGCGGTGGATGTGTCCCTGCGCAACGTTATTCCGTTTATGGCCTTTGTCTCGCTGCTGATTGCCCTGGTGCAGGAGACCGCACTCGGCAGCCTGATTGCCCATGCCCTGACGCCGCTGGCGAACTCTCTGGGGGGGCTGGTGCTGCTGTCGCTCATCTGTGGCATTCCGTTCCTCTCCCCGGTGCTCGGACCGGGTGCCGCCATCTCGCAGGTGATTGGCGTGATGATAGGCACACAGATTGGCGCAGGGGCGATATCTCCGGCCTTCGCCCTGCCCGCGCTGTTTGCCATCAACGTGCAGGTCGGCTGCGACTTCGTGCCGGTGGGCCTATCCATGCAGGAGGCAAAGCCGGAGACCATTGCAAAGGGCGTCCCCGCTTTTCTGCTGTCGAGACAACTGACCGGACCGCTGGCCGTCATCATCGGCTGGCTGTTTTCCCTGGGCTTATTCTGAGGACATAACGATGAACAAAATCAGAGCCGCCGTGGTAGGTGCAGGTATCTACGGCAAACACCATATGAACGCGTACCGCCATAACCCGGACACGGTACTGGTCGCCATCTGCGACACCGATACAGAACGCTGCGACGACCTTGCCATGGCATACGGCATCATGGGCTATACCCGGCTGGATGTCCTGCTGCAGGAGGAAGCCGTCGATGTGGTTTCGGTGGCGACACCGGACCCGTACCACACCGAATCCATCCTCACCGCCCTGCGCCACGGCAAACATGTACTGGCAGAGAAACCGCTCGCCACCTCGGTACGCGAGTGCGAGCTTATCGTGGAGATGGCGCAGCAGCGGGACCTGCTGGTCGGCGTCGATTTCCACAAACGCTGGGACCCGGCGGTCATGCGCATTAAGGCTGAACTGGAGAAGCCGGAAGCCGGGCGCATCCTGCGCGGCCATATCAGCATGGACGATGTCATCAGC
This sequence comes from Klebsiella sp. JN_Kp122, assembly GCF_040062085.1. NCBI lineage: Bacteria > Pseudomonadati > Pseudomonadota > Gammaproteobacteria > Enterobacterales > Enterobacteriaceae > Klebsiella > Klebsiella sp. JN_Kp122. Next base: position 39,061 of record NZ_JBEAHW010000042.1, read on the forward strand.
GTGCCGACGGAGTGGCTGAACTGGGCGGGCGCAAGCTCCCCGGTGTGGTTTCTCGGCTCCCACTGTTTTGACCTGGTGCGCCACCTTTCTGGTCAGGAGGTGGTGTCAGTGTACGCCGTCGGGCAGAAGCGGCTGATGGTCGAATGTGGCCTCGACACCTTTGACAGTGTGCAGAGCCTGCTGACCATGGCCGATGGCAGTTCGTGGGTGGTGGAAAACTCGTGGGTGCTGCCGGAGGGCTTCCCGAAGGACAACGACGGGCGCATCGATATTCTCTGCGAGGCAACGTATATCCGCAGCACTTCACAGCATCGCGGGCTGGAAATCACCACTCCGGTCATGACGCTCACGCCCAACAGCTATTTCATCAACCACCGCAACGGCGTTGCCAGCGGTTTCGGTATCGACCCCATCAATGACTTTGTGCGCGCGGTCAGAACGAAATCGTTGTATCCGGTGACGGCAGAGGACGGACTGGCAGTGAGCCGGATCTGCGAGGCGGTACATCGCAGCCTGGAGAGCGGCAAACCTGAACGCCCATAATGCCATAACTTTAAGGGCTGTAACTTTGATTGGTAAGGCACTTGACCCAGCAAGCCAGACAAAGCGCAGGCATTATTAGAAAGCATGGTCAGCTTTGAACGAAGAACAGACATTCCATAACTTAATCAACCAACCTGACGAGCATTCCATTCGTCACGGGTGATTTCCCAGAGTTCGGAATCCAGTAGACCGCTGACATACTCTTTCTCTTCAGTCCTTATGAGCCGCATACCACTGCTGTCTGAAATACGTTTTGAACGACTATTGAAAGTCGCTTTAGGTGCTCGCAACACGGCTTTATTTAACGAATTAAACCAATAATCCGTAGCTGCAATACTGGCCTAACGTATAAAGCCCTGGCCCTAATACTCCGGAACTAACCAAAACACACGGTTTTATCTTCAATGTCATACAGACAGATTAAGCCCATCAGTTTGTCAGGCGTTTCACGATGTCTGATAGTCCAGAACCAAGCTATTCCATTTGCCATATCAGGCAGGGCAACGTTATTAACGTAATTCCCGGCATTATTATCAGGATAGGGCCATGGTACTGAAGAGACCATGTAGCGAACTATCTCCCAACGTGGATAAAGCATCTGAATTTGTAAGGCATCTTCGGGGGCTAATGGCTTTAATATCAAGCGTTCTGTATAGAGGTTAGGTTTATGTAACACTACTAAAGTGAAATGCTTTCGAGGTCATGCTACAAGTGGCGAATGTGGACAGAAAATTAACCCTCACAATTTTGTTGACAAATGGTAGCGTTTATAAAAAAATCTTAATTTATATAGCTCTTAAAAAAGGATTATAAAATGCAAGGTTTTTACTTAACTAATTTACTTCCACCTGATATGCCAAATAAATTCTCAATTACCACTAATGGCATCCTTTGGAATTTAGAAAAAATACAACACCCTGATTTCAATAATGTTATTAATGAGATTAAAAATGGTGCGTGCGCCAATACATATTCTATATCAACAAATATACCAAGTAACCAATTGAGGGTGTCTGGATTAATTGAAGATAGCTATTTCGATAAAATCATGGATAATCTTTTGAAGGCATGCCTTGCATTTTCTTTTATTACTGGAACATCTGTTCGACCAACCTGTTCAACGCCTTTCTCCAAAGTTGGTTTAATTCAACCAGGAGATAAATTCCCAAGAGATCATTCAATACACTCTCCTGAGTCTTGCTTGAACACTTTAAGTTATTATATAGATTTTGTTGAGTCCTTCTGTAACAACAATAACGTTTTTAGCACGGAAAAGATGTTACTTATAATGCATTATTATCTTGATTCAATTGCTGCATGGTCTTTAGAAAACCAATATACCCTTCTCACAACTATACTACAAATCATTGGGGATACTGAAAAAACATCTGGAAGACAATTTGCCCAATTACACGCAATGCAAAGAGGATCCCAGGTTGGTTTTTATGATTATTTAGCTGGAGCTGCAGATCGAGTAGGAATCCAAAAACTAACCTTTGACGCTGTGAAACTAAGAAATAAATTAATACATGAGGGCAAGTTTGATAATTCCACATACCCATCTAAAAGTAATATTACCGACTTGATTTCAGAAAGCTTTTCTTGGATAGATTCCTATATATTTAAAACAATTGGATTACAATATCAACCTAATCCAAGACATACATCTAAAATGCTTGAAAATTTTATGAATAGTTTCTCCCATGATCTTTAAATACTATTTAAAGGTGCGGTGATATTATGCTTGGACATTTAAAAAACAAGTCAAACTGCTTGAGTAAAATTAGGAAATCATCTATTCTTCACCTTCAAATAGTATCACGCAATACGGGGAGTAGAGTGGGAATCGTAAACTTTTACGCTATACTAAAATTAACAGTCAGTGACTAAAATACAAATATAAAAAATCCTTCAAGAAAAAACCAAATAAAAACAAGGACAAAAAATGAACCAGAGTAACTTATCACACCCCAAAGTAATTAGTTTAATTAGAAAGGATAGCGATAAAGAATCAAATGATGGAGATTCTACTGGTGATATTGCTAATCTCATGTTGGAACGTGGTATGTCATTGTCAGAACCTGTACTAGATTTGCTTTTAAGACCAATTTTGCATTGCCAATGTATAGTAGATAGCAATACTACTGTTAACTTAGAGTATTCATTTCCCACCAGTCTATCTTTTAGAGAGGTTATTGATATGGGAATGGAAAAAAAAGGAGAGCCCGGTGATGTTAATTTATATAATATTATTAAATTGATATCAAAAGGAATAAGTAAAAAAAATAAACTACCTGTAATCTTCGAAAGAATGAAAGAAACCATAACTGGAAGCTCTCAGGAAAACCATAAAAAAGTTTCGCGATGTGTCATCATCAATGATGATTTCGTGAAAATTAACAAAAAAAACCTAATTTCTCATTATAACTACACTGAATCGGATGCTAGTGCATTCATGAAGAACCTTCATTTTCTTACTGTTCAAGGGGTGAAGGTGAGCGAACTTTTTTTATTGAAAGCCGAAAAGATTTCTGCGACAAAGTGGTTTATGTTAGGGGTGCTTTTTTCAAAGAAAGGTGTTCGTGTTGATCATTGGATAAATTTAAATGTTATGGAGAACAACCTCCAATATGATTCAGAGAACAATTTAACACCTGAAGAACACGCGAAGAAAAACATGGCTGAAATACATTTTGTTTCATCTGACCTAACCTTCTGGAAGTCGGTTACTCAATGGTGGATTAATAATAATAATGAAAAACTCGGCAATCTAACCAAACTTGATAAAAAAACTAAGGATAGGCTAACAGTTAATACCATAAGACATAACGCTGTAAATTATGTTATCAGTTGGTTATATGTTGAGGGGTCAGATATTCATGATGCTATGTTTTGTCTTATAAACAGAAAGATAGCAAATCAGTTTCCAACTCTTAGAAATGAAGCCATAAGACAAATAGAAGCAAGAGATTATGATTTTTAGCCATTTTATGGTGGACCTTATCGTTATTACTTTGATGCAATGATCACGATTAAATTTACGTTGTCGTTTAATATAAATTGTGGATGGGAGGGGGGAGAAAAATGCTCTGCTTTAGATGACGTCGTCGTAGCAGCATGCTATGCATTAATACCACCTCATAAAGCTGGCAGATGTTACGAGGAAAGCATTGCGTGTAGGATCACTGAAACAAACACTACATTTTTAACTTATCGCTACCATCAACTACTTTACGTCCTATTGTAGTGTTTTACTGAATCTGGTCACTTAATGTCCGCTCCTGGCACTAATCAGACATTTGAACTCTTCCCTTTCCCGGACATCTGAACCTAGCCACCAGCATGAATTGCAGTAACTAAATTGAGATGTCCATCGCGAGTTTTGGATAATGACAGTATCTCTCGTGATACTTTTACTCCGACCATGTAAGCGACCGTCTCTCTGACATGTTCCCTGCTAAAAACATGCAGCAGATGGCCTGGGGTTCCGCCAAGCCCCCTACGCTGCGCAATGATTTCGTCATAGTAGATAGGGTTTACGACAATGATAAAATCCATATCGGAGTATTTATCAAATCCGCATGAATAATCGAGCCACTTGCGCGAAGGAAGTGAATCTATGAATCAGACTGAAGGCATAATCTTATGGTTAATCCGGCATCTGGCACACAATCGCGCCAGATGCCACTCTGTTCGTCTAACCTCAGTGATGCTGCAACAACACCTGCGAAATCTTCCTCGCTTCACCTGCCGGATCTACCGAATGTGTGATCGCCGACCCCACAATCACCACATCCGGGCCTAACAGCGCATAGTCCTTCACCGTCTGGCTGCTGATGCCGCCTGCCACGGCAATCCGGGCTTTCCGGCACGCCTTAAGCATCGTTATCAAATCATCTATCGGCTTGCGCCCCGCCGCCTGCTGGTCGGTGCCGGTGTGAACCGCCAGCATATCCGCGCCCGCCTCTTCCAGCAGGCGGACCCGCGCGGGCAGATCGTCGACGCAGATCATATCCACCACCACCTGCTTTCCGGCCTCTTTCGCCGCGCGGATGCATGACTGGATCGTCAGCACATCAGTCACGCCTAATACCGTGACATAGTCTGCCCCAGCATCGAATAGCAGCTGCGACTCAAAATGGCCGCCATCCATAATTTTCGCATCCGCCAGCACTTCCTTATGCGGGTATTTTTCTTTAATGGCTTTAATCGCGTTCACGCCTTCCCGAATAAGAAAGGGTGTTCCCACTTCAATAATATCAACTTCATCAACCACCTTCTCAATAAATACCAGCGCTTCAGGCAGGGTTAACTCGTCCAGGGCAAGCTGTAATTTCATGTTGGTTTCCTTGTATCGAATGACTATTCGAGGTTGGCGTGCAGCGCAAAACCTTTGGTTAAGCGATATCCCGTCGACTGGGCCAGATTCACAATCATGGCGTCGCCCAACACCATGACAGCCTCTTCAAACAGGCTACCGCCGGGCAGAATGCCTTTCACGTTATAGGGTCCATCCGGCAGTTTGTCGGTATAGGCAGGGATCCTGACCACCACATCCGCCAGTTTCCCCAGCGTGGACTCGGGGAAAATGGTCAGCAGGGCCACTGTGCCGCCCAGTTGTTTCGCTTTCGTAGCCACATTCACCAGCGAAGCCGTTTCGCCCGATGCGCTGGCCAGCAGCAGCAGGTCGCCTTTTTGCAGCGCAGGCGTGACCACATCGCCGACAACATGCACCTTCAGGCCGATATGCATCAGGCGCATCGCAAAAGCTTTCAGCATTAACAGCGAACGCCCTGCACCAAAAACAAATATCGCGTTTGCTTCAGCGATGGCCTGCTCCAGACGCGCCAGCGCAGCACCGTCAATCCGCGACATCGCCTGATGCAGGTCGCTACAGGCGACACCTGCAACAGATTGCGTTTCCATCATGCGTCCTCCTGACTGAGCGGGAATAAATCATCCTCATACTGGAGCATCCCCATGATTTCCCGGACATAGTTATCGACATGCCCCAGAAAGTGAAAACGTTCCGGCGCGGCGCGATAGCGCTGGTAAAGCGGCGTATCGAAGGTGATTCCAAGATGCGGATTCTCTTTGACGGTGGCGAATTTGATGCGCGGAATATGCGGGTAGTAGTGATTCTTGCGCACGCAGAGTTGCCCGTTCTCCTCCACGATGTAGCAGGCCATACCGTGGTAAAACTGCACCGTGTCGTAGTGAACCGCGCAGGGTTTATACGCCAGGTTGCTGAATACCAGTGGCCCGTCGCCGATATTAATGGAGCAGTGGCCGTAATTCGGCGGTACGATAATGCTCTGCCCCTCCTTCACCACCGCCACGATAAGATCGTCCACCAGCAGATCTTTTGGCACGACGGCAAAATCCGGCGACTTTTGCAGGATATATGCCGCCGAGCCCTTAATCACTTCATACACTTCCGGGTGGGTGTTGCGCCGCGTGTCGTTATAACCGTGGTAATGACCGCTGGTTTTCTTGCGCTCTTTGCCAATCGTTCCCGGCATGATGATGGTGATGTCATATTGGTATTGGTCGGCAGCAAGCCGTTCCTGATCCTCCGCAAAGCTGAGCCCGCGATAAACATCGTAAGCCGGTTCATCACGCTGCGCTTCGGTGAACTCCGGTAAAACCACCGCCATCTGCCCGGCGCTTTTGCGGCCAAAGCCGAGATAGTTCAGCGGGGGTTTCAGCGCCATTACGCCATCGTCATCGAGATACAGCGGCAGACCGCTGTGGTGTAGCTGTTTCATTTTGCCTCCTGTGTATACGCGTTAGCTGCGCGGATCGCCTCTTTCAGCCGATCGGATTTCATGCCAAAGACGCTCTGAATGTTGTTCCCGACCTCGACGACGCCCGCCGCGCCAAGCTGTTTCAGCAGCGCCTTGTCCACCAGCGTCTTATCCGTCACGTCAATGCGCAGACGCGACATGCAGGCTTCGATGCTGGTCATATTTCCCAGCCCGCCATAGGCCAGAATGATGCCGCTCACCAGGTCGTTCTGTTCGCTTTCCTGAGTCACTGCGCTTTCTTCGACTTCACGCCCCGGCGTCAGCAAATTCCAGCGGCGAATGGCAAAGGTAAACAGGACGTAGTACAGCGCCCCCATCACCAGCCCGACCGGGAACACCATGTACCAGTGAGGCGCGCGCGGCAGGACGCCAAAGAAGAGATAGTCGATAAGCCCGCCAGAGAAAGAGAGCCCGATGTGCACGCTGAACCACTCCATCAGCAGGAACACCAGCCCCGCCAGGACGGCGTGAATGCCATACAGCACGGGCGCAACAAACAGGAAGGAGAACTCAATCGGCTCGGTAATGCCGCAGACGATGGAGGTGATCGCGCCAGAGAGCATAATGCCCTTCACCCGCGCTCTGTTTTCCGGGCTGGCGCAGCGGTAGATCACCAGCGCAATCGCCGGAATGCAGAACATCTTGATCGGCGTCAGCCCGGCCATAAAGGTTCCGGCGGTAATCGGCACCTGATCTTTCAGCTGGGCAAAGAAGATAAGCTGGTCGCCATGCACCACCTGCCCGGCGTTGTTCACGTACTCGCCAAACTGCAGCCAGAACGTCGGCCACCAGACATGGTTAAGACCAAACGGGATCAGCAGCCGCTCGACAAAACCGAACAGGAAGGCGGACACGCCCGGCCCCTGCACCGTCATGGTATTCGACAGGCCATTAATCAGATGCTGAATCGGCGGCCAGACCACCGCCATCACCAGCCCGACAAACAGCGCGGCGAAGGAGGTCACTATCGGCACAAAGCGCTTGCCGGAGAAGAACTCCAGCCAGGACGGAAGCTGGATGCGGTAATAGCGTTTATACAGCCAGGCGGCGATAATCCCGATAATGATGCCGCCAAACACACCGGTCTGGAGCGAAGGGATGCCCAGCACCATCGTGTAGTCACGCACCTGCGCCACTGATTCGGGCGTGATCCCAAGAAACTGGCCGATGGTGACGTTCATAATCAGAAACCCGGCGATCGCCGACAACCCGGCAATCCCCTGGTCGTCACTGAGTCCCACCGCCACGCCGACCGCAAACAGCAGCGGCAGGTTAGCGAAAATCGCGCTGCCCGCTTCCGCCATCAGCTTCAGCACGTGAACCAGCCAGTCAGCGCCAAGAAACGGCAGGCTGGCGACAATATTGGGATCCTGAAAGCTGACGCCGAAGGCCAGCAAAATACCGGCGGCAGGCAGCATGGCAATGGGGATCATGAGCGATCGCCCGATGCTTTGTAACATTTGCAGAAGGTTGAATCTTTTCATCTCGATCTCCTGAGCGCGTCTTTATGACAGGGATTCGCACAACAGCAGGTTCTGCTCCGAACACCTTCAGTATCCGAACCGGAGGTGATTAAAAAAACAGCAATCAAAGACGAAAGTTATTTCCGGTTTTCGCTTAAAACCGGAAAATTTATGAGGGTAATCACGCCGGAAACCGTCAGAAAGGGATAAAAGAGGAAATCACGTTCGGCAGGAGGTCATCATATGAGTATCTTCGAGGCGCATTTTCGCAGGCTGCACGCCCGCTACGGCGCATGTCAGACACACGAATTACAGATGCAGGAGATCGCCGCCATCTTCGGCTGTTCGGTGCGTAACTGCCGGATTGCGCTGAAAAAGATGCATCAGGAAAAATGGCTCGACTGGCAGCCGCAGTGCGGGCGCGGTAAGCGCTCACGGCTCCACCTGTTAACCTCGCCGGAAAAGCTGTTCAGCCAGAATGTCACTAAGCTGCTGGAGAAACAGGATTACGGCAACGTGCTGCGGTTTATCGGCAACGACAAGTATCTGCTGGATCGCCTGAGCCTGTGGCGCTTTGGGGTACAGGATAAAAGCAGCGAAACGCGGGTGCGCATCCCCTACTATCGCAATCTGGATCCGCTTAACCCGCTCGTTCCCCTGCGGCGGACCGAACGCCACCTCCTGCGCCAGTGCCTGAGCGGGCTGACGCGCTATGATGCCGTTCAGGGCAGGATCGTCCCCGATATCGCACACTACTGGACCCACAACGACGACTTTACCCGCTGGGAGTTCTGGCTGAAATCCACCGCCCGCTTTGCCGATGGCAGCGAACTGGATGCCAGCGCCGTTCAGCGCTGCCTGCTCGCCGCCAGCCAGAGCCCGCAGTTCACCCCACTTTTCAGCCCAATCAAAACCATCACCGCTGACGCCCCCTGGCATCTGGTGATTGAAACGCACCATCCGGTCAGACGGCTCGACTGCCTGCTCGCCACCCAGCCAACGATGCTGTTTGATTACCAGCATGGACACATCCGCTGTACCGGCGCTTTCCACCTGCAGGAGCACAGCGACAACTTTATGGTTCTGCGGCGCAATCAACACTGGCATCAGGCGCGCCCCGGACTGGATGAGATCACCATTTTCACCTGGGCTCCGGAGCATATCAGCATGAGCTTTATCCCCCTGCTACGGGGCGAGGAGGCGCAGGATGACCGCCCGCTCAACGAGCGTAGTCTGGAGCAGGGATGCTGCTTTGTACTGCTCGACGGTGACGGTGCCTTTGCGGATGAGGCCGGAAGACAGTTTATCAATTACCTGCTGCAGCCTGTCGAACTCCTCAGCCAGACGCAGCTTCCCGACGAATACGCGCGCATCCTCTCCGTGGCTCAGGGCATGCTGCCGCAGTGGAACCACCGCCCGGTGGATTTTGGCGGGGTCACCGCGCCGTTTAACCTGCGTCAGCCGGTGATCATCAGCACCTTTCAGCAGCCGGAACTGGTGGAGCTTGCCGGGGCGATTCGCATCCTGCTTGAGCGCTGGCATATTCGCGCCGAGATACGGATCGACGCATTTGACAGCTTTAACAGCCAGCCGCGCCCTCCCGCGGATATCTGGCTTAGCAACTTTATGCTCGATACCCTTTCGGTTCCGGCGTTTCTGGAATGGCTGGCTTCCACCGCGCTGTTTACGCGCTTGCCTGAAGCCCAGCGACGAAACCTGAACGCCCTGCTGCCGACCATTCTGAACAGCGACGATGAACAGGCATTCGCCAGCATTGCCGACTTTTTCCATGAGATTACCCACCAGCGATATGTCATTCCTTTGCTGCATCACTGGATGGAATTTGCGACCGAGAAGTCATTTACCTGGCGGGATTTAAATACGCTGGGATGGCCGGATTTTAGCCAACTTTGGCTCGAATAATGCTACGCCCGCAAAAGCTCGCTAAAGGGCCTTTAAAGGCCTTTAAGGGTAAGGGAGAGAATTGTGAGATTTGGGGTGGAGGAACATTTGGTCATCTGTATGGGCAATTCCATCAAATCCATCAGCAGCACCCTTTACGGTCTACCGATACCTACATTCAGAACGTCCGGTAGACGAAGCTAAAATGCCCATGCTCAATGCCTGTACCTTCAGCTGCTACATAGCTTTGGGCATGGCGATTTATTAAAAGGCTCATAAAGGTTCAACTCATTACATAATAACTATTATTGTTTCTTATCAATAAATTATGGAAAAACATACCTTGACCGAGGCATCCATAGTGCTATGTTTACGGTAAGCGACACAGCGCTTGGGCTGCACTCCTGAGGGACCATGACATTCGAGGATGATGCCTGTCTGCTATGTCAGGTTGGTCAAACTCTTCGCCCCGCAAGCGAGACAATCAGCACGGAAGATTAATAGTATTGGCAATCTGTAGCGAAGAGTTGCTGTACTGCCCCTTCCATCATCCACAATGATAGCTATCAGTAAGTTAACGAAAATGAGAGGGCATCGGAAATGCTCGAAGTTGAATTTCAGGAATGGTTGAAGAGCAAAGGCGCCAAAACGCAAGCAGGCCTCAATTCCCGTATTTATGCTGTCAAAACTATAGAAAAAAATCTCGCAGCACTTGGTTCTCCTCATGCAGATCTGGATGCAGCCTACAAGGCGGATGGATTTGCACAATTGCGGCAGCGGATCAAAGAGATTCGCCGTGATGCCAAAGACAACGGCAATGACTATCGGTTACTAATGCCTGAATCAGAGCAACCGCTTAACCGATTGTCTAACTGGAATAGCTGGCTCGGACAATATGGACGTTTTCTGAGCGGTGATGACTCTCAGGCCGACGAAATTCGGGATTATGTCCTTGAAAACTACATCACCCCAGCCAGAGAGCGAGGTGACACAAGTGTCACCCTGGTAGTTGGTCCTCTGAATACTGAAATGGGTCTCGACAAGGGATGGCCGAACATCTGTCAGGCTCTTGATGGTCAAAAATTTCAGGAACTAGCGGATGTTCCCCCTCCGGTGACGGAAGGGCCTAAAAAGAGCACAACCCGGAAATATACGTTCATCCTTACGGAAGGAAGCGAACTGGTGGCCCAGACTAAACCAACTCCGACTAACCTTATTTTTTACGGTCCTCCAGGTACTGGAAAGACCTATCACACGGCGAGGGAAGCCGTAGCGCTCTGCGATGGCAAAGATGCCTATCCGAACTCAAAAGATGGGCGTGCGGCCCTGATGGCGCGCTATAACGAACTGATGGCAGAAAAGAGAATCTCTTTCGTCACATTCCACCAGAGCTATGACTACGAAACCTTCGTTGAGGGTCTTCGTCCAGAAATCGGTGAAGATGAGTCTTCGTCTGCTGGATTCAGACTCATGCCTACGCCGGGGCTCTTCAGAGAAATTTGTGCCCTTGCCGATCAGGCCAGAACACAACCCCGTGCACAGACAGATGCCTCGGCACTGCAACTATCCCAGAAACGCTTCTGGAAAATGGGGCAAGGGACAATTGGCACCGAAGACGATGTGTATGAAGATGCCCGCGACAATGGGTATATCGCTCTGGGGTGGGGTGGGACCATAGACTGGAGCGCGGATAGATTCTCATCGTTCAACGCGATTCATGATGAATGGATCAAGCAAAATCCAGGGAATCTGACGCCTAGTAACTGGACGCAAACCTATCCCTTCCGTTGCGAAATGAAGCCTGGTGATATCGTGATTGTCCCTTACGGGAACACTGCGTTTCGCGCTATCGCTGAAATAACTGGTGATTACTATTTCGTTCCTGAAGCCGAAGGTTACTATGCCCACCGCCGCCCAGTTCGCTGGCTACTGACCCTTGATGAACCACTGCCACTCGATACAATTATCGATGGTAACTTCACCATGCGGACGCTCTATTCCATTGCCACCAGTCGTGTGAATATCCCGGCGCTAGGCAGACTGCTCTCGAGTACAGAGAACCTGGATAATAGTTCCGATGTTAAAGGACAACCAGAACAATTCGTCCTCATTATTGATGAGATCAACCGGGCAAATATCTCGAAAGTGTTCGGTGAACTGATTACGTTAATTGAGCCGGATAAACGTCTTGGAATGCCTGATGCACTCACCGTAACTCTGCCTTATTCGAAAAAGAAAGATTTTGGCATCCCCGCCAACCTTCATATCATAGGCACCATGAATACCGCCGATCGATCCATCGCATTGCTCGACACAGCATTAAGGCGGCGATTCAACTTCCGGGAAATGGCTCCCGACGCAACCCTGCTAAGTGAAGTAGAGGGGATCGATCTCAAAGCCGTTCTTACCACCATCAACCAGCGTATTGAATATCTTATAGGTCGGGAATATCGCATTGGACACGCCTTCTTTATCAATTGTGAATCCAGGGCACAAGTTGAAGATGCAGTGCGCAATAAGGTCATACCGCTGTTACAAGAGTATTTCTTCGAGGACTGGAGCCGAATCGCGGCAGTGCTGGGCGATGGTTTTATGCAGGAAGCGCTGATTTTACCGCCACCCGGAATAGAGGGGGAACCATTATCAAGCTGGTCGGTACGTGCACCGTTCAGAAATGACGCCTTTGATCGACTGATAGGCAAAACCAGAACGTTAAATGTCACCGATCTTGAGGTGGCTGGTGAATCGAAAGAATGACGCACCTCACGGTTCGCGAATGGGGTGGTGTTTGTGTGAACACTGAAAGCAGCATAAACGCTCCTCATGCTTTTACCCGCCCTCAGGCTAACGCGCTGCTTACGGCGGCGCGCGAGCATCCGCTGGCAAATCAGCACGGTACTAATATCTTAATCGATCGCCATAACAAAATTATTGCCGGGCAAATGGTTGGGGTCATTGCCGCTCCGGGATGTAGCCTTGAGATCCTGCCCAAATTCGACGACGAGACGATAGAACCGGACGCCACAATACGCAGTCGCCTGATACGTATGCTTGATGTCGCCCTCGGCCTTAAACTCGGCAATGGACAGGCTGCAACAATGGCGAGACAAGCTGAAAGCTTACTTGAGATACTCATCCGCTTGTTCGCCGAGCGACTCTTATCTGAAGTACATCGGGGATTACCGCGCACCTATTTGGCACAGGAAGACGATTTGCCCTCATTGCGCGGAAGGCTCAATATCAAACGACAATTCACTACGCTTGCCGTCCGCCCCGACCGTCTCGCCTGTCGTTACGACGAACTGTCGGCTGATACCGCCCTGCTTCGAATTATGAAGGCGTGTGTAGTTCTGCTTCACCATTATGCCCGCGCTGCTGATACTCTCCGTCGTCTGAATGAATTGCGCATCCTGTTAGCGGGTGTTAGCGACGTCCCTTTCAGTCATCTGCCGTGGTCACAGGTACGGATCGACCGAACCAATCATCGCTGGGAAGCCCTCTACAATCTGGCACGTCTTCTCCTGCGACGCGACTGGCAAGCTACACACCACGATAAACGAGCGCAGAACGGGATTACACTGCTTTTCCCAATGAACGACCTGTTCGAGGCATATATAGCGGCGCTGGCGAAGCGTGCTGTACGCGGTACGGAATGGACGGTTCGTGCACAGGCAGGCAGATTATACTGTCTGATCGAGGACGTAAAAGAAGGCAAACCACGCTTCCAGACCCGACCGGATCTGCTTATCGAGCGGGACCATCAGATTGTTATGATCATAGACACTAAATGGAAGCGTATTGGGCGTCATCCCGAAGATGCCAGGCATGGCATATCGCAGGCTGATGTCTACCAAATGATGGCCTATGCACGGATTTATCAATGCCCACAAGTTATGCTTCTCTATCCACATCATGCAGGTCTGGGAACGCAACCTCTGAATGCAGGCTATAGGATTCTAGCAGGCAAGGAACAATTACAGGTGGCTAGTGTGAATCTGGTTCTCGATGAGGACAAGATTGTCGAGCAGTTAATTAACCTACTCGGCATCAACACGCAGTGAGGTGAAAATGCGAGACCGGTGCACCTTGAGGCTCGGCACTCTCAATAACCTCAATCTATGATTTAGGCTCATACTTACATGATCATTTAATGCATTTAATATACAGGGCTTATTCTCTTGGTACGTAGAGAATAACAGTAGGACATGTCCGCTATGAGCGAAAAACGGACTTACTTTAGTTTGATGAACGTAAATAGAAGATGATAATTTCATTATTACCTTCTATCGTTAAAAGGAAATTTACTTTGTTAATTAATGATGCAGTCAGAGACTGTTCTGAAACGGTCTCTGAGCATTAATCTGTGATATTAAATATAATTTAGACCTCAAAAAACTGTCTGTCATTCTATAAATGGTAGTATTAGCTCTTATCAGCTGAATTTTTATTAAGAGCGTTTTTTTTACACTTGGGACAACTTTGAACTAAGTCCTCGGTGATTTGATAATAATAAGGAATTAAAATATTCATTCCGCCACATTTTATCGCATCATAAGCAAGTACTTTGGTTAGCATTTCCTTGCCTTTAACAATTATTTTTCTATCGCTGACTAAAATATCACTAAGAGGTAAATGTTCTGGATTGTAAATTATTACATCGCCTGGCTGCCTTTCATAAGCCTCATAGTTGTCACCTGCATTACCATAAGCTATATCCGTGGCTTTCACCCAATTAATTAGTTCTGCTGTCTGGCACCAACTAATTAGGCGTTCAAGTTTCTCTGGAGTATATGTTCTTGCAAAGTCTCCATGTGTTTCACAATGACCATATTCTGCAAAGTAGCCTAATTTATATTCGTAAGAGTAATCCCCCGCAGTTAATGGGAGTCTAAAATACTGGTTTGGAAATGCATTTTTAGTTTTTGTGTTATTAAGTAAATTAAAAATAATATCATAAAGTTGATAAAGGCAACACCCTTGATAATCAGGATTACCATATACAATAATGTCTCCAAAGTTCTTCATGTCAGAATTATAGACACTTCCAAAGCGTTCATCGCCATATATGAAAAAGCCTTTCGAAAGTATGAAGACCGCATTAGGGAGTAAACTTTTATCATAACTTTGCGCATGCTTTTCTAACTCTGAAACGATATCGCTCCACTCCATGTCAGTATCATAAGAAAAAATAACACCGAATCCATCCTTCTGAATTTTAGTGTCTGAATGAACAATAATACCCTGATTACTAACCATTCTCTTTAATTTTTTGAATGAGGCAATATTTTTGAATGCACTTCCTAACTCTTTTTTTGTAAGTTTTGATTTTACCTGAATAGCACCATAGCAGTACTCAACAGGTAAAACCTCGTAGATATCTTGTCGCTGCATAAGCGTAAATGCATTTAATGCATCATAAAAAAGAATATCAATTTCATTACTAATGTGTCCGGTTGTTGATGCAACACGGACGCTCGATTTTGAGATTGCATAACTAAGCGGCAAAAGCTTATTATCTATAAAGAAAGCTCTTAGCAATTCTTCTCTAACCGTACCAACATCTCTAGGATGTTTAATATCTTTAGATATTTCAAAATCTTTAAGCATTTTATTTTGTAAATACATGAACTCACGTTCCAGACCATGAAACTCCTTATCCTGTGAGCGTAATTTATTTGCACGCGAGGCTTGGTTTGATATCCATTCTTTTGTCCTCGCTTCTTTCTCAGCAAAATCAGCACGTTCTTTTTTTTGAGCACTAGTCTGGCGTTTTCTTTTCTTTTCGTTTTCTGACATAGCAAAAACATCCTTAAATTTAATAAAAACATTAACTAATTTAACAAATATGGAAATCGAAAAATGTGCTAACCATCTTTTTTTAAGGCTTTAATCAATTTGTTAAGTGGCCAAGCCTTCATTCCATAGATTTCTAAGACGTTCTCTTCGAGCACACAATGATTCACTGCGATCCAAGTGTAAGTATCTAACATAACCTAGTCATTTACTCTAAAAGAGTTACTGACACTCCAACTTCCGCTTTTGGCACGAAGCGGACATTGGCAGCCTCAACAACATGAGAAGCATTAAGGTGTATTAACCAATGGATGGAAAGCAAGTCGGTTTATTGTGCCAGCCCAACTTTTACGAAAGGGCTACCGTGACTGCGCGATTTTTTGATTAGCTTGCCTACGTATAATTCTCTGACTTCTGGTGATGCAATTCGCCCAACAAACTCTGAACGGTTGGTTTCGGGGGGGATAATCAGTTCCCGAGTAAAGTACTGTTGAGAGCCTGCCTTTAGCCAGCACTGTATCTCGTAGACTTCCATCACCAAACCGCCGTAGGTTGCGTATGCAAATTGCAGGTTTTCATCTTTTGGTACTTTTGCCCAGACGCCACGCGTAGCTTCATATAATGCAAGTGCACTCATGCCAGACTTGTAGGTGCTGTTTAGCAAAAAAGCGAGCCCTGCATGTTCAGGTGCAATTTCCGTCTCTTGCTTAAGAAGGAGATGGTTGAGCTCATCCAGCGTGATTCGCCCCATAAGTGAGCTGCTTCCTCGTACTTTGTTGGTCAGTTCTCCAACACCTAAGAGATCAATACATGTTGCTTCAACAAGCTTCGCGGTTGCCTCATCCATGCCATGGCGTAGTATGTCGATTCCCAGATTTCCTGTTTTTAACAGATGATTAATTCGTTCTGATTTCGGAGAGCCATCATTACACTTTATATGATCAAGACAGCGTTCTGACTTGCCTTTGCCTATATAAAACGGTTTTTTTGATACATCTTCAGTGTCATAAAATGCATAAACATAGAACTTAGCCATCCCTAACGCTTTCGAGTATTTTGAAAAATCTTTCACAACCTTGCTTCCTTAGGACAAAAGTACTTAATTTCCCTATCGGCACTATAGTTCAGAACTTAAGAGCAAAACAAATAGCATATAGATTGACTGATCTGCCCCCATTGATAAATAAGGGCCAAAGTTAGCAACGTTCGCGTGTGGCATTCAACGGACGGCTAGCAAGATCATGAAGAGCGTTATAAGCAAGGAGCGAACATAGTTTTCATCTCTACTGTTTATAGCGACGCTGACTGGATGCAGGGTGTCGCAGGAGGGATGCTTCGGGGCGTATTGGACGTCGCACCAGCTCCCCTCCGCAGTTCGGACACCGGCCATTAAGTCGTTGAGTCACGCAATCGACGCAGAATGTGCATTCAAATGAACAGATGAATGCCTCTTTTGATTCAGGTGGCAGATCTTTATCACAGCATTCGCAATTAGGACGGAGTTCAAGCATGGTGCTCTCTTATTGTTAAAGGGGCATCATTAGATATATCAAAGGCAAACTACCTGTATCGCCTTCGGTTGTTAGTGTGTATTAGGTGAGCATGGTCTACAGTCTGGAAAATTCAAGAGAGTGAATTATCCGACAGAAACGCTCACTTTCGGAAACGAACGACAAGCCTATAGCGTCCACCAGAGCCTAAACTAGCACGGAAAATCCCGCTCCCAACAATCAACTTAAAAATCAAGAAGATACAAAAACCCTTCCATATCAACATCATCGCCGCTCTTTTTGCGCCTTCCCCTTCACGCAAAAAATCAAAATCCCTAACAAACTCAACCACCTCGTCCACCAATTACAAGGACGCCAGCCCAAAATTCTCCATCGGTGATTACCAGAGTCATCCGATGAAGTCCTAAGAGCCCGCATGGCGCAAGCCCTACGGGCTTTTTTGTGCCTGCAATTTGTCCCGCGAAGTCTGATGCCAACTAATTAAATCGAACCTTTTAGGCACCTCATAAAGCTTTATTGTTTTTGAGGTGTCTAAAACTATGGAAACCCGGCAATGCCAAGACAAACCAAACCTCTCTCAGTTAAAGAAATCGAATCTGCCAAATCCAAAGAAGCGGGCTACGTTCTCTATGATGGTGGTGATGGTGTAAATATCGCATACAGGCAGATCACGTTTTTTAGATAGCGGACCTTACTCTTGACACCTGAACCTGGCTTTAGCATGGGATTGTAGTAACTAAACTACGACAGCCAATTCTGGGATTTAGATCGCTGGTACTTTTACTCCGGCCGTGTAAGCGACCGGAGTACAGATTTAAACCCTGTCAGAATACGCTTTAAGCATCGCAAGAACCGCCCGACGAGCCGCATCATCTGCGATATTCTCAGGCAGAGCATCAGCTCGCAGATTGATATAAGCGTCAACAGCCATTCTGATGGCCATGCTGACGGAGTCATGATCGTGCGTTGCCAGCGTGGAAGTCAGCAGGCCATCAGGGTCAATGCCGTGGAATTCAATGCGGCGAACCCCACGTTGCGGAATATTGGCACGGCGGTACAGCATTGGCCCCAGCACCTGCTCACGGAAGAATGACAGCATACCAATCGCTTCAAAGAGTTCGCCCCTTCCCAACTTAACCACTGCATAATGCAGCCAGATCCAGGCTCGGGACTCAAACCACTCCGGCGTCATATCAGGCCAGTGAGCACTAAATTTTGCCAGCTGTCGCTGCAGAGCAGTGTTATCACGGGTAAATAACACTGCTGGCTCCTCAACGCGTTGAGTGAGCATTTCCAGAGTGACGAATTTCAGATCGACATGAAGTAGTTCTGGGCCATACAGGCATATTAGCAGGCGAGGCTCTCCGACATGTTCCCCGGTAAAAGCATGGAGCAGATGGCCTAATGTTCCGGCAAGTTCCCTACGCTGCGTCATGATTTCGTCATAGTGGAGAGTGTCTACGACAACGACAAAATCGAGATCGGAGTATTTATCAAACCCGCCATGAACAATCGAGCCGCCAGCGAGAAGGGAGTGAATTCGCGAATCAGACTGAAATTTAAGTTTGAGTTGCTCTGCAAAACTTCTATGTAAATCGGGTAATGTACTCAGCATACTTTTTCCTGTTCACAAAAAATACAAAGCATTTCAGAATATCGAGTTGTTTATATTCAGGCTAGATATTTTTGCAGGAACAGTAATGTCCCTGTAGAGATGGCATCCTTTTCGGCTGATCCCACAATCACCACAGCGGTTATCGGCGGAGGTCACCACTATGCTCAGATTCACAGCCGATAGTGCGACTGCACCAGACCCGACGGGAAGCTGCGGCTGGATAATAGCGTCAAATCGATATCATGGGGCAGGACTCCGAACAGCGGTTTTCCCGAACCGAGCAGGACAGGAACGATAGTGACAACGATATCGGCGACCAAACCTTCGCGCAGGAACGACTGTATTAACTGCCCGCCATCGATATATACCCTGTGCACGTTTTTCTCCTTCAGGTGAGCAAGAACCTCCCTCGGCGTGAAGCATGAAAACTGCACCTTACCCTTCAGCGCTTCGGGCACGGGAGTATCAGTTAGCTGCCGGGAAAGCACCAGCACGGGTCGGTCATAAGGCCATTCGTCAAAGGTCAGCACCTTCTCATAGCTGCCTCGCCCCATAATGATCCAATCTTTGTCTGCGATAAATGCGGCATAGCCATGATCTTCTGTCGGGTCATCGCGCTTCAACAGCCAGTCGATATCGCCATCCTGTCGGGCGATATACCCATCAAGACTGACCGCGATGAAAACATGTGTGGTGACCATTAAGAGCTCCGTATTCAGGTTGCATATATCTCGTTGAGTTTAGCAATGTTAGCGATATTGATATGCCCCGATAAAGCCACATCACCAGGTTAGCAACGTCCGCTCCAGGCATGAAGCAAAGCTGAGTAAGGAGAAAAGCCGATGTACTTGTTTTCTACTATTTAAGCCAGCCGATCGGCTGGCTTAAAATCTCCCCAAATTAAATCCAAATATCGTTTTCTGCGGTGCGTTCCCCACCTTCATGCCCGGTATTCCTGACACCACAGGGTTCTATCATCATCATTTTTACCGTCGTCTCAGCTGACGTTTTATGCTCAACACCTTTAGGTACAACAAACATTTCTCCTGGCTTGACAAGAACATACCCGTCACGAAAATCAATACGCAAAACCCCCTCAACTACGATAAAGGATTCGTCGGTTTCCGGATGTGAGTGCCAGATAAAGTCGCCCGCTATTTTCACGATTTTGAATTGGTAGTCGTTCATCTGCGCGATGACTTTTGGCTGCCAGTGAGTATCGAAGAGAGAGAACTTCTGTTCCAGATTTACAGGTGAGTACATGATGACATTCCTTAATGGCTAAGAAACGCCGAGGATAAATAATATTGCGGTACCGGTATTGAACGATCGTGCAACTCAGGGACGGCGTTTTTGAATAAATGTTTGCCAACGACCCGGTGAAATGCCATATGCTTTTATAAACTGGCGTGTCATATGACTTTGATCTGAAAACCCTGCCGCCAACGCAGACTCCGCAAGTGACAGGCCTAACTGAATCAGATGTCGACAGTATGCGAGACGGCGCATTGTTACGTAGCGATAAGGACTCGTTCCGAAAAGAGTTCGAAAATCCCGGCTCAGGCTCCAGCGATCTTTACCACAGACGGAGGACAACGTATCCAGCGTGATGTTCTGGCTGAATTCAGATTGTATATATTCGCGAGCGCGCTCGACAGACTGATAGTCCACAAGGCATCGACGAAATCGTTGCCCTGACACAACTGCCAGAGTCTGGGCAAGATCGTAAAGGGCATCCTCTTCTTCAAGCGTATCAATAGAATCTTCTGGCGCTTTTAAAAGCGGCCCGGTAGCGGCAAATAACCGGGGATCAGATGAGATCCCGCTGTGAATAAATGGTAACGGTTTGCCGCCTAAAATTTTCTGAATTAAAGCGGGCTCGATATAAAACATCCGATACTGAAATCCCTCGAGCGTTCCTGCCTCTCCATCATGAATTTCATCCGGGTGTAAGACCATCGTCCCACCAGGTAAACTATGTTGTTTACTGCCACGATAACGGAAACGTTGCACACCAGACAATGTCCTGCCGATCGCATATGTATCGTGCCGATGAGGTTCATAACCATGCCCGCTGAAATACGCCTCCAAGCGCTCTATTTTCCCTGGTGTGTGTGCAAGCTTGACCCAGTCTTTATTCTTTTGTGCATTCGGCATGAATAACATCTGTTTCATAATTGTAGGAGAATCCACACCATAAACGTTTAGGGTGCAGTTTTGAAAGAAGTATGATGAAAGTGCGTAAAGGTTCTTCTTCGAAATCTTTCAGGAAGGGGCATCTCAAACCTAGGGTAATCCTTGTAATGTTGGGTTACGGCTTTTTTTCCGGTGGAAAAATGCCTGCCATAGCAACCATAATCAGCAGTTGCATAAAGCAATACAATGATGGAGCCCCAATACTTAACATCCGTTTCTGGTACTCAGCAGACGGCAAGCAGGATCACTTAGGACGTTATAAGCAAAGAGCGAACATAGTTTTCATCTCTACTGTTTATAGTGACGCTGACTGGATGCAGGATATCGCAGGAGGGATGCTTCAGGGCGTATTGGACGTCGCACCAGTTCCCCTCCGCAGTTCGGGCACAGGCCACTAAGCCGTTGGGTCACGCAATCAATACAAAATGTGCATTCAAATGAACAGATGAATGCCTCTTTTGATTCAGGGGGCAGATCTTTATCACAGCATTCGCAATTAGGACGGAGTTCAAGCATGGTGGTCTCTTATTGTTAAGGGGCATCATTAGATATACCAAAGGCCAACTACCTGTAGCGCCTTCGGCTAAAGATGACGTTATTGTTTCTCGCATGTATCAAATGAGCATGGTCTACAGGTGGGAAAAATCAAGAGAGTGAATTACCCGACAGAGACGCTCACTTCTGGAAACCGTTGCAAAGACGTAATTTCTAGAGCAGTCTATCTTAATCGAGAAAATATCAAATCTTTGCTTGGTGCAGGAAAAAGCAGAGGGCGCCTCACTATCAATTACCCAGCAGGCTAAGAGATTGATACTTTCATTGAGAGTTACAGGGACAGGCAGGATGATGAATTCGAAAGCCGATATGGATATGATTTTTCGCCTGAGTTATGGGAAACGACTACCTACGAATTCCTGAAGACGGTACGCAGACTAGCGCTTACCTAGCCGATTCGTTAAAGCCAAACACCAGGCACAGTTGTCCAGCTTAAAATTTGGTAACCATCGTTTATCAGGGGAAACCGTACTATGTTCTCACGTCTTACCCATATATGGGATAAAAACCCGGGCCGTAAGTACCCTGCCATACAGGATATGCTCACTATTTATTTTAGTAACGAGCACGATGATTTTGGCAATTCAATTAATGAGATTATCGGCAGCTATCGTGACTACAGTATCTCATCAATTGAAAATGCTAAATTAGAAATTTCCTCTTTATTAGAAATCGAAGATGAGGAAGTGCTTACCTCCATTATGGAGAAAATTGCGAATGACAGGTTCCATCCCGAACCGTGGGGTGAAACATGGCGTAGCTTCCTGGAGAAAACTCTTTTTTTATTAAAACATTAGTATCAAAAATATCTTATTCAGTAAGTTCTAATCCACATTAAGAAGATCGTTTACTGTTAATATGAATGCACAGGTAACCATAGCAAACCTGCGCCGTGGTAATCTCTCTTACCGGAAAGAGCACAACAATAAAACGGACACTCCCTCAAAGAAGTGTCCGTTTTGTCTTTCAAACGTCAGCTGCGGGTTACGCGCCTACCGGCACATCGTGCGCGGTGTTTTTCAGCGCCGGTCCAGTGTACTTCTCGATCTGCAGCTGCGACATCTGACCACAGTTCCCCTGCGCCAGGCTGGAGGAGCCCACGTCAAAGGTCAGACAGTTGACGTTACCGTTTTTACACAGCGATCCCGGCTGTGACGGATCGGCCGGATCAAACCATGCCCCTTCGCTGATGCGCACCACACCTTCGCGAACGTTATCGGTAATCACCGCTCCGACCAGGATCTGCCCGCGATCGTTAAAGGCGCGAACCAGATCACCTTCGCTGATGCCGCGCGCGCTCGCATCTTTCGGATGGATCCAGATGGCTTCGCGATCGGCTACCGCGTATTTCTTGCGCAGCGGCGTATTATCGAGCTGAGAATGCAGACGGTTAATCGGGTGACCGGTATTAAGCGACAGCGGATATTTCTCGGCTTCCGGCCCGCGATACCACTCGTGCGGCGGCATCCATGTTGGAATCGCTTTACAGTCCTCGTAGCCCATTTTGGCGATGGCGTCAGAGTAGATCTCGATTTTCCCTGACGGCGTCCCCAGCGGGTTGAGCAGCGGGTTCTCGCGGAAATCGGCGAAACGCACCCATTGGGTGTTCTCTTGCGGGATCGGGAAGCGAATGTAGTTGTTGGAAGCCCAGAACATATCAAACGGCGGCAGCGCCACGCGAGCGTTACGCGCCTGGGCTTTCATCTCATCATACATGCCCTTCAACCACAGCATCTCATCTTTGCCTTCGGTAAAGGCCTCATGCACCCCAAGGATCTCGGAAATCCCCGCAAAGACATCAAAGTCGTTTTTCGCTTCGTTCTGCGGCGGTACGCACTGGCGCAGCGGGAAGACATAAAGCTGCGAATAGTCGCCGCCCATGTCCATGTCGTTGCGCTCGTAGGTGGTGGTCACCGGCAGTACGATGTCCGCGTGTTTCGCCGTCGCCGTCCAGTACGGTTCGTTCACCACCACGGTTTCCGGATGCTGCCAGGCTTTCACCAGGTTGTTGGTATCCTGATGCTGGTGGAAGGTGTTACCGCCCGCCACGTACACCATTTTAATATCCGGATAGGTGACCTTTGTCCCGTTATAGTCGATGGTCTTGCCTGGGTTCGCCAGCGCATCGGCGATGCGCGCCACCGGGAACGGCGTAATATCTTTCGCCGCCGGCGACGTTGGGCTACCGGCGGAGATCCCCGCCAGAATACCGCCGCGCGCGGTTGGGCTACCGCCGGAAGAGTAGTGATAGCTAAAGCCGAAACCGCCGCCGGGCAGGCCAATCTGCCCCAGCATCGCCGCCAGCGTCACCATCATCCAGTGGGCCTGTTCGCCATGATGCTGACGCTGAATGCCCCAGCCGCCCATGATCATGGTGCGATGCTTCGCCATATCTCGCGCCAGCTGCTTGATGGTCTCAGCATCAACACCGCTGATATCCGCAGCCCAGTTGGCATCCTTGACGACGCCATCTTCTTTACCGTTCAGGTAGGCTTCAAATTTATCGAACCCTACGGTGTAGGTTTTCAGGAAATCTGGGTTATGCAGATTTTCTGCCAGCAGCGTATGGGCTACCCCCGCCATCAGCGCGCAGTCGGTGTAGCTGCGCGGGGCGATCCACTCGGCGCCTAATTCACGCGCGCTGTCGCTGCGCACCGGGTCGATACAAATCATCCGGGTGCCCTTTTTCTTCAGCGCTTCAAAGCCCGTCTGGCCGACGTGGTCCGGCAGGTTCCAGCTGTTTTTCAGCGTGATCATGGGGTTACAACCGATCATCACCACCAGCTCGCTGTTATCAATCACGTTTGGCCACGCGGTCTGCTGTTCGTAAACCTCAACGGAACCGACCACGTGCGGCATAATCACCTGCGCCGCGCCGGTGGAGTAGTCACCGGAATAGCCGACAAAGCCGCCTGCCAGGTTCATCATGCGCTGCAGCAGCGTTCTTGGGTTGTGGAACATCCCGACGCTTTTCCAGCCGTAAGAACCGGCATAAATAGATGATGGGCCATGCTCTTTTTGCAGACGGCTGATTTCACCCGCCACCAGATGCAGGGCTTTATCCCAGCTGACGCGGACCCACTCATCGCGGCCGCGCAGCTCTGGCTTACCGTTTTTCGCCCCGCCTTCTAACCAGCTTTTACGCACCATCGGATATTTAATCCGGTTTTCGGCGTGAACCTGATACGGCGCCATGGTAATCAGTTCGTTAGGATACGGATCGTCTTTGATCGGGCGAACGTCCACCATTTTGCCGTCGCGGACGATGGCTTCAAACGCGCCCCAGTGGGCGCCGGTGAGGATACCGCTTTCCGCCTGGCGCAATGCGATAAACTGCGGCATCGCCTGGCTAATGGCCTCCGCCAGCGCCGAACGCGGCCACAGCCCCGCCAGCAGCGGCGCCGCCATCAGGGCGCTGGCGCCAGCCAGAAAACGGCGACGCGTCAGATTCATACCGGGTTCCTGGCTCTGATCCGCCATGTCATAATCGTTATTCTTTTTCATCATGGCTCCTTATTGTTTGTCCTGATTGGCCGCTGCTGGCATGTCGCTCGCATGTTTTTGTACGTACTGGGTCAGGAGACGAACCTGTTCCTGAGTCAGTGAAGTACGGCCGGACATACCTTTAACCACCCCAATCCACTGGTTGGCGTTAAAGCGATTCAACTCGGTCAGGCCATGACAGCCGGTACAGTTGTTAGCCATTAATTCAGAAGCGTAACTCCAGATTTTTTGTTGATCGCCAATCAGATTTTTCGCCGGCAGCCAGACCTGCAGATCGACTTCATGCCAGACCTGTTTGGTCTCTTCATCGGTAACGGAGCCAGAGACTTTTAACGCTTTGCGAGCTTCTTCGCCCAGCAGCGCGCTCATGATGCGTTTGCCGCGCGCGGCGTAGAAAGCTTCGGTGACGCCATCCTGTTGCCAGCCATGAACATCCGCCAGCACCATGTCGCCTTCACGTTTCACCACTTTCACTTCAGTGGAGGCCATCAGGTTACCGTCGTTATGGTCGCCTGCTTTCTCGCTCAGCCAGAACGGCTGGGTCTGAATGGTGTAAAGGGTGGTCGCGGTCGCCGGGGTTTTCGCCGCCGCGTTAGCGAGCTCGCTGGCCCCTGCCGCCGCCAGGCCGCTCATGTTCGGCAGAATATGCGCCACGCCTTTATGGCAGTCGATACAGGTTTCGCCCTCTTTGATCGCGACCGGGTGCTGCTTACGGGCTTCAGGGGTTTGCGCCAGAATATCCATCGCTTTATAGTCGTGGCAGGAACGGCAGGTCGCCGAATCGCTCTTCTTCAACCCATCCCAGACGCTCTGGGCCATCGCCAGTTTATGCGCCTCGTATTTTTCCGGAGTGTCGATTTTGCCGGTCATTTCACCCCAGACATCTTTCAGGGCGCCAATTTTGGTCAGCATATAATCGATCGGCTGATGAGGAACGTGGCAATCGGCGCACTCGGCGCGAATACCTTTATCGTTCTGGAAATGCACGCTGCCCTGATATTCCGCCAGAGGCTGCTGCATGGTATGACATGACACACAAAATTCGGTATCGCTGGTTTTATGCATAATAGTCGCGGTACCAGCCAGCAATACCACGCCAATAATGATCCCAACCAGCAAGGCGATAAATATAATTTTTCGCCTACCAGAGCGTTCCAGTGAAAGTTTACTCATCTTATTATTTAACCCTTTTCCTAAATGAAAGACGCAAAAGTCCCTGCCAGATGGCAATCGTTATATAAATAAATCTATAACGATTGCACTCACCTTCTAATCCAACTAAATTTTTGGAAATTTTCGGAGCCAGGATAATCAGCCGGGGATGATTATCCTGTGATTTCAGAGCGATAACCCATTGCAAATCCAATATGCCTTCGAGCAATACTCACGTTATTTTAATTATTGCAGTGTAGCGGCTTGTTCTTTTTTAGCCCGGTCAATACTACGAATGATAATTTCTCGCTGAGCATCATCCGCCGGTAACAGTTGCAGCATCAGCTGCCACGCCGCGATCGCTTTGTCATACTGCTGATGTTCAAAGGCGTTAAACGCCGCGAGGCTAAGCACCCGCACATCGTTATGGTTATTCTTCAGCAACGTATCGAGCAGTTGCTGGGCTTCACGGCTATCGTTGGGATCCGTAGAGTGAAGTAACGCTTCGGTATATCCCAGCTGCGCATCGGCATTGCCTGGCGCCAGCTGTCGCGCCTTATCAAACGCCTGTAACGCGGCGCCTGGATTATTGAGCACCAGTTGCAGCCTGCCGAGCATCGTCCAGCTCAGCTGGTCGGCCGGGTATTGCTGCAGGCGGGTGCGTAGCCCCAGCGCCAGTCGAAACAGCTCTTCTTCCGATAACGGTTTACCCTGTGGATCCATCACCCGCTGCATCAACTGCGGCGTTTGCTGGACAACTTGCTGCCACTCAACCACGCGGGTCATGTAACTCGTTCGGATAAAAACCCCTACGCATAAAGAGGTTAGTATAATAACCCCAAGAATATACACCCAATAACTACTATTTTTGTGATTCGTTTCGGCAGATTCGGGCAAATCTTCCAATAAATTCAAGCGTAAATCGTCAACCAGCTGCTGTTGCTGCGCCGCATTCACCGCTGAAAGATCCTCATCAAGCTCCTGCAGGCGCGCCCGATAAATCATATGGTTCATGGTATTGCGGTCAACGCGCTGCCTGCCGCTCCACGGAATAAACAGCAGCGCCGCGGTTCCCAGCAGTAACACCAACATGATGAGCAAAGCGACAATCATTTCAGGGTCCTTTTATTGTCATCAAGCAGCGCCTTTAAGCGTTCCTGTTCCTGCGCGCTCAGCTCGCTGACGCGTTCAGCCCGTGAGCGACGGCTTAAACGGAAAATCACCAGCGCGCCGCCCACAACGAAACAAGCCGGCAGCAGCCAGAGGATAATCGTCGCGGGGGTCACCGGCGGTTCGTAGGTCACGAAGTTGCCGTAGCGCGCCACCATGTAATCGGTGATTTGCTGATTGCTTTGTCCCTGCTCCATCAATTGCCAGACCTTTTTGCGCATGTCGGCGGCAATCATCGAGTTCGAATCGGCAATACTGTTGTTCTGGCATTTCGGGCAGCGCAGCTGTTCGGTCAACTGGCGGAACTGCTGCTCCTGAGCCTCATCTTTAAATGGATAGGTATCAATCGCCGCCAGCGCCTGAAACGAGAGCAGCGCCGTCAGTAAAGTGATGAGCAGATATTTCACGCGCCCCCCTGCTGGCTGTATTTATTCCACAGCGGCAGAATCTCCTGCTGCCAGACCCGCTCGTTCACATCGCCGGCATGGCGGTAGCGGATAATGCCTTTGCCGTCGATGAGGAAAGTTTCCGGCGCGCCATACACGCCAAGATCCAGCCCCAGCATACCGTCGCCGTCAAACACTCCCAGCGCATACGGGTTGCCCAATTCGTGCAGCCAGTTCACCGCTTTCTGGCGATCGTCTTTATAGTTGATGCCAACGATGCGAATGCCCTGCGCCGCCAGAGAGCGCAAATACTGATGCTCCGCCCGACAGGTGGGGCACCAGGTGGCCCAGACGTTAATCAGCACCGGTTTACCATTGATAATGTTAGAGGGATCCAGCATGACATCCGGTTTTTCCAGTGACGCCAGGCGGAAATCCGGCAGAGGTTTACCCACCAGCGCAGATTCAAGCACGGTAGGATCGTCGCCGTCGCTATTGCGCATCAGTTGCCACATCAGCGCCGCCGCCAGAATCAGGAAGATAGCCAGCGGTAAATATAAGACTTTGCGGTTCATCACGCGTTCTCCGGCAGTGATTTACGTAAGCGGTAACGTGGGTCCAGGATGCACAGCACGCCGCCAAACGCCATTAACATCCCGCCGAACCAGATCCAGCGAACAAAAGGTTTATAGTACAAGCGCACTGCCCAGCTACCGTCGGCCAGCTCTTCACCCAGCGCAGCGTACAGGTCGCGCGCCAGCCCGCCGTCGATGGCGGCTTCGGTCATCTCCATCCGGCTGCTGCTGTAAATGCGTTTCTCCGCCCGCAGCGTACTCACGTGATGGCCATTCTGCGAAACTTCGATCACCCCTTCACCGCCAAAGTAGTTCGGCCCGGTGATATCCCGCACGTCACGGAACACAAAGTGATACTGGTGGATATCGACGCTATCGCCCGGCTTCATTCGCACGTCGCGTTCGATGCTGTAATTCTGACTGAAGGCGATGCCAATGACGGTGACCACCAGCCCCACATGGCCGGCGACCATTCCCCAGTGGCTGCGTCCGAGGCGGGTCAGCCCGCGCCAGAAGGGGTGGCGGTCGGTGGCGCGCTCCACCACTTCCATCACGGTAAGCACGAATGCCCACAGCGACATCAGCAGGCCAACTACGGTCATGGCTTTAATACGATCCTGCATCAGCCACGGCAGTGCGATGGCCAGTACGACGGCAACCACCGCGGCAATCAGCAGCCGCTTACGCAGCTTGTGGAATTCATCGCGACGCCAGCGCACCAGCGGCCCGATCCCAAGCAGCAACGAGAACGGGATCATCAGCGCAATAAAGAGGGAATTAAAGAACGGCTCGCCGATAGAAATGCTGCCTAGCCCCAGTAGCTTGTGTATCAGCGGCAGCAGCGTCCCCAGCAGTACCACCAGCATGGCGGCAATCAGCAGCACATTGTTGCCCAGCAACAGCGACTCGCGCGACCACAGTTCGTGACGCACCCGGGAACGTACCTTGCCGCCTTTGATGGCGAATAACAGCAGCGAACCGCCGATAGTGATCACCAACAGCGCCAGAATAAACATGCCGCGCGTAGGATCGGAAGCGAAGGAGTGTACGGAAATCAGTACCCCGGAACGCACCAGGAAAGTGCCCAGCAGGCACAGCGAGAACGCCAGAATCGCCAGCAGTACGGTCCAGGATTTAAAGCTGCCGCGCTTTTCGGTGACCGATAGCGAGTGAATCAGCGCCGTTCCCGCCAGCCACGGCATCAGGGAGGCGTTTTCTACCGGATCCCAGAACCACCAGCCGCCCCAGCCGAGCTCATAATAGGCCCACGCCGACCCCAGCACGATACCGACCGTCAGAAAGCTCCACGCCGCCAGCGTCCACGGGCGTGACCAGCGCGCCCACGCGCTATCAAGGCGCCCGGTCATCAGCGACGCAATGGCGAAAGCGAAGGCCACGGAGAAGCCCACATAGCCCATGTACAGCATCGGCGGGTGGAAGATCAGCCCGATATCCTGCAGCATCGGGTTCAGATCGCGCCCCTCGATGGGGAAATCAGGTAGCGTGCGCACGAACGGATTTGAGGTCAGCAGGATGAACGCCAGGAAGCAGAAGGAGATCATCCCCATTACCGCCAGCACCCGCGAAGAGGCTTCCAGCGGAATATTACGGCTCAGGGCCGCGACCGCGCAGGTCCAGCCGCTCATCAGCAATACCCACAGCAGCAACGATCCCTCGTGGGCCCCCCAAGTCGCCGCTACGCGATACCACACCGGCAGCAGCGTATTCGAGTTACTGACGACATACAGAACGGTGAAGTCATTCACCACAAAGGCGTACACCAGAATGAGAAACGCCCCGAGGATGGCGGCAAACATCGCTACCGACAGCGGCTTCGCCAGCGCCATCATCCGCGCATCCTGCCGCATCGCGCCCCAGGAGGGAAATAGCGCCAGCAGGCAGGAAATGCCCAGCGCCAGGCACAGCAGGAAGAGGCCGATTTCAGGGATCATTGCGCGGCTCCCTGTGGCTTCTCAGCCGGATGATGATTCTCTTCCATCGCTTCTTTCACTTCCGGAGGGGTGTAATTTTCATCGTGTTTCGCCAGCACTTCCTTCGCGCGGATATGCGTCCCGTCCTGCAGCGTCCCCTGGGCTACAACCCCCTGCCCTTCGCGGAACAACGCCGGCAGGATCCCGGTATAGCTCACCTCGACGACGCCGCGGGCATCATAAAGTTTGAAGGTCACATCGAGGGTTTTATCGTCACGCTTCACGCTGCCGGGCATCACCATGCCGCCGATACGTAGACGCTGCCCCGGCTCTGGCTTCTGGCCATTTTCCCGTTTGCCGTATATCACTTCGCCTGGGGTATAGAAGAGATCGATATTGGAGCTTAATGCATACATCACCAGACCAACGGTCAGCGCCAGCCCCCCAATCACTCCGCAGGCGAGCCAGAGACGAACTTTACGCCGAGGATTCACAACGCATCTCCCTTCATTGTGCTTTGCTTACGCGCCGCCGATACCCGCCGCTCGCGCGCCATCTGCCGGCGTACATCCGCCAGCAACGCCCGGCGCTGCCAGCGGGTATGGATGAACAAAATCAGCAGCGCGATGACCGTCACTGCAACCGCCAGCCAGACATAAAAGGCGTAGCCGCCCATCTGCCAGAAATCGCTCCAGGAGTGAAAAGCGCTGGTCATGAGTTCTCCTCGCGCTTACTAGCGCCAGCCAGCGCCACGACCCACGGACGGCGGCGCTCCTGCAACAGAATTAAATTACGCATACGCATTAATGTCAGAGTAATAAAGAGGAATAAGAAACCGAAAATGGTTAAACGCAACGGCATGCGCATCGACGGATCGATGGTTTTCTGCATATTGGTCGAGCCCTGATGCAGGGTGTTCCACCACTCCACGGAATAATGAATAATCGGCAGGTTGACCACCCCGACCAGCACCAGTATCCCGGCGGCGCGCCCGGCCAGCCGGCGATCGTCAAAAGCGTGATACAGGCCAATCACCCCGACGTATAAAAACAGCAGGACCAGTTCGGAAGTCAGACGCGCATCCCAGACCCACCAGGTTCCCCACATCGGTTTTCCCCACGCGGAACCGGTCACCAGCGCAATAAAGGTGTAAACCGCGCCTGGCAGCGCCATCGCCATCACCGCTTTATCCGCCATTTTCATCTGCCAGACCAGGCCGACAAAAGCGGTCACGGCCATTGAGCCGTAAATCCCCATCGACCACATCGCCGCCGGAACGTGCAGATACATGATGCGATAGCTTTCACCCTGTTGATAATCTGCCGGGGCGTAGACAAATCCCCAGACGCAGCCCACCACCAGAAACAGCGCGCTGAGGATAGCCATCAGCGGAATGAATCGTCCGCATACGCTATACAGGCGCTCTGGAATGGCGAGTTGATGTAACACTTTCCACATTTTTTTTGCCTCATTGCCCCGAGGGAACGGGAATTATTGCACGCTAATTCTGAGTGCCGCCGCGGTAGCAAACGGACTTAAGGTGGCGCTTCCCGCCAGAAAGGCGCCAAGAATGGCCATATAGCCGTCAACCGGCAACTGCATCTGCGCCGCGCCCACGGCGGCGGTGGCGAAAATCAGTAACGGAATCATCAGCGGCAGCACCAGCAGGCTCAGCAATACGCCGCCGCGCCGCAGGCCGACGGTCAGCCCCACGCCGATGGCGCCAATAAAGCTCAGCGTTGGCGTGCCCATCAATAGCGTCAGGGCCAGCACCTGCCACTCCGCGGTCGAAAGTCCGAATAACATAGCGATCAGCGGAGAGATTATCAGCAGCGGCAGCCCGGAGACCACCCAATGCGCCGCGATTTTTGCCAGCACCACCAGCGACAGCGGCACCGGCATCAGCATCAGTTGCTGCAGCGAGCCATCCAGCCAGTCATCGCGAAACAGCCGGTCCATTGCCAGCAGCGAAGAGAGTAACGCGGCCACCCAGACAATGCCCGGCGCAATCTGCCGGAGCAGCTGCGGTTCAGGGCCGATACTGAGGGGGAACAGGGTGATAATAATCAGGAAAAACCACAGCGGGTTGATAATTTCGGCGTAATTGCGAAAGGCAAGGCGCAGGTCGCGCCAGAATATCTGCTTGATCATGCCGCGACCGCCTCATCGTCACTCAGCATAATCGTGCGTAAGGGAACGCACAGAGGGCGCAGAGGTTGATGGGTGGTCAGGATGACCGCACCGCCCTGGCCGATGTGCTGCTCCAGCCGGGTGGTCAGCGTTTGCACGCCAGCCGCATCGAGCGCGGTGAAGGGTTCATCTAAAATCCAGAACGTCGCGCGGCTGAGCCAAAGCCTCGCCAGCGCGACGCGCCGCTGTTGCCCGGCAGAGAGTTGCGCTACCGGAACATCCTCAAAGCCCACCAACTCAACCTGCGCCAGCGCCTGCCAGCGCGCCTCAATGGTCGCCTCAGGATGGTAAAAGCGCAGATTTTCGTCCGCCGTTAGCGCCCCTTTAACCCCCACCTGATGACCGAGCCACAAGAGCTGCGCGTGCCAGCTATCGCGAGTACGCCGCAGCGGTTTGCCCAGCCAGAGAATTTCCCCTTCTTCTGGCGTCGATAACCCGGTCAGGAGGTGTAATAACGAGGTTTTTCCCGCACCGTTGGGGCCTGAAATTTGAATAATCTCGCCGGGTTGTACCGCAAACGATAGGTGGGTAAAAAGGGTTCGTTCATCCCGCAGGCAGGCGATATTTTTTATTTCCAGCATCAGAAAGCAGGTCCAGTCCGGGGGTCAGCGCATTCAAGTGCCTTATTATAACGAAAGAAAACAATCTGTTTTGCTGAATATATTAAAAATTTTGAACCCGCGCTAAACGGGTAAAAATGCTAAAAACTCATAATCGAACGTGCCAGTAGCGGTTGCATTTTCACCACTACCGGCATTCCTTTCTTTAGCGATGCAAGCGTAAGGTACTGGCAATAGAGGATATCGCCGCAATAGCGCAGGCGAGGCCAAACACATAAACGGCAAACTGTGCGCCGCCTGGGCCGGTTAAGCCGTTCAACAGCGCAATAACCATCGCCACCAGCGCCGCACCGATGGACAGCCCAGTCGTCCTGGCGGTGGATAATACCCCGGAGGCCGTTGCCGTGCGATTTGCTGAGACATTAGCAAACATCTCCTTATTATTTGGCGGCAGGAATAAGCCATACCCCACCCCGCAAACGGCGGTCCGCCACAGAAAATCATTCACCGTCGCAGCGCCCGGCAACAGTGCCAGCGAGCCTAAGCCAAGACAAAAGATAACCACCCCGACAGTTGAAATCTGCGTCGGATTAAAACGGTTTGACAAGCTTCCCGCCAGCGGGGCGCAGATTGCGACCGCCACCGGCCACGGCGTAAAGATAAACGCCGATTCCAGTACTGAGTAATGGTAGGTATGTTGCAATACAAACGGTAAACCGACCAATGCCATTCCCTGGGCGATGAACAAAGAGCTGGACGAGATCACTGCCAGGGTATATTGGCGTGAGCGAAATATATCAAGCGGCAATAGTGGATGCTTCGCTCGCGTCTGGGCGATAATAAAGAAAGCAAATAACGCCACTGATGCCACCGCGCAGTAGATAAGCGTTCGGCCCTCCCAGCGGCCAAT
The DNA here is from genome assembly GCF_040062085.1 of Klebsiella sp. JN_Kp122. NCBI lineage: Bacteria > Pseudomonadati > Pseudomonadota > Gammaproteobacteria > Enterobacterales > Enterobacteriaceae > Klebsiella > Klebsiella sp. JN_Kp122. The sequence goes on from NZ_JBEAHW010000042.1 coordinate 72,824, forward strand.
TTGATCGACCGCCACCACCATCAAGCCTAATGCCGCCGCTGAACTCACGGCCCCGGCCCAATCAAAGCCCTGCTCCTTTTCGTTATCCTCCCCTAATGAAATCAAGGAGAAAACAATCGCAGCGCCGCCAGGCAGGATATTGATATAGAAAAGCCACGGCCAGGAGAGCGACGAGATGATAAATCCGCCCAGCGCCGGACCGATAGCCGTGCCAACCGCGAAGGCCAGCGCATTCAGCCCGAAAATCGTTCCTAGCGCGCGGGGTGGGAAAATAACCCGGTACAAGCCCAGCCCCACGCTTATCATGACCGCATAGCTTACCCCTTGCAGTATCCGCATGGTAACCAGTACGCCAAAGGTCGGCGCAAGGCTACAGCCCAGCGAAGAGAGCGTAAATAACACCATTCCCGCCGTATAAAAACGCTTCTCACCGATTCTGCTGCCCAGCGACGCGCAAATCAGCATCGTCGCCGCGCTGGCTACCTGATAGCCGTTGGTGATCCAGATACCGGACGCCGAATCGACCCGTAACGCACTGGCAATCGAAGGCAAGGCGACATTGACAATGGAACTATCCAGCGCCGCCATTAGCACGCCGATTAGTATGGCCGCGGCGGCTAAATAGCGCCTCGGCGCCTCAAAACCTTGATCAAGTGAACAACTACTTACCAGCGACATATCCGCAGGTCCTTATCAAAACAGATCAAATGGTTTTATTGTTATGAATGTCGCCAGAGGGAAAAACCAGAGAATAAAATCGAGATTATTAGCGAAAAAATCGATGGCCGTTCGTCACCGCGATAATCATCGCTATATTCGTCAATAATTAAAAATCTGATGACAAAGTAGTCACCAAAATTTATAAATATGCTGGCGGTTAGAAAATAACGCTCATATAAGGTTTAAGATGAAGCTTAATGAACTTCTGGCGTTCGTTACTGTTGTGGAAACGGGGAATATCACCCTGGCGGCAGAACGTCTGAATCGAGTGCAATCCAGTATTTCCCATCGGATACGCAGCCTGGAAAGTAGCCTGGATGCCACGCTATTAGACAGGAAGAACGAGGGGTGCATCCCAACCGAGCAGGGAAAGATATTGTATGAATATGCCCTCAAAATGCTTAACCTGGCGGATGATTGCAAACACAACATTACCCTTTCAAAAAGACGCCGATTAACGATTAAAATCGGCATCATTGAATGTTTGCCGCCCTATGTTATCAGCGCATTGATTGATTCAGGCCATGACTTAGGCTGGGATATTGATGTTTCAATCGGCAATACCAGCAGTTTACTTAATGCTTTCGATAGACACGAATATGATGCGGTCATTATTGGCGCGGGCTTCTCCTCCCCACAGCATACGCGCGCTATGTTGCTCACTAGTGAGTTAGTGATTATCACCGCGAAAGATCATCTAGCCATCACCGCGACCTCCGCTCTGGATGACAATGTCTTTTTATTGAGTAGTAAAAAATGCGCAACTTCAACGCGCAATCTGGATATGTTATTCCGTGAAGGCAACATTACTCCCAGGCGCGTCGTGGAGTGCGGCTCTTACCCGGTGCTGTTCTCAAATATCGCCGATGGCAAAGGGGTCTCGCTGGTGCTGCGTTGCTCAATCAGCGATGAGATCCAGCAAAAAATAAAAATCCATCCATTAACAGGTGAGTTTAATGATTTCGGAATTGAGCTGCTATGCCGCCCTGAGGGCACCCATTTCGATTTGCAGCAGTTGAACCTCATGGTGGCATCCGTATTTCAGGATCCACGGCTGCGTGAGACTGGCTATTAATTCCGTCCCCCGGGATAATTTGATAGCCGGACGAGCATTTTTTAATCCTGGCGAAACCTGCTGTATCAAAATGCATCCCGGCAACCAGTATCTGTTCAGCGCAGACCTTTTCAAGAAGGCGAATGCGCGTCTCCTGCGCCAAAAGCGGGTCGAAGTCGAAGGCTATCGTGACCTCGGGGTCTAATAACTGAATATGGGGAAAATGCACAATATCCCCCCACACTAATACGCGTTCTATGCTTCCAGAGAGGAGATACCCCGTATGACCTGGCGTATGTCCTTTCAATGCCAGGGCACTGATACCAGCAAACACCTCGCCTTCATCAATCAGCCGTAAACGATGCTGATATTGTTTAAACACGCTGCGCGCGAACATAACATTACCTTTAACGCGTTCACTGGCCGTAACCAAATTACGGTCATCTTCGAGATAACTGAATTCATCTTGAGGTATTATCAATTCAGCACGAGGAAATACCGCGTCTTGCTGCGAATTAATTAAGCCACCGATGTGATCGGGATGCGCATGGGTCAACAGTACGGCGTCAATATCCTCTGGTTTGACGCCAAGTTTAGCCAGATTATTGATCAGTTGGCCTCCCCACCCTTTAACGCCGCCAGCGCCGCTATCGATCAGGATATTCATCCCGGCTTGTTGTACCAGAAAGGTGTTTATGTTGACCGTATTCGGTTGTGCTATACGGGCGTTTGCCTGAATGTTTCTGCACTCGTCTTCATCAATTTTGGTTAACAGGCCAAAACCTACCTGCAAATAGCCATCGCTTACGGCAGTAACGCGCATATCGCCGAGGACTTTACTGGGAAAAGTAGTATTCATCGTTTACTCATCAGTATCAGTGTAATCGCCAAAAACAGCCTCCATTATTAGAGGCTCTCACCGCTATGCTCTAACGGATAATTTCGATATCACCATCGATATTGTTGATTGCCACTGACCGAAGCCCCCTTCCCCCACCTGCTACGCTTACTACTCCATTCCATAAAAAAGGCTCAACCATGAATATTGATTTATCGGGGAAAGTCGCGCTGGTGACGGCATCCACGGCCGGCATCGGTTATGCCATTGCCAAAGGGCTGGCGGCCAGCGGCGCGGAAGTGATTATCAACGGCCGCAGCGAACATAGCGTTAATGCGGCGATGGCGCGGCTGCAACAGGAGGTGCCGGGATTCCGGCCCTATCCCGCGGTGGCCGATCTCAGTGACGCCGCGGGCGTCAGCCAACTGCTGCAGGCGGTGAATGAAGTCGATATCCTGGTGAATAACGCCGGTATTTACGGCCCGCAGGATTTTTACGCCACCGATGACGCCACCTGGGAAAACTACTGGCAAACCAACGTAATGTCCGGCGTTCGCCTGTCACGCGCGCTGTTGCCCGCCATGGTGCGTAAAGGCTGGGGTCGGGTGGTCTTTATCTCCTCCGAATCGGCACGCAATATTCCCGCCGACATGATCCACTACGGCGTAACCAAAACCGCGCAACTGTCGCTGGCGCGCGGACTGGCGAAATACGTCGCCGGCAGCGGCGTCACCGTAAACAGCGTGCTGCCCGGCCCAACCCTTTCTGACGGTTTTGCCGAAATGATGAAAGATGAGGTCACGCGAACCGGTAAGCCGCTGGAACAACTGGCGAAAGAGTTTGTTATGGCGCAGCGCCCCGCTTCGGTTATTCAGCGCGCGGCCTCGGTGGATGAGGTGGCCAATATGGTGGTCTACGTCTGTTCGCCGCAGGCATCCGCCACCTCCGGCGCCGCGCTACGGGTCGATGGCGGCGTAGTCGATGATATTGTCTGAATTACCCCGCTAAGCAGGGGGAGCAAAGCTCCCCTTTCTCACCTGCAGTTGCGCTATTTAGCGCTAAATAGCTCAAAAGGTTTAAAACACGCCGCGATGTCGCACAAAGTGAACAGGAAGTCGCATTCACGATACTTATCATTGCTGTTTTGAACATAAATAGTGGTGTTAATGTCTGTCATCAGAAGCTTACTTTTCTTTCTCGGCGCAGCGGCGGCTTCCGCCATCGCGGTACTTTGTCTATGGATGGATATCCGGGTGTTTGGCAACGATATCCCGGAGATTTCGCTTACCGAGGTAGTGCAGGAGGGCGTGCTGGCGATAATCGTGCTGATGCACTTCCTGCTGGCGAAAAAATATGAGCTCCTGCGCTACTGTAATATCCTCGTTGGCGGCTTCTTCCTGGCGATGCTGATCCGCGAACTGGATGCGCTGTTTGATCTTATTACTCACGGCAGCTGGGTGTGGTTCGCGCTGGCAACGACGATAGCCGCGCTAATCGCTCCGCTGCGCCACGCTCGTCAAACGCTGTCGCAACTGGCGCAATACACCCGCACGCCTTACTACGGCATGATGATAAGCGGCCTGCTGGCGATTCTGGTCTTCTCACGGCTGTTCGGCATGCATGGCTTATGGTATGCCGTACTCGATGAGAACTACGCGCGGGTGGTGAAAAACACCGTTGAAGAGGGTAGCGAGTCGTTCGGCTACATGCTTTGCCTGACCGCCTCGATTGGCTACTACTGCTACTTCCGCTATCAGGCGCGGCAGAAAAGCTAATCCACTGCGCCGCCAGAATGTCGCATTCTGGCGGCAGCGCGAATCATGAATTACCCCTGAATTTTCCACTTCCGCTTGAGCACATTTTTGTCCTGGCTATCCAGCCAGTGGTTCACTTTCTCAAGCAGCGCCGGATTATCCTTATTCATCATATAGACCTTATAGCTGGCGGTGCCGGGGAACGGCGTCTCATTCGCCACGCAGAACACGCCAGGCTCCTTGCTCTGGTAGTAATCCCCTTCTATCAGGTCGGTCACCATCATATCGGCCGTTTTTTGCCGCAGCGCCTGCAGATTATCGACATTGTTCTGCACGCGGATGATCTGCGCATGCTTGATATGCTCATCAACGAAACTTTGGTTGGTACCGCCGGGGTTCACAATCACCTTCACATTCGGCTGGTCGATTTTTTCAAGGCTGCCGAGCGCTGGCGCGGCGCTGCAGTTCGCCAGGGCGATTTTACCATTGGCCACCACCGGATGGCTCAGGGAGAAATCTTTTGCCCGTGCCGCCGTCTCCGTTACGCCTCCCATAGCGATATCAAACTTATCGGCTTTTAAATCAGTCGATAACGTTGGCCAACTGGTGATAATAAACGTCACCTTCACTCCCAGCGTTTTACCCAGATCGTGCGCCATATCGACGTCGTAGCCGATAAGTTCGCCGGCGCCGTTATGAAAGGCCAACGGCGCGTAGTCCCCCGGCACGCCGACTTTTAACTCGCCGCTTTGTTGAATCGACTGCATATCGCGCGCCTGGACGCCGCAGGCTATCACCGCCGCCATCAGGGCCACACCCAACTTTAACTTCATCTTAAATTCCTTATGATTTCATCTTCATGCCGCCAGCGACCACGGTTTTCACCACCGTTGCCGTCAGCTTTGGTAGCGCAAGCGGCGTGAGTTCACCTTGCTCCTGCGCATGGCGCAGTAATTCACAAAAGCGCGCCACCTCGTTCACCGGAAACATAGCAATATCCTGTGCAGAATATTGCCACCAGCGCAGCGCTAACAGCTGCTCAACAATCGGTTCGGCAAAACGGTATTTGATGAGCTTCGCCGGGTTCCCGCCAACCATGGTATACGGGGCAACATCTTTCACCACCAGCGCGTTGGCGGCGATAACCGCGCCATCGCCAATGGTAATCCCCTGCGCCAACGTCACGTTTTGTCCAATCCAGACATCATTGCCAATCACGATGGGGCGCGTCTGTTTTTCAAAAGCGTAAAAATGGTTTTCCCGTCCGTTATCCGCTGCCAGGGTTTCCATTAGCGCTGAATGACGGGCGTAAAAAACCGGGCTGGAGCTTGCCCACTCTAAGGGATGACGATCGCCTAATACCTGTAATCTATCAGCGATTGAGGTGTAGCGCCCAACCTGAATAAACGCCGGCAACAACGTACGGGTGTAACTGAAAGCCCCCAGCGAAGCCAACCGCTCGCCACAGCGCCCCCAATAGGTGGTATACGGTTCAGTGCATAAATTTTCTGGTACTTCAATTGGTTGCTCATCACGATAAAACGGATGGTCGCAAACCAGCCTCTGCCCGCCGAGGAAAATACGCTGACTTTGTAATAACGATCTTATTTCGCCAAATGCGATTTTCATTTTTCACCCTTTCCTGTCCAGCGTAATGTCGTCACCCAGCCAGCACACCTCCTATTGATAGCATCCATGCTTTATCCATATCACAAAATGTTAATGAAATGTTTTTATTTTGTAATGCACAACCAGGATTCATTGCACCTTATTTGTGCAATGAATAACCAAATCCTACGCTCAGGATCCGCACACTTCCCAATAGATTAGCGTTATTGCGGGAAATACTATTTCCCGCAATAGCTGGCACACATCGTGCTTTGTTAATTGAGTATCAGAATTCTGTTAAATGAGAGCGAACTATCATTAAGGGCAGAGATGAACGATAGCAACGGCTTGTTTCACATTATTGAATCCACTTTCAGCCAGCTCACGCCGAGCGAAAAGCGTATTGGCAGCTGGCTGTTAAGCCATCGGGAGCATATCCCGTTTGAGACCGCCGACAGCATTGCGCAGGCCACCGGCACCAGCGGGATAACCGTAGGCCGCTATCTGCGCAAGCTGGGCTATCGCAATCTCGATGACGTGAAGCACAGCCTGAAGGAGCCCGCTTCAACGCCCTACCGCCAGTGGGGAGTGATCGACCGGCTTGACTCCTGGTCACAGCAGCAGGCGCAGCCGGATCGCGCCAGCCTGTCGTTGCAGATGGAGCTGGATGCCATTCGCTATGTCTATCAACTGGCGCAGGAACCGACCTTCGCCCGCGTCAGTCAACGCATCGCCGAGGCCGACGCGGTTATCATCATTGGCATTCAGTCGACCCGCGGCATCGCCAACACGTTCTTCAGCCATCTGGAATACCTGCGCCCGCGCGTGACCTACGCCGACGGCAGCTCCGGTAGCTGGCTGGAATCATTGAATTCTGAATACCAGCGCCCCTATGTGGTGCTGACCGATACCCGCGCTTACTCCGTCGCCGCGCGCCAGTTTTGCCGGGTCGCCTGCGAACGCGGGGTTGCCACCGCGCTGGTCACCGATATCTGGTGTCCGTGGGCGCGCGACTATCCGGTTGATTTACTACAGGTAAAAACCGATACCGGCCACTTCTGGGATTCGCTGGCGCCGATCGGTTGCCTTTTTAATCTGCTGCTCTCCGCGGTGGTGGAACGGCTGGGGCCGAGCCTCTCCAGCCGCCTTGCCGCGAACCGCGCGCTGCAGCAGGAATTTGGTCAGTTTGAACGTTAAGGAAATTTTCGATGAGCCATCTTTCCCTGGTGGATATCGCCGCGCGTTTTCCCACGCTGCCTGTCGACCTGAAATACGCCACCGCCGATAACATTACCGGCGAACCGATTTACCGCGAAGCCCGCTGCCTGCTGCACCCCGACGCGGCCGTCGCGCTGGAGAAATCTATCGCCATCGCCGCGCTGGCGGGCTATCGCCTGCTGGTACTTGACGCCTATCGTCCACAGCGCGCCCAGCAACTGCTGTGGAATGCCTGCCCGAACCAGGATTATGTCGTACCGGCCAATATCGGCTCCAACCACAGCCGCGGCACCGCCATCGACGTAACGCTACTCGATGAACACAACAACCTGCTCGACATGGGCACCGCCTTTGACGAAATGGACGATCGCTCGCATCCCTACCACCCGGCGGTAGCGCAGGAGGCCCAGCGCAATCGCCTGTTGCTGAACGCCATTATGTTCGGCGGCGGCTTTAAAGGTATTACCACGGAATGGTGGCACTTCGAACTACCGGACGCGGCCGGTTATCCGCTACTCGATGATGTTTTCGCCTGTTTCTCCCCCGCTCAGATTGACGGAGTTTCACCATGAACATGACTCGCCCAGCATCCGTAGGTTTTCGCCCGTTACTGTTAGCCGCCGCGCTCTGCGCCGCCATCCCTTCCGCCTTTGCCGCGGTGCCGAAAGATATGCTGGTGATCGGCAAAGCCGCCGACCCGCAAACGCTCGACCCGGCCGTCACCATCGATAACAACGACTGGACGGTGACCTATCCGGCCTACCAGCGGCTGGTCAAATACAAAACCGATAATGGCAAAGGTTCAACCGATGTCGAAGGCGATCTCGCCGAAAACTGGCAGGCCTCCGACGACGGCAAAACCTGGACCTTCACTCTGCGCAAAGGCGCGCAGTTTGCCGACGGCTCGCCGGTGACGGCAGAGGCGGTCAAACTCTCTTTTGAACGCCTGATGCGCATTAAACAGGGGCCATCGGAGGCGTTTCCCAGCGGGCTGAAGGTGGATGTCGTCGATCCGGCCACCGTACGTTTCACGCTGCCGGAATCTTTCGCGCCGTTCCTGCATACCCTCGCCAATGACGGCGCCTCCATCATTAACCCGGCGGTACTGAAAGCCAACGCCGCCGATGACGCCCGCGCCTATTTGGCCGAGCACACCGCAGGCTCCGGCGCGTATAGCCTGCAGCGCTGGCAGAAAGGCCAACAGTTGGTGCTGGTACCCAACCCGCACTTCAGCGGCAACAAGCCGGCCTTTAAGCGCGTCACGGTGAAAATCATCGGCGAAAGCGCCGCTCGCCGTCTGCAGTTGACCAAGGGCGATTTGGATATCGCCGACGCCCTGCCGGTCGATCAGTTTGCGGCATTGAAGAAAGAGGACAAGGTGACGGTCTACGACTATCCGGCGCTGCGCGTCACCTATCTGTATCTCAACAACAGCAAAGCGCCGATGAACCAGGCGGATCTGCGCCGCGCGGTGTCGTGGGCAACGGACTATAAAGGCATGGTCGACGGCATTCTCGGCGGTAACGGTAAGCAGATGCGCGGGCCGATCCCCGATGGCATGTGGGGTTACGACGCCAGCGCCATGCAGTATTCATTAGATCTCGACAAAGCCAAAGCGGCGCTGGACAAGGTAGCGGATAAGCCGAAAACGCTGACGTTCCTCTACTCTGATAACGATCCGAACTGGGAGCCGATTGCGCTCTCCACTCAGGCCAACCTGCAGGCGCTGGGTATCCAGGTCAAGCTGGAGAAACTGGCCAACGCCACCATGCGCGAGCGTGTGGGTAAAGGTGATTACGACATCGCTATCGGTAACTGGAGCCCGGATTTCGCCGACCCCTATATGTTTATGAACTACTGGTTCGAGTCGGACAAAAAAGGGCTGCCGGGAAACCGCGCGTTCTACGACAACCCACAGGTTGATGCGTTGTTGAAACAGGCGGTAGCCACCACCGATCAGGCGGCGCGGACCAAAGATTATCAGCAGGCGCAAAAAACCGTCATTGATGACGCCGCCTACGTCTACCTGTTCCAGAAGAACTATCAGGTCGCCATGAACAAGGAGGTGAAAGGCTTCGTTTTCAACCCGATGCTTGAGCAGATTTACAATATCGCCGACATGCACAAGTAGCGGGCCGTCTCTCCATCTTGTCGGGTCGGGCCGTCGCAGGCCCGGCCGAGGAGCGCCATCATGAGTTTCTGGGGTTTAATACGGCAGCGCTGTTGGGGGCTGATTTTAGTTGTCGCCGGCGTCTGCGTGATTACCTTTATTATTTCGCACCTGATTCCCGGCGACCCGGCGCGGCTGCTGGCGGGCGATCGCGCCAGCGATGAAATCGTCCGCCATATTCGCCAGCAGCTGGGGCTGGATTTACCGCTCTGGCAGCAGTTTGCCCGCTACGTTGATGCCCTGCTCCACGGCGATCTCGGCACCTCGATTCGCACCGGCCGCCCGGTACTGGAAGATTTAAAAACCTTCTTCCCGGCGACGCTGGAACTGGCCTTTTGCGCGCTGCTGATTGCCCTAGTGGTCGGCATCCCGCTCGGCGTGCTGTCGGCGGTTTACCGCAATCGCTGGACCGATCACCTGGTGCGCCTGATGGCGCTGACCGGCATCTCGACTCCGGCATTCTGGCTCGGTCTCGGGGTAATCGTCTTGTTTTACGGCAAGCTCGATTGGCTACCCGGCAGCGGCAGGCTCGATGACTGGTTCGATCCGCCCACCCGCGTCAGCGGTTTTTATCTGCTGGATTCACTGCTGGAAGGCAATATTGAAGTCTTCTTCAATGCCCTGCAGCACCTCATTTTGCCGGCGGCCACCCTTGCCTTCGTTCATCTTGGCATCGTCGCCAGGCAGATCCGCTCGGCAATGCTCGAGCAGCTCAATGAGGATTACATTCGGACCGCGTTAGCCAGCGGCCTGCCGAAATTCACCATTGTGGTGCGCTATGCGCTACCCAACGCGCTGATTCCCTCCATCACCGTGCTCGGGCTGGCGCTGGGCGATCTGCTGTACGGCGCGGTGCTCACGGAAACGGTGTTCGCCTGGCCTGGAATGGGCGCTTACGTGGTGTCTTCGATTCAGGCGCTCGATTTCCCCGCCGTGATGGGCTTCGCCATCGTGGTCTCCTTTGCTTACGTACTGGTCAACCTGGTAGTCGACCTGCTCTATTTATGGATCGACCCGCGCATGGGTCGGGGAGAAAGCTAAGTGATGATGACTCAGGAACAACCGCTTCCACGGCCAAAGGCTGAAAAAAGCGGCCACTGGAAGCGTCGTTGGTGGTTGATCCGCCAGAGCCCGCTAACGCTGATTGGCGCAGCGATCATGCTGATCATGCTGTTTTTAATGATCTTCTCGCCGTGGCTGACGCCGCACGATCCTAACGCTATCAACCTTGCCGCGCGTCTGCAGGCGCCGTCGTTCGATCACTGGTTTGGTACCGACGAGGTCGGCCGCGATCTGTTCAGCCGCGTATTGATCGGCAGCCAGCAGTCGGTGGCCGCCGGGCTGGCGGTGGTATTGATCGCCGGGATCAGCGGCTCGCTGCTGGGCTGTCTCTCCGGGGTGCTTGGCGGGCGCAGCGACGCGCTGATTATGCGTCTGATGGACATTATGCTGTCGATTCCGTCGCTGGTGTTGACCATGGCGCTGGCGGCGGCGTTAGGCCCGAGCCTGTTCAACGCGATGCTGGCGATCGCCATCGTGCGTATTCCATTTTATGTGCGCCTGGCGCGCGGCCAGACGCTGGTGGTTCGTCAGCTTACTTTCGTCGAGGCCTCGGTGACGTTTGGCGCCTCGCGCTGGCATCTGATCAGCTGGCATATTCTGCGTAACGCCCTGCCGCCGCTGGTGGTGCAGGCCTCGCTGGATATCGGCAGCGCGATTCTGATGGCCGCCACGCTCGGTTTTATTGGCCTCGGCGCCCAGCAGCCCACCGCGGAATGGGGCGCGATGGTCGCTAACGGCCGCAACTACGTGCTCGATCAGTGGTGGTACTGCGCCTTCCCCGGCGCGGCGATCCTGATCACCGCCGTCGGCTTTAACCTGTTTGGCGATGGCATCCAGGATCTACTGGATCCCAAGGCCGGAGGGCGCAACTAATGGAAAATCGGGTCTTAACTATCGATAACGTTCGCCTGAGTTTCCCGGTCTATCAGGGCCAGGTCAACGTGCTGAATAATATCTCGCTGCACATCGATCGCGGTGAAATCGTCGGCGTGGTGGGCGAATCCGGCTCCGGCAAATCGGTAACCGCGATGCTGGCGATGCGGCTGCTTCCCGCCGGTAGCTATCATATTCATAGCGGCGCTATCACCCTGATGGGTCACGATATGCTCAACCTGACGGAAAAAACGCTACGCGATATTCGCGGCAGCAAGGTCGCGATGATTTTTCAGGAGCCGATGACCGCGCTTAACCCCACCCGACGCATCGGTAAGCAGATGGCAGACGTCATCCGCCAGCACCGTCCCATGTCGTTGCGTGAAGCGCGCGCCCGCGCCGTCGAACTACTGGCGGATATGCAAATTGCCGATCCGCAAAGCGTGCTCAAGCGCTATCCCTTCGAACTTTCCGGCGGCATGCGCCAGCGGGTGATGATCGCTATCGCCTTCTCCTGCGAGCCCGACCTGCTGATTGCCGACGAACCGACCACCGCACTGGACGTCACCGTACAGCGTCAGGTACTGCGCCTGTTAAAGCAAAAGGCCCAGGCGACCGGCACAGCGGTGCTGTTTATCAGCCACGATATGGCGGTGGTCTCTCAGGTGTGCGATCGGCTGTACGTCATGTACGCCGGCGCGGTCATTGAAAGCGGCAACACCGGAGAAGTGCTGCAGCAGCCGCAGCATCCCTACTCTATTGGTCTGTTAAACAGCGCCCCCGATAATGGCGAACCGCGCGCGCCGCTACGTTCTATTCCCGGCACCGTGCCGAATCTGGCGCGTCTTCCCGCCGGCTGCGCCTTCCGCGAACGCTGCTTCGCCGCGGGTGAAGCCTGCGGTATCACCCCCACGCTGCAGACTCATGATAGCGCCGCCGATAGACAGGCTGCCTGCTGGTACCCGCAACGGGAGAACGCCCATGTCTGAAACGCTATTAACCCTCAATGATGTGCACCTGACCTTTGCCGCGCAGAAAAACTGGCGCGGGAAAGTCATCGAACGCGTCTATGCGCTAAATGGACTGGATATGACGGCCAGGCGCGGCGAAACCTTAGGAATCGTTGGCGAATCCGGCTGTGGGAAAAGCACCCTGGCGAAGCTGCTGATGGGCATGTTAAAGCCCTCTTCCGGCCACTTCACCCGCGCGCCGGCGCGCGGCGAAAACCAGAGCGGACGCATGCAGATGGTGTTTCAGGATCCGCTCTCATCGCTGGATCCGCGGCTACCGGTCTGGCGCACCATCACCGAACCGGTGTGGATCCAGTCGCGCATGCCTGAAAAGGCGCGTCGCGATCTCGCCGAGCAGCTGGCGCTACAGGTGGGGATCCGTAGCGAATATCTCGATCGGCTGCCGCACGCTTTTTCCGGAGGCCAGCGCCAGCGTATCGCCATCGCCCGCGCGCTCTCGTCGCAGCCGGAGATAATCGTGCTTGATGAGCCAACTTCGGCGCTGGACATCTCGGTGCAGGCGCAGATCCTCAATCTGCTGGTCGAACTGCAGCAGCGGCAAAATCTCACCTACGTGCTGATTTCGCATAACGTCTCGGTGATACGCCATATGAGCGATCGGGTGGCGGTGATGTATCTCGGGCAAATCGTTGAGATGGGCGAGGCGCGGCAGGTGCTGGATAACCCTGCGCATCCTTATACCCAGCTATTGATGGAGTCGGTACCGCGCATCGGTTCGCCATTAGGCGAAGGCGTGCGCAATACCGAACTACCGGGCAACCGCCGGCTACCGACGGGATGCTTCTTTCGGGAACGCTGTCCTTACGCCAGCCAGGGCTGCGAACGGCCGCAGCCGCTGGAGGCGCAAGCGAATGGCGCGCAGGTCCGCTGCTGGAAAGCGCAAACAATAAGATGAGACCGGGCGCCGCCCGGTGCTACTGTTATCGGTTTGCAACGGTTTTGTGTACGGAAAACATGTGCTTTGTGTTAATTCAGAGCACATTGCGCTCCCGATATTTCTTCTGCGTTATGGCTCTCATGGCGCAGGGAGCGCACAGACCGTAGGCCGGATAAGGCGAAGCCGCCATCCGGCGCAAAAGCGGTGTCTTATCCGCGGATATTGCCCGGCGGCGCTGCGCTTGCGCGGGACTACAGATCCAGTGCAATGGGTGGCCCAGTGCCATAGGTAGCCCGGGGAAGGCGCTTACGCCGCCCCCGGGTCAGCCGTTATAAATGAATCAGAACAGCCCCAACGGCGCAGTGCCGTAGCTCACCAGCAGGTTTTTAGTCTGTTGATAGGCTTCCAGCGCCATCTTGTGGGTTTCCCGCCCGACGCCGGACTGCTTATAGCCGCCAAACGCAGCATGCGCCGGGTAAACGTGATAGCAGTTGGTCCACACTCGTCCGGCCTTGATGCCACGCCCCATGCGGTACGCCAGGTTAGTATCCCGCGTCCACACCCCGGCCCCTAAACCAAACTGCGTCTGGTTCGCGATCGCCAGCGCCTCCGCCTCGTCCTTAAAGGTGGTCACGCCGATGACCGGGCCAAAGATCTCCTCCTGGAAGCTGCGCATCTCGTTGTGCCCTTTAATCAGCGTCGGCTGAATATAGAAGCCGCTATCCAGCTCGGCGGTAATGCTCGCGCGATCGCCGCCGGTGAGGATCTGCCCGCCTTCATCACGAGCGATCTTGATATATGACAGGATCTTATCGAACTGCTGGCGTGATGCCTGAGCGCCGATCATCGTTTCGGTATCAAACGGATCGCCGCGACGGATCTGCATCACTTTTGCCATTACCCGCTCCATAAACGGCTCGTAGATCGATTCGTGGATCAACGCGCGCGACGGACAAGTACAGACTTCTCCCTGATTGAAGAAGCCCAGTACCAGCCCTTCCACCGCCTTCTCGATAAACTCCTCCTCGCCATCCATTACGTCGGCAAAATAGATATTCGGCGATTTGCCGCCCAGCTCAACGGTACAGGGAATAATATTCTCCGCCGCGCAGGCCATAATATGACGGCCTACCGGCGTCGAGCCGGTAAAGGCGATTTTAGCGATCCTCTTGCTGGTGGCCAGCGCTTCGCCGGCCTCTTTGCCAAAGCCCTGCACCACGTTCAACACCCCTGCCGGGAAGAGATCGCCGATAATTTCCATCAGCAAAGTAATACTCAGCGGCGTCTGCTCCGCCGGTTTTAAGACCACGCAGTTGCCTGCCGCCAGCGCGGGCGCCAGTTTCCATGCCGCCATCAGCAGCGGGAAGTTCCACGGAATAATTTGCCCGACCACGCCTAACGGTTCGTGGAAATGATAAGCCACGGTGGTGTCGTCAATTTCGGCGGTACTGCCTTCCTGCGCGCGCAGACAACCGGCGAAATAGCGGAAATGATCGACCGCCAGCGGCAGGTCGGCGTTCAGGGTTTCGCGGATTGGTTTGCCGTTATCCCAGCTCTCCGCTACCGCCAGATACTCCAGATTCTCCTGAATGCGGTCGGCGACCTGCAGCAGAAGATGAGAACGCTGCTGTACCGAGGTTCGCCCCCAGGCGTCCACCGCCCGGTGTGCCGCATCAAGGGCCAAATCGATATCTTTGGCGTCGGAACGGGGAAACTGCGCAATGTTGCTCCCATCGACGGGAGAAGTATTCATGAAATATTCGCCGCTTAACGGCTCGACGAATTTACCGTCTATGAAGTTGCCGTAGGCCGATTTGAATGAAACCAAAGCGCCCGGTTTGCCAGGATGAACATAACGCATCGCAATCTCCTTCTGTAGGGTTAAGGCGCAGCGGCGTGGTGGTTTTTGCTATTGTCCGCTGCACGCTTTTTCCTGTAGCAGGGGTTGTGCCAGGTTTGCGTACTTCACATAAAATTCATAATTTCCAAATAATTACATATATCCCTCTGCCGATTCGCGTCCTCTTTGTCGCACAGGATCCCGCTTCTGTGTTGCGAATCGCAACACCAAGAAAACCAAATTGCTACAATATTGCAACACAAACCAGCCGACCACGAGGTGCGCCGTGCAAGGAAATCCGTTCACTATCACCCCCGAGGCGCAGTCCAGCACGCTGCTGAGCGACTCCTGGCAACGCAGCCAGCGTTATGGCCTGCAGCCAACGAGCGACGAATTTCCGCGCCTGCGCGGCGGCGAACTGGCCGACGTGCTGGAAAGCAACCGCAGCCTACAACGGCTGGCGCAACCGGTGGCGACGCCGCTGGCGCAACGTGCCGCCGGGCTGCAATCGGTAGTGATTCTTTCCGATGCCAGCGGGCTGGTACTCCGAACCTTCGGCAATAGCGCAGCGATGGAAAAAGCGCAAAGCTTCGCGCTGGAGCCTGGCAATATCTGGAGCGAAAGCGGTCGCGGCACCAACGCTATCGGTACCGCGCTGGCGATTGACGACAGCTGCGAAGTCGAAGGCCGCCAACACTATTTAACCCGTAATCAGGATTTGTACTGCGCGGCGGTTCCCCTACAAAGCCCCGATGGCCAGATTGCCGGGGCGCTGGATATTTCCGGCCCGGCGCATATCCCGCATCCCCACTCTCTGGCGTGGATTAAAGAGGCCGCCAAACAGATTGAATATCTGTGGGTAAAACAGAGTCTGCATCCGCAACAGTGGTTAATGAGCCTGCACTCGCGGGTACAGAAGCTCGATAGCGCCGAAGAGCTGCTGCTGGTTTTCTCCGATAACCTGCTGACCGCGGCCAATCGCCTGGCCATCCGCGAACTGGGCCTGCAGGCCGGACAGATAGGGCAAATGACCTTCCAGCAGTTGTTCCCCCGCCTGACGCAAACGGCGGTCAGCGTGCCGCTACCGATGACCTTCCAGCAACGTGGCTACTATTACCGTCTGCGCGCGCCAACCCGCGCCAGCGTCGCCGTCCCCGCACAACCAGCACTTAACCTGCCGTTTTGCGCGTCCGGCGAAGGCGAGAAAATGGTCCGCCTGCTCAACGCCGGTATCGCGTTGTGCATCGAAGGCGAAACCGGCTGCGGCAAAGAGTTCCTCAGCCGTGAACTGCATGCGCATAGCCGCTGGCGCAGCGGTAAATTCGTCGCCATCAACTGCGCGGCCATTCCAGAATCGCTGATTGAATCGGAGCTTTTCGGCTATCAGGCGGGGGCCTTTACCGGCGCGAATAAAAACGGCTATATCGGCAAAATTCGCGAAGCCGATGGTGGGGTGCTGTTCCTCGATGAAATCGGCGATATGCCGCTGGCTCTGCAAACCCGTCTGCTGCGGGTATTGCAGGAAAAAGAGGTCATGCCGCTGGGTGGGAATCGCAGCGCGCCGGTGAACTTCGCCTTGATTTGCGCTACCCACCGTCATCTCGCGCAGCGTGTCGCCGAAGGCGCATTTCGCGAGGACCTGCTCTACCGCCTGCGCGAGTATGCTTTTACCATCCCGCCGCTACGCCAATGGCCTGAACTCAAGCAGTTTATTCCAGCGTTGTGGCGCTCGCTTGGCGCGGCAGAACGCCATATAACCCTCTCTGACGCGCTGATTCATCAACTGACATTATGTCGTTGGCCGGGTAACGTGCGTCAGTTGCAAAGCCTGCTCAAAGTCCTGTTGGCGCTGGCGGACGATGGCGAATGCCTGGGCGTCGCGGCGCTGCCGGAGGAGTATCAAAGCGCGCAGCAAACCAGCGCTCCGGGCGGGCTTCAACAACATGATGCAAAGCTGATTGCCGATACGCTGGCCCGCTTTAACGGCAATGTGAGTAAAGCGGCGCAGGCGTTAGGCGTCGCGCGCAGCACGCTGTATCGACGGGCCGCGCGCGTACAAAGGAAGTGACTACGGCGTAAAGCGCGCCGGCAGCCAGGAGAAGAGACGGCGGCTCAGCGCTTCGCACAGCGCCACCAGCGTCTGCCCCAGCCGTTGCCAGACCACTTTTGCTACGCAGAGGCTCAGTGCTGAAATCAGCGCCGCGCCCAGCATATCCAGCGGGAAATGGACGCCGAGAAAAATACGCGCCCACGCAACCGGCAGCGCCGCCGCCAGCACCAGCAGCCCAATGCCGCGCAGGCGTAATGACAGCAGCGCGAAGGCGGCGCTGAACATTACGGTGCCGTGATCGCTTGGAAAAGAGTTATCCGCCGGGTGGCTTATCCAGGTATGGCCCAGCGGCATCATAAACGGCCGCGGATGGAACCACAGGGTTCCACAGGCAACCCCCAGCCCTAACGCTATCAAAATCGTCATGGCGCAAAACAGCGCCTGTCGATGCCCCTGACGACCGCCAAGGAACCATAATCCCAGCAATATCGCCGGCACAATGAGAATAAGCCAGCTGGCGGAGAATTGAGCCAGTAGCAATAGGCTGTCCGGCGTACCTGGCCCGGCATTCAGCGTAAGGAAGGCGTTCTGGTTAAACGTTTCTAACAGGTTCATGGCGAGTTCTCGTCACAGTCATCATGCTGTCATTATCGCCGGCATACCTTAAGCCCGGATTAACCTGACGCTGAAGAATCCTCCTGGTTTTCTCCACCGGCTAACTGCTGCGGCAGCCGCGCCAGCAGTTCATCTACCACTACGCGAATTTTCTGCGGCACCCATACCGCTTCCGGCCAGACGGCGCTGATCGCAAAACTGCCGCTAACGGACGACGGCAATATTTGCTGGAGTTCTCCCCGCGCTATCTCGTCCGCCACTAGCCAATCCGGCAGCCAGGCGATTCCCAGCCCGCTTTTTGCCGCCGCGGCGATGGCGGCGAAATCATCCATCGCCAGTCCGGGCTGAGGGCGAAACGCGAGCGCCGCTCCCTGCGTATCGCGCAAATGCCATTTCTGCATCTGCCCGGCGTAGAGATAGCCGATGGTAAGATGCTCGTGCAGTTCTTCCGCCGTCTGCGGCGCTGGTTGATTATGCAGATATAACGGCGATGCGCAGAGAATCATGCCGTGCTGGCCTAAACGCCGGGCCTTAAGAAAGCTGGAATCGCTCAACGCGCCGATACGTATCGCCATATCGAACCCTTCTTCAAACAGATTGACCTGACGGTCGCTAAACGACAGCTCAAGCTTAAGCTCCGGATAACGTTGGCTAAGAGGAAACAAGATCGGCGCCACGCAGCGTTGGCCAAACAGCACCGGCAGGCTAATTCGCAGCCGCCCTTGCACCAGGGTTTTCCCGCGCTGAATTTCATTTTCCGCATCCCGCAGGTTATCCAGCGCCCGGCGGGATTGCAGATAAAAGACCTCGCCTTCTTCGGTCAACGCCTGCCGACGCGTGGTGCGCTGAAACAGCGCGACGCCAAGCCGCTGCTCCAGCCGGGAAATGCTCTTGCCGACGGCGGAGCGCGTCACGTTCAGCTTCTCCGCGGCTTGCGCAAAGTTGCCGCATTCGACGACGGCGACAAATACCGGGATCGCATTTAAATCACTGCGCATTGATTGGTTCCTGAATGGATACAATGATAAAAAATAATGTCACTACTGGAGAAAAAAAGACAGTGTTACCCTGCGGACCATCAACTTTATGGGGAGTCCGTCATGAGTAACGTTTTGATTTTAAAATCCAGCATCAACGGCCCGGCGTCGCTAACCAACCAGCTAATAGATGAATATATGCAGACCCGCCGCGAGGCCGGTCATCAGGATTCGGTCGTCGAACACGATCTGACCACCCTCGCCTTGCCGAAACTCGACGGCGCGCTGTTTGCCGCGCTGCGCGGCGCGCAAGACTCGCGCCCGGCGATTCAGCAAGGGGTTGCCCTCTCTGACTCACTCATCGGCGAGTTAAAGGCCAGCGATCTGCTGGTGATCGGCGCGCCGATGTATAACCTCAACGTGCCAACCGATCTCAAAAACTGGTTCGATCTGGTGGCGCGGGCGCGGGAAACCTTCCGCTACACCGAGACCTGGCCTCAGGGACTAGTGGAAGGCGTGCGTGCGGTGGTCATTAGTTCGCGCGGCGGCGTCCATGACGGGCAACCCAGCGATGCGGTCACCCCTTACCTGCGCGCGGTGCTGGGATTGATGGGGATTAGCGACGTTGAATTTATCTATGCCGAAGGGATGGATATTCGCCCGCACGGCCGCGACGCGGGCATTGCCCACGCCCGCCAGCATATCGCCAGGGCCGCTCAGCAGGCGTGAGCTCCGTTCTTTATACGGCTGGTAAAGGGTCATCTTTTATTTTAGAATAATCTAAATTTAGCAAATACTAAAATAAGATGACCACAGCACAACAACTGCAGGCCAGCGCCGGGGAAGCCGCTGTCCTGCTGAAAGCGATGAGCAATCCCCACCGGCTACTGATTCTGTGCATGCTCTGCGAAGCCCCGCGTACAACCGCAGGCGAGCTGGCGCAAATCACCGGCCTGAGCCCTTCCGCCACCTCTCAGCACCTCGCGCGAATGCGTGATGAAGGGCTAATCGACTGCGAGCGCGATGCGCAGCGCCTGCGCTATTTCATTACCCATCCCGCCGTTCAGCAGGTCATCGCCACGCTGAAGACCATTTACTGCCCGTAAGGAGTCCTTATGACTATCGCCACCGTTTCAGCCAACGAAGCCCAGGCGCTTATCGCCCAGGGGGCGCGGTTAATTGATATCCGCGCTGCCGACGAATACGCCCGCGAGCATATTCCGGCGGCGACACTGCTGCCATTAGAACAATTAACTCACGGCGCGGCGCTCAATGCGCAGCCGGGCGACACCATCATTTTTCACTGCCAGGCCGGCTCGCGCACGCAAAATAACGCCAGCCTTCTGGCCGCCGCCGCCGCGCCCGCGCAGGTTAAGCTGCTGGCTGGCGGTATTCAGGCGTGGCGGGCGGCGGGGTTGCCGATAGTCGAAGATAAATCCCAGCCGCTGCCGCTAATGCGCCAGGTGCAAATCGCCGCAGGCGCGCTGATTTTGCTGGGCGTAGTGCTGGGCTACGCCGTCAACAGCGGCTTTTTCTTGCTGAGTGGTTTCGTTGGCGCGGGGCTCACTTTCGCTGGTCTCACCGGTTTCTGCGGCATGGCGCGCCTGCTGGCGGTCATGCCGTGGAACCGGCGTTAAAACGCCTGCCAGATGAGTAGGGCGATGCCGCCGAAGAGCAGCCATTTGACGATGTAATAAACCGTTTTATTCCATTTTTTCAATCGCTTGCCAATAATGCGGATTTGATAAATGTAACGGAAGCTGCGATTAATTCCGCCGGTGCGGTCGCCGACGTCGTTCGGCGCGGCGGCGGCGCTCATTAAATTTCGCCCCAGCCAGTGGTTCACCTTCTGCGCCCAGCGGTAACGCATGGGCCGTTCGATATCGCAAAAAAGAATCAGCCGATTCTCACCGCTGGTATTTTCCGCATAGTGAATATAGGTTTCGTCAAACAGCACACCCTCACCATCGCGCCAGCTGTAGCGTTCGCCGTCCACTTCAATAAAACAGCGGTCATCATTCGGCGTCGCCAGCCCGAGATGAAAACGCAGCGACCCGGCGTAAGGATCGCGGTGGCGAGGCAAACGGCTACCATCGGGTAGCGTGGCGAACATTGCCGCTTTAACCGAAGGAATCCCACGCAGCAGCTCGGTCGTTTTTGGACATAGCTGGCTGGCGGAGGGATGCGCGTCTTCATACCATTTCAGGTAAAAACGTTTCCAGCCGGTTTTAAAGAATGAGTTAAATCCGGCATCATTATATTTTTCCGCCGCTTTTATTTGCTCCAGACGCTGCAGGTTAATCCCCTCTTCACGAATAACCAACCAGTTCTTTTGTAATATCGCCAACTCTGGAAAAGTCTCCGGGCGTAGATACGGCGTATTTGGCACGCGAGAAAAAAGGTACATAAAGCCATTAAGGGGCGCGGTAAAAGTTGAATGATCGGAAAGCTGCCGCCAGAAACGATAGCGAACCTTTCCGCGATAATGGACGTAGAGCACAGCAATTATAATAATAAGTAAAATGATATACTTCATATTCGCTTATCTGACCATGTTCTGTTTTAAATCATTCCTCGCTGGCAGCGTTAGTTGCCTTCACCGCAGCGCCGTCAAAACCATTAACAAAGATAATACATCCACCCCCACATTGTTTTAACAAAAAACAGCACGATCATTGAATCCGTCAGCGTCGTTGAGCTATCGTTTAGGTTCTTAGTTGTGACCAATGCACAGGAGAAACACCATGTTTGCAACAGGCGATCTGGTACAACCGCGCGTCGGCGGGCCAAAATTGAAGGTAGTGGAAGTGAATGGCGATAGTCTGGTCGTCGTTCAGGCAAGTAACGAGCAGGGTGAAAAGTTTACTCTGAAAGCGGTTGATGTTACGCCTTATACCGAAGAAGGCGATTTCGGCGTCTGCTAAGTAAAACGGTGGGGAATCCCACCGTTTTAACCTACGCTCGATTTAAATCAGGAAGCTCTCAAGCGATTTCCCTTGCGCGACGGCTAAAGCGATCGGCTTCGGCATACGTCCCTGCCCGGTCCAGGTTTTTTCTGCGCCGGTATGGTCGGTATAACGATATTTAGCGGGACGCGGCTTACGCTTTTTACTGCTTTTCGCCGGGGCCATTTCATGCAGCACTAATTCATCAGGTGAAATACCATCAGCAACCATTAATTCCAGCCAGGTATTAATTTTCTCCTGATATTCTGCCTGCTGCTGTTGCGTCTTCTGCTGCTCAGCGCGTTTTTCTTCAGTGACGATCCTGAGCTTTTCCAGCATCTCTTCAAGCACGTCAGTGGAGAATTCACGCGCCATAGCACGCAGTGAGCGAATATTATTCAGTTTTTGTAACATAAAAGACATAAAGATCAAAAATCCCAAATCGAAAAAATAAAACAAGAATTACCCGGTCAGTTTAATAGATATGTATATTTATTTCCAGCCTTAGCTTATTCAAATAAATATGTACAGGATTACACCTATGAACGCGCTGAAATTTATTGGCGGGTAATAGCGAAATAGAACATAAATACAGCCTAGCGCAGATGAATAATGCATAGTGCGACATGATAATATTCATAATGTTATATTTATAGCCACTTCAGTGAGTTATAAAATCTTCGCCCGCCGTGGGGAATGCCAATAGCTTTGCGACAATGAATTTAAATTCACATAATCAGAATAAAACCCATTATTTACATACAGCAGCAAATGCTGATAAAAAGGCATCCATCCAGTAAATAACGCCAATAGTGACCAGCATCACATTACGGAATCAGGCGCCCGCCTTATCAACCTCCCTTCCCCTGTCATGCTTACTCGTCACCTTACAAAACAAAATCATATCTATTTGATATTAAACAACATAATCAAAAAAAGGAACAAAAGTAGCGCAAGCTGAGCAAAACGCCAGTTCACAGAGTGTTTTATCGACAAAAAGGCGATAAATAAAAATTTATAGCTAGTTGTCACTTACTACACAGAGATATACTCTACACGCATCAAAACAGGCAGCCCAAAACCGCTACACCATGCGCACTTTTCGGCGTTATTGACTTCATTTTTCGAGGAGCATACCGATGTTCTCTGCTCAATCCCGCTTGCGTCATGCGGTAGCAGACACCTTTGCAATGGTGGTCTACTGCACCGTTGTCAATATGATGATCGAAATTTTCCTCTCCGGAATGACCTTTGAGCAGTCGTTATCTTCACGCCTGGTCGCGATCCCGGTTAACATTATTATTGCGGTGCCTTATGGCTTCTATCGCGACTTCGCCATGCGTCAGGCGCGCCGAATCAGCACCTCGGGATGGATGAAAAACATTGCTGACGTCGTCGCATATGTGACTTTCCAGTCACCGGTGTATGTATTGATTCTACTGTCGGTAGGCGCAGACTGGCATCAAATTGCCGCCGCGGTCAGTTCAAACATTCTGGTATCAATGATGATGGGCGCAGTGTACGGCTACTTTCTCGACTTCTGCCGTCGCCTGTTCCGCGTCAGCCCTTATCAGCAAGCTAAAGCCTGATCCTTGTCATTCAGCGACTGGCCGCTGCCAGTCGCCCGCTTTCACCCAACCCGCATTTGACTATTTAGCCGTGAGACATCTGCGGCTGAGCTTCGCCAAACAGCCCATTCAGAAAACGCTCAAGCGCCATCCGCGAACTAAAACCGTGGGGAATGCCGTAATGCTGCTGCGCATCCCCCGCCAAATAGAGCGGAAACTGTTCATAATGGTCGCAAGTTTTAATCTCGCTGGCAGGTTCAGCCAGTGAATTACTGCGCTCTTTGAGCGCCGGATGAATAACTAAAGCGGTACGCCCCATGCGCGCTTCGCGGTTCACATAAACATAATTATCGCCACGGCGATATCCATACGCTTTTTGCGTCACAACATCCATGGTGAAGCCGGCTTTTTCAAGAACACGCGCCACCTCATCGGGTCTTAAATACATACTGATTCCTCGTTATCTTTTACCGCACATTTACCTTACCTTATTCACGAATAGCAGCGCTTTCAGAAAATTCCATAAACTCCCGCAAAAGCATAATGCAAAATCATGTCCTACACTTAATAACTCGAATGGAACAAAGGGAGAAACCAATGGCTAACCGTGTGAACCGCAACGACATTGATGAAAGCGCCGAGGATATTCATAACGAAGTCAGCCAATTAGCGGATACGCTGGAAGAAGTGCTGAAATCATGGGGCAGCGATGCGAAAGATGAAGCTGAGAATGCGCGCAAAAAAGCGCAGTCGCTGCTGAAAGAGACGCGTGCCCGCCTGAACGGCAATACCCGCCTGCGCCAGGCGGCCTATGATACCGTTGAACGCGCCCGGGATGCCGCCGGCTGCGCCGACAGCTACGTGCGCGATAAACCCTGGCAGAGCGTTGGCGCGGCCGCCGCCGTTGGGGTATTTATTGGCGTTTTGCTTAATTTGCGTCGATAATAGTGTTGATAGACTACATGTGAAGATAACAAATACGCGTCTGACCCTGCGTCCCAATGGTACGCAGGGTTTTTTGTTATTCCACGCTGGCCAGCGCTTGCTTTAATTCGCCTACCACTTCACGCGCCATCACCGCCGACGTTATATTCGTAAAACTCATCAATAGCCCGCCCTCACCGCGGCTAAGCATGCGCCAATCGCTCAACGCCTGCACCGCCAGCCCGGCTCGTTGGCAGCGCCGGGCCTGCTCGCGATCGTCTCCCTTCACCGCCATCACCAGTTGGATCCCGCCGGACTGCGGTACCACCTGAAAACCCTGCTCCTGCAGCGCCGACTCCAGCCACTGCCTGCGCAACGCGTAGCTGGCGCGCATTTTTTTCAGATGGCGCCAGAAATGCCCCTCATTGATGAAGTCCGCTAACGTCTGCTGCCATAAGGTCGGTACATTACAGTGGCTCAATTCAGCCTGACGGCGAAACCGCGCCGCCAACGGCAGCGGTACCACCAGCCACGCGACGCGCAGCGCGGGAAACATCGATTTACTAAATGACCCGGCGTACAGTACCCGCTGTGGCGCATCGAGGCTTTTCAGCGGCGGTAGCGGTTTCCCCTGATAGCGAAATTCACTGTCGTAATCATCTTCAATAATCCAGCTATCTCGCTGCGCCGCCCACTGCAGTACCTGGCGGCGCCTCTCCAGCGATAGGGCCACGCCGAGCGGGCTTTGATGCGCTGGAGTCAACAGCGCAAAGCGCGCCTGCGGAAAGTGTGCCTGCGCCCAGTCGATATCCATTCCCTGTTGGTTAATCGGTACCGGATCGATATTGACCCCCGCCGCGCTAACTACCGGCCGAATGAACGGATATCCCGGATCCTCCATCCACATATGCTGCCCCGGTTGCGCGAGGGTACGCAAAATTAGCGCCATTGAGGCCGCATAGTTGCCGCTAATCACAACCTGCTCCGGCTGGCACTCGATGCTGCGCGACAGACGTAAATAGTCGACAATCGCCTGACGGAGAACCGGTTCGCCGCAGGGATCGCCGGGCGCGAGGTCGAAGCGCGATTGCGTCCGTAGCCGCCGCCCCATCACCCGCGCCCACACCCCGCGCGGGAAAAGATCCAGTGCCGGTAGCCCCATTTGAAAAGGCTGCGGCGCGGAGGATCCCTGGCCTGCCGTCGGGCGCTGAGCCGTGACCTGCCGCGGGCTTAGGCGCTCGCTGACAAAGGTACCCGCCTGGCCGCGGCGCTCCAGCCAACCCTGGGCCACCAGCTCGCCCCAGGCATTTTCAATCGTCGCCCGCGACACGCCAAGCTCCTGCGCATAAACCCGGCTCGCGGGCAGGCGGCTTCCCGGGGCCAGCTCGCCATTCTCAATCGCTGATTTCAGCTGTCGGGCGATACGCTGGTAGTGCGGCACTTTTTTGGCTTCCATTATGGTCTGCTTTTTTCATCACAATATGGCTATCTTATGCAGTCCATTATAGTGCTATTTTGCCCGGGTCTTAGAGAGGAGAACTGCAAGATGACCACATTACGTCAGCCGTACAGCGAACTGAGCCCGGAAATCTATAAGGGGTTGGTTCAGGCCAGCATAGCGCTGGAAAAAAGCGAATTGGGCAGCACGATGGTGGAGCTGGTCTATTTGCGGGTGTCGCAAATTAACGGCTGCGCTTTTTGCCTTGAGATGCATAGCAAAGCGTTACGCAAAGCCGGCGTTGCCCAGGACAAGCTGGATGCGCTGGCAGGCTGGCGCGTAAGCGCCCACTTCAGCGCCGCGGAACGCGCGGCCCTGGCATGGGCGGAATCGGTTACTGATATCGCAGCCAGCCACGCTGAAGATGAGGTGTACCTGCCTTTAGAAGAGCATTTTACCCCCCGCCAGATTAGCGATTTAACCTTCGCCATCAGCCTGATGAACGCCTTCAACCGACTTGCGGTCGCGATGCGGATGTAATTTTCGGGTATCGACTTCCCTCCCCCGCCAGGCTAGTCGGTGGGGGATAACTTATCGAAAAACTCTATATATTGCGTGGTTGAAGTTTTAAATAACTACATCTAGTATTTCCTGAACAGTAAGCCCATAACGTTCGGCACGATTTTTTACGCCGTCTTGTTATCTTAAATGGAAATACGAATCATGCGCATTATTATTTACACTCGAAATGACTGCGTGCAATGCCATGCCACCAAACGCGCGATGGAGAGCCGCGGTTTCGCCTTCGATATGGTCAACATCGACCAACACCCTGAAGCCATCGACATGCTGCGCGAGCAGGGATTCCAGCAATTACCGGTGGTGATGGCCGGGGAAACCCGCTGGTCCGGCTTCCGCCCCGATATGATTAATCGCCTGCGTCCCGCCGCGGCTACGGCCAGCCTATGAGCCTGATCGTCTACTTCTCCAGCAGCTCGGAAAATACGCATCGCTTTGTGCAGCGTCTGGCGCTGCCTGCCGTGCGCATCCCGCTCAACGAGCGTGAGCGAATTCAGGTAGACGAACCCTATATTCTCATCGTCCCCAGCTACGGCGGCGGCGGGACGGCAGGCGCCGTGCCGCGCCAGGCGATCCGCTTTTTAAACGACCCGCATAATCGCCGGCTGATTCGCGGCGTGATCGCCGCCGGTAACCGTAACTTCGGCGAGGCCTATGGCCGGGCGGGAGAGGTCATCGCGCAGAAATGCGGCGTGCCGTATCTGTATCG
Source organism: Klebsiella sp. JN_Kp122 (assembly GCF_040062085.1). Taxonomy (NCBI): domain Bacteria; kingdom Pseudomonadati; phylum Pseudomonadota; class Gammaproteobacteria; order Enterobacterales; family Enterobacteriaceae; genus Klebsiella; species Klebsiella sp. JN_Kp122. Next base: position 99,674 of record NZ_JBEAHW010000042.1, read on the forward strand.
TTTTGAGCTGATGGGTACCCAGCAAGATGTCGACAACGTGCGTAAAGGAGTAAGCGAATTTTGGCAACGACAACCGCAGAACGTGTAACCGCCGGGGCGTCTGATTTCCACGCCCTCAATGCGATGCTGAATTTATACGACAGCAACGGCCGTATTCCCCTGGAAAAGGACCAACAGGCGGTCGAAGCATTTATCCATAATCACGTGCGTCCCAACAGCGTACCGTTCGCCGGGCTGGAGGAGAAACTGCAATGGCTGAGCGACGAAGGTTATTACGATCCGGCAGTGCTGGCCCGCTATGAGCGACGTTTCGTACTGGCCCTCTTCGCCCACGCGCATCAACACGGTTTTCGCTTCCGTACTTTCCTCGGCGCGTGGAAGTTCTACACCAGCTATGCCTTACGCACTTTCGACGGCAAACGCTACCTGGAGCATTTCGCCGACCGCGCCTGCATGGTGGCGCTAACCCTGGCCCAGGGTGATGAAACCCTGGCGCGACAGCTGGCCGATGAGATCCTCGCCGGGCGCTTTCAGCCAGCGACGCCGACCTTCCTCAACGCCGGTAAACAGCAGCGCGGCGAGCTGGTCTCCTGCTTCCTGCTGCGTATCGAAGATAATATGGAGTCGATCGGTCGGGCGGTGAACTCCGCCCTGCAGCTGTCAAAACGCGGCGGCGGCGTGGCGTTCCTGCTCTCCAACCTGCGCGAAGCGGGCGCGCCGATTAAACGTATCGAAAACCAATCCTCCGGGGTGGTGCCGGTGATGAAAATGCTGGAAGACGCCTTCTCATACGCCAACCAGCTGGGAGCGCGTCAGGGAGCCGGCGCGGTTTACCTTCACGCCCATCACCCCGATATTTTGCGCTTCCTCGATACCAAGCGGGAAAACGCGGATGAGAAGATCCGCATTAAAACCCTGTCGCTGGGGGTAGTCATTCCGGATATCACCTTCCAGCTGGCGAAAGAAGACGCGCAGATGGCGCTGTTCTCGCCCTATGACGTTGAGCGACTGTACGGCAAAGCCTTTGGCGATATCGCCGTCAGCGAGATGTATGCGCAACTGGTGGCCGACGACCGCGTTCGTAAACGCTGGATCCGCGCCCGCGATCTGTTCCAGCGGCTGGCGGAAATTCAGTTTGAATCCGGCTATCCGTACATCATGTTCGAGGATACGGTGAACCGCGCCAATCCGATCGCCGGGCGCATTAATATGAGCAACCTCTGCTCGGAGATCCTGCAGGTCAATAGCGCCTCCACCTTTGACGAAAATCTCGATTACGCTACCGTTGGCGAGGACATTTCCTGCAATCTCGGCTCGCTGAATATCGCCCACGCTATGGATTCGCCGGACTTCGCCCGCACCGTCGAAGTAGCGGTTCGCGGCCTGACGGCGGTCTCCGATATGAGCGATATCCGCTCGGTGCCATCGGTGGCGGCGGGTAATGCCGCATCGCACGCCATCGGCCTTGGCCAGATGAACTTGCACGGCTATCTGGCCCGCGAGGGGATCGCCTACGGCAGCCCGGAGGGGCTGGACTTCACTAATCTCTATTTCTACACCGTCACCTGGCACGCCCTGCGCACCTCTATGGCAATGGCGCGCGAGCGTGGCGTGCGTTTTGCCGGGTTTGAGCAGTCGCGTTACGCCAGCGGCGACTATTTCCAGCAGTATTTGCAGGGTGACTGGCAGCCGAAAACCGCCACGGTGCGCGAACTGTTCGCCCGTGCGGGGATTACCCTGCCCGATCGTGAGATGTGGCGCCAGCTACGCGACGACGTGATGCGCTACGGCATTTATAACCGCAATTTGCAGGCGATCCCGCCGACCGGTTCGATCTCTTACATCAATCATGCCACCTCCAGCATTCATCCGATTGTGGCGAAAATCGAGATCCGTAAAGAAGGTAAAACCGGCCGCGTGTACTATCCGGCGCCGTTTATGACTAACGACAATCTGGCGCTGTATCAGGATGCCTGGGAAATTGGCCCGCAAAAAATTATCGATACCTATGCTGAAGCCACGCGACATGTCGATCAAGGGCTGTCGCTGACGCTGTTCTTCCCGGATACCGCCACCACGCGCGATATCAACAAAGCGCAAATTTACGCGTGGAAGAAAGGTATCAAGACGCTGTATTACATTCGCCTGCGCCAGCTGGCGCTGGAAGGTACCGAAATCGAAGGCTGCGTGTCCTGCGCGCTGTAAGGAGAACAGGATGACCCATTTATCGCGCATCAGCGCCATTAACTGGAATAAAATCGAGGATGATAAAGACCTCGAAGTGTGGAACCGGCTGACCAGTAATTTCTGGTTGCCGGAGAAAGTGCCGCTGTCCAACGACATTCCGCACTGGCAGACCCTGACGGCTCAGGAGCAGCAGTTGACCATCCGCGTCTTTACCGGGCTGACGCTGCTCGACACCATCCAGAATACCGTCGGCGCCCCGGCGTTGATGACCGACGCTCTCACTCCACATGAAGAGGCGGTGCTGTCGAACATTAGCTTTATGGAGGCGGTGCATGCCCGCTCCTATAGTTCGATATTCTCGACCCTGTGCCAGAGCAAAGATGTCGATGCCGCCTACGCCTGGAGCGAGGAGAACGCTCCGCTACAGCGCAAAGCGCAGTTGATGCTCAATTACTACCAGGCCGATGAACCGCTGAAGAAAAAAATCGCCAGCGTGTTCCTAGAATCTTTCCTCTTCTATTCGGGGTTCTGGTTGCCGATGCATTTTTCCAGCCGCGGCAAGCTGACCAATACCGCCGATTTAATTCGCCTGATTATTCGCGACGAAGCGGTGCACGGTTACTATATTGGCTATAAATATCAAAAAGGGCTGGAAATCGTCAGCGCCGCGAAGCGTGAGGAGTTGAAAAATTTCGCCTTTGATCTGCTGATGGATCTATACGATAACGAACTGGCTTATACCCGCGAACTGTATGCCGACAGCCCGTGGCTTGACGACGTCAACGCGTTCCTCTGTTACAACGCCAATAAAGCATTGATGAACCTTGGCTATGAGGCGCTATTCCCGGCGGAAATGGCCGCCGTGAACCCGGCAATTCTTGCGGCGCTGTCGCCAAACGCCGATGAAAACCACGACTTTTTCTCCGGTTCCGGTTCTTCTTACGTCATGGGTAAAACTGAAGCGACCGCCGACGACGATTGGGACTTTTAATCTCGCGATCGCTGGGGAATATATCGATACATTCTCCAGTGATCTATTTCACATTATTTCCTATTATCACACAAATAACCCTCTGGCCATTTTCGTGTCATATTTCCTTCATTTACACCAATTTTCCCATTCATTATTCATGCATAATCAAAAAATATCACCAGCCGTATATGATGGCTCAGCCCTTATATCACGGGCAATTCAGCCAGAGATCCCTATTCAGATTTTGGCTAGCTATTCACATCGAGGGTTGTCACAGAATCTCAGTATGTTAGGGTGTAAAAAGGTAATAATCTTCACCAGGTACGATATCGATATAATTAAAGACAGGAAATCATTTATTGCATGGCAATTAAATTAGAAATCAAGAATCTCTATAAGATATTTGGCGAGCACCCGCAACGCGCGTTCAAATATATTGAAAAAGGACTTACCAAAGAGCAAATACTGGAAAAAACGGGGCTATCGCTTGGCGTTAAAGACGCCAGTCTGGCCATTGAAGAAGGCGAGATATTCGTCATCATGGGACTTTCCGGTTCAGGAAAATCCACCATGGTTCGCCTTCTCAATCGCCTGATTGAACCCACCCGCGGACAGGTGCTGATTGACGGCGTCGATATCGCCAAAATCTCAGATGCCGAGCTTCGCGAGGTGCGCAGGAAAAAGATTGCGATGGTTTTCCAGTCATTCGCCCTGATGCCGCATATGAACGTGTTGAATAACACCGCGTTCGGTATGGAACTGGCCGGCGTTTCCGCCGAAGAGCGCCAGCAGAAAGCGCTGGATGCGCTACGTCAGGTGGGGCTGGAGAATTACGCCCACGCCTATCCCGACGAACTTTCCGGCGGGATGCGCCAGCGCGTCGGCTTAGCCCGCGCATTAGCGATCAACCCCGATATTCTGCTCATGGATGAGGCCTTCTCAGCGCTTGATCCGTTAATTCGTACTGAAATGCAGGATGAGCTCACCAAATTACAGGCAAAGCATCAACGTACCATTGTCTTTATTTCCCACGACCTTGATGAAGCTATGCGTATTGGCGATCGTATTGCCATTATGCAAAATGGCGAAGTGGTGCAAATTGGCACCCCTGACGAAATTCTGAATAACCCGGCGAATGATTACGTTCGTACTTTCTTCCGCGGCGTCGATATTAGCCAGGTATTTAGCGCTAAAGATATTGCCCGCCGTAGCCCGGTTGGCCTGATTCGTAAAACTCCCGGTTTCGGCCCGCGTTCGGCGCTGAAATTATTGCAGGATGAAGACCGTGAATATGGCTACGTCATTGAACGCGGTAATAAGTTTGTCGGCATTGTCTCCATCGACTCTCTGAAAAGCGCGCTGAGCGAAAATCAGGGGCTCGATGCGGCGTTAATTGACTCCCCGCAGGCGGTGGAGGCACAAACGCCGCTCAGCGACCTGCTCTCCCACGTTGGCCAGGCGCCGTGCGCCGTCCCGGTGGTGGATGAAGGACACCAGTATCTCGGCATTATTTCAAAACGCATGCTGCTACAGGCTTTAGATCGCGAGGGGGCAAACAATGGCTGATCAATCAAACCCATGGGATACCGCAGCGCCAGCGGATAACGCGGCGCAGTCCGCCGACGCCTGGGGCAACCCAACACCGGCGCCCGCTGACGGCGGCGGCGCCGACTGGCTTAACAGCGCGCCTGCGCCGCAGCCAGAACATTTCAATATTATGGATCCGTTCCATAAAACGCTGATCCCGCTCGATAGCTGGGTTACCCACGCCATCGACTGGATCGTGCTGCACTTCCGTCCCCTGTTCCAGGGGATCCGCGTGCCGGTGGATTATATTCTCAGCGCCTTCCAGCAACTGTTGCTGGGGATGCCGGCGCCGGTGGCGATTATTCTCTTCGCGCTGATCGCCTGGCAGATCTCCAGCGTCGGCATGGGTATCGCCACCCTGATCTCGCTGGTAGCCATCGGCGCTATCGGCGCATGGTCGCAGGCGATGGTCACCCTGGCGCTGGTGCTGACCGCGCTGCTGTTCTGCATGATAATCGGCCTGCCGCTGGGGATCTGGCTGGCGCGTAGCCCGCGGGCGGCGAAAATCATCCGCCCGTTACTCGATGCGATGCAGACCACGCCGGCGTTCGTCTACCTGGTACCGATCGTCATGCTGTTCGGTATCGGCAACGTTCCGGGCGTGGTGGTGACCATTATCTTCGCCCTGCCGCCAATTGTCCGCCTGACGATCCTTGGGATTAACCAGGTGCCGGCAGACCTCATTGAGGCTTCACGCTCCTTCGGCGCCAGCCCGCGCCAGCTGCTGTTCAAAGTCCAGCTGCCTCTGGCGATGCCGACCATCATGGCTGGCGTCAACCAGACGCTGATGCTGGCCCTGTCGATGGTCGTTATTGCCTCGATGATCGCCGTCGGCGGCCTCGGTCAAATGGTGCTGCGCGGTATTGGCCGACTGGATATGGGGCTGGCGAGCGTCGGCGGTGTCGGGATCGTTATCCTCGCGATTATCCTTGACCGCCTGACGCAGGCCGTCGGCCGCGATTCCCGTAGCCGCGGTAACCGCCGCTGGTACACCACCGGACCTCTGGGGCTGATTACCCGCCCTTTCTGTAAATAAGAGAAGGAATAACGATGCGACATACAACTCTCCTTGCCACAGCGTTTACCGCCCTCGTCACGACCAGCGCGTTTGCTGCCGAGCTGCCGGGTAAAGGCATCACCGTGAAACCGGCGCAGAGTACTATTTCCGAAGAAACCTTCCAGACGCTGCTGGTCAGTCGCGCGCTGGAGAAACTGGGCTATAACGTCGAAAAGCCGAGCGAGGTCGACTATAACGTCGCCTACACCTCCATCGCCTCTGGCGATGCCACCTTTATTGCCACCAACTGGCAACCGCTGCATGATGATATGTACGCGGCGGCGGGCGGCGATAAAAAATTCTACCGTGAAGGAACCTTCGTCACCGGCGCGGCGCAGGGCTATCTGATCGACAAGAAAACCGCCGAGCAGTACCACATTAAATCCATCGACCAGTTGAAAGATCCTAAGATCGCCAAACTGTTTGATACCAACGGCGATGGCAAAGCCGATCTCACCGGCTGTACCCCCGGCTGGGGCTGCGAAGCGGTCATCAACCATCAGATTGATGCCTATGGGCTGAACAATAAAGTGGTCCATAACCAGGGTAACTACGCGGCGATGATGGCCGATACCATCGCCCGTTATAAAGAAGGCAAACCGATTCTTTATTACACCTGGACGCCGTACTGGGTCAGCGACGTGCTGAAACCGGGTAAAGATGTGGTCTGGCTGCAGGTACCGTTCTCCTCCCTGCCGGGAGAACAGAAAGATATCGACACCAAGCTGCCGAACGGCGTCAACTACGGTTTCCCGGTGAACACCATGCATATCGTCGCCAACAAAGCCTGGGCCGAGAAAAACCCGGCGGCGGCGAAGCTGTTTAGCCTGATGAAGCTGCCAATTGCCGATATCAACGCCGAAAACGCGATGATGCATGCCGGCCATGCTTCAGAAGCCGACATCAACGGCCACGTTGATGGTTGGATTAAAGCCCACCAGCAGTTGTTCGATGGCTGGGTGAAAGAAGCGCTGGCGGCGCAGAAGTAATCTCTCCCTCTCCCCGCGGCGTTTTATCGCCGTGGGGACTGCCTTCCCCTGTACCAACATGAAACGAATATGCATAAAAATGCGTATTTTCTGATTTCCCATTTTAGCGATTGTGAAGCCATCACGCCGTCTGCTAAGGTGAATAACTCTTTCCAGGCGTAATTTTCACCAACGTTATCAATAAGTCACCAATATGGAAACTCCTGCTCCCTGACGTCAGCCCCCGTGACTACCAACACGGGTAGGTTTCGTCGCATTCAGGTTGAGCTTACAGGTGGCGAACAGCATTATTATCCCTACGCAACTCAGCGCTTTAGCCTATGGTTTGGCATGGAAAATCGGCGACTCGCCGGAGATTTTAAGTATTAATAGTGACCAATAATTCATTTGCTTTATTTGTCACAATAGTTATTATATCGGCTGTAATTAATGAGGTTATACCCAAATGGATAGTTCGTTTACTCCCATTGAGCAGATGCTCAAATTCCGCGCCAGCCGCCATGAAGATTTCCCTTTCCAGGAGATTCTCCTCACCCGTCTCTGTATGCACATGCAGGGTAAGCTGCTGGAAAACCGTAACAAAATGCTGAAAGCGCAAGGGATTAACGAGACATTATTTATGGCGCTGATAACGCTTGAGTCTCAGGAAAATCACAGCATTCAACCTTCCGAGCTGAGCTGCGCGCTGGGTTCGTCACGCACTAATGCCACCCGCATCGCCGACGAACTGGAAAAACGCGGCTGGATCGAACGTCGTGAAAGCGATAACGATCGTCGCTGCCTGCACCTGCAGCTGACCGACAAAGGTCATCAATTCTTGCGCGAGGTATTACCTCCGCAGCACAACTGTCTACACCAGCTGTGGTCTTCTTTAAGCACCGCGGAAAAAGACCAGCTGGAGCACATCACCCGTAAACTGCTTGGCCGCCTCGACCAAATGGAAGAAGACGGCGCGCTGGCGGGATCCCTGCGCTAAGCACGGAGCCGCACAATATTTTGAGTTGCAAGGAACACGGTCAGGCCAGCAGATCTTCTGCTGGCCTTTCTGGTAAACAGGTCGGCTCAGCCGATGTGAAATAATAAGAATGTAAAATTGTGGAGAATCAGATGAGCGAAAATGCGGCGAGCCAAACTCCGCAGCAATCAGGCAGCAAGAAAGGGAAACGCAAAGGCGCCCTTCTGCTCCTGACCTTGCTCTTTGTTATTGTGGCCGTAGCCTACGGCATTTATTGGTTTTTAGTCCTGCGTCATTATGAAGAGACCGATGACGCTTATGTGGCAGGGAACCAGGTACAGATCATGGCGCAGGTTTCCGGCAGCGTGACTAAGGTCTGGGCCGACAACACCGACTTTGTGCAACAAGGCGATCCGCTGGTCACCCTCGACCAGACCGACGCCCAGCAGGCGTTTGAAAAAGCCAAAACCCAGCTGGCGGCAAGCGTGCGCCAGACTCGCCAGCAGATGATCAACAGCAAGCAGCTGCAGGCGAATATTGACGTCAAAAAAACCGCCCTCGCTCAGGCGCAGGCAGACCTTAATCGTCGTATCCCGCTGGGCGCCGCGAACCTGATTGGCCGCGAAGAGCTGCAGCACGCACGTGACACCGTCGCCAGCGCGCAGGCCGAACTCGACGTCGCCATTCAACAGTACAACGCCAATCAGGCAATCGTACTGGGCACCAAACTGGAACAGCAGCCGGCGGTGCTGCAGGCGGCGACCGAAGTCCGCAACGCCTGGCTGGCGCTGCAGCGTACGCAAATCGTCAGCCCGATTAGCGGCTACGTTTCTCGCCGCTCGGTGCAGCCTGGCGCGCAGATCGGTACCACTACCCCGCTGATGGCGGTGGTTCCAGCCACCAACCTGTGGGTTGACGCCAACTTTAAAGAGACACAGCTCGCCCATATGCGTATCGGCCAGCCGGCGACCATCGTCAGCGATATCTACGGCGATGACGTGAAGTACACCGGTAAAGTGGTCGGCCTGGATATGGGTACCGGCAGCGCCTTCTCCCTGCTGCCGGCGCAAAACGCCACCGGTAACTGGATCAAAGTCGTCCAGCGTCTGCCGGTTCGTATCGAGATAGATGCTAAACAGCTGGCGCAACATCCGCTGCGCATTGGCCTGTCGACGCTGGTTGAAGTAGACACCAGCAATCGCGAAGGCGAGATGCTGGCAAGCCAGGTACGAAGCTCGCCGGTCTATGAAAGTAATGCCCGTGAAATCGGCCTTGAGCCGGTAAATAAACTGATCGACGGTATCATCCAGGCCAACGCCGGATAATTCGGGGTGAGCGTAATGCAACAGCAAAAACCGCTCGAAGGCGCGCAACTGGTCATCATGACCATTGCGCTGTCGCTGGCGACTTTCATGCAGGTGCTGGACTCCACTATCGCCAACGTGGCTATTCCGACCATTGCCGGTAACCTTGGCTCGTCGCTGAGTCAGGGAACCTGGGTCATCACCTCGTTTGGGGTGGCGAACGCTATCTCCATCCCGATTACCGGCTGGCTGGCTAAGCGCGTCGGCGAAGTGAAACTCTTCGTCTGGTCGACGGTGGCATTCGCCATCGCCTCCTGGGCCTGTGGGGTGTCGAACAGCCTGACGATGCTGATTTTCTTCCGCGTGATTCAGGGGATCGTCGCCGGTCCGCTGATCCCGCTATCGCAGAGTCTGCTGCTCAGCAACTACCCGCCAGCGAAACGCTCAATCGCGCTGGCGCTGTGGTCGATGACGGTCATCGTCGCGCCGATTTGCGGCCCGATTCTCGGCGGCTATATCAGCGATAACTACCACTGGGGCTGGATCTTCTTCATCAACGTGCCGATTGGCGTGGCGGTGGTTCTCATGACGCTGCAGACCCTGCGCGGCCGTGAAACCCGCACCGAGCAGCGGCGTATCGACGGCGTCGGGCTGGCGTTGCTGATTATCGGGATCGGTAGCCTGCAGGTGATGCTCGACCGCGGTAAAGAGCTCGACTGGTTCGCTTCCAACGAGATTATCATCCTGACCATCGTGGCGGTGGTGGCGATAAGTTTCCTTATCGTCTGGGAGCTGACCGACGATAACCCGATAGTCGACCTGTCGCTGTTTAAGTCGCGTAACTTTACCATCGGCTGTTTGTGTATCAGTCTGGCCTATATGCTCTACTTCGGCGCCATTGTATTGCTGCCGCAGCTTCTGCAGGAGGTATACGGCTACACCGCCACCTGGGCCGGTTTGGCTTCGGCGCCGGTCGGGGTGATCCCGGTCATTCTGTCGCCGATTATCGGCCGCTTTGCTCATAAGCTCGATATGCGGCGGCTGGTGACCTTCAGCTTTATTATGTATGCGGTGTGCTTCTACTGGCGCGCGTGGACCTTTGAACCGGGAATGGACTTCGGCGCATCGGCCTGGCCACAGTTTATCCAGGGTTTTGCGGTGGCCTGTTTCTTCATGCCGCTGACCACCATCACTCTCTCTGGCCTCCCGCCGGAGCGGCTGGCGGCGGCGTCGAGCTTGTCGAACTTTACCCGAACCCTTGCCGGCTCCATCGGTACCTCAATTACCACCACCATGTGGACCAACCGCGAGGCGTTGCACCATGCGCAGCTCACCGAGTCGGTGACGCCGTTCAACCCCAACGCCCAGCAGATGTACGATCAGCTGCAGGGTATGGGAATGACCCAGCAGCAGGCTTCCGGCTGGATTGCCCAGCAGATAACCAACCAGGGGTTGATTATCTCCGCCAACGAAATCTTCTGGGTTTCGGCGGGGATCTTTATCCTTCTGCTAGGCCTGGTGTGGTTCGCCAGGCCGCCGTTCAGCGCCGGCGGCGGTGGCGGGGGCGCACACTAAGTATTAACAAAAGGGATCTGCGGGTCCCTTTTTTATTGCCGGACCTTGTCCATTTCGCGCTAGCTTCTGTCCATTTCGCTAAAGCCGCCGATGGGTTATGTCATGCAGGATAAAGCTCCGACTACAGGAGAACACCATGCTGACCAATCCTTGCGAAAAATACAGCCCTTATCCGCCTATCACCCTGCCCGATCGCCGCTGGCCCGAGCGGCAAATCACTACCGCGCCGCGCTGGCTTTCCACCGATTTGCGCGACGGCAACCAGGCGCTGGCCGAACCAATGGATGCCGCGCGTAAGCTGCAGTTCTGGGATCTGTTGCTGGAGTGCGGTTTTAAAGAAATAGAGATCGCCTTCCCCTCCGCCTCGCAAACCGATTTCAACTTTGTGCGCCAGCTGATTGAGGAGCAACGCATTCCTGAAGATGTCACCATTCAAGTATTGACTCAGGCGCGGGAAGAACTCATAGCACGAACCTTCGAAGCGCTGCGCGGCGCCCGGCAGGCGACCATCCATCTCTACAATGCCACCGCGCCGCTGTTTCGCGAGCTGGTTTTCGGCATGGAAAAGGCCGAAGTGATCGAGCTCGCCACCCGCGCCACCCGGCTTATTCGTCAGCATTGCGAACAGCAGCCGGACACCCGTTGGCAATATGAATATTCACCGGAAACCTTCTGTTTTACCGAGCCGGAATTCGCCCTTGAAATCTGCGAAGCGGTGGCGGAAATCTGGCAGCCCTGCGGCGAACGGCCAATGATTATTAATCTCCCGGCAACGGTCGAAGTCAACACGCCGAACGTCTACGCCGATCGGATTGAATATTTTTGCCGCCACTTCTCGCGCCGCCAGGATGTGTGTATCAGCGTGCATCCGCATAACGATCGCGGTACCGGCGTCGCCAGCGCCGAACTGGCGGTGATGGCCGGCGCCGATCGCGTTGAAGGCTGTCTGTTCGGCAATGGCGAGCGTACCGGCAACGTCTGTCTGGTCACGCTGGCTATGAATCTCTATAGCCAGGGCGTGGATCCGCAGTTGCGCTTTACGCAGATGAATCGGGTGGTAGAGATCGTCGAGAACTGCAACCAGCTCCCGGTACATCCGCGTCATCCATGGGCAGGCAGTCTGGCCTACACCGCCTTTTCGGGTTCACATCAGGATGCCATTAAAAAAGGGTTTGATGCCCGTAAACCAGGAGATCGCTGGCAAATGCCGTATTTACCTATCGATCCACAGGATATCGGCTGCAGCTATGAAGCGGTGATCCGCGTTAACAGCCAGTCAGGTAAAAGCGGCAGCGCATGGCTGATTGAGCAGAACCACGGTCTTAAGCTGCCGCGGGCGTTGCAGCAGGACTTCAGCCAGTACGTTCAGCAAGAAACGGATAGCCATGGTAAAGAAATGACCCATAACGCATTATGGCAGCTGTTTCGCAGCCGTTACGGCCTGCTGGCGCAGCCGACGCTGGCGTTACTCGACTATCAGAGCGACGGCCAGCAGGATGGCGAACTGACGTTACAGGCTGCGCTGCGGATGAATGGCGAAACCCGCCGCTTGAACGGACGTGGTAACGGTTTGTTATCCGCCGCCGCCAACGGCCTGAGCGCGCTGTTAAAACGTCATTTCGTTATCAAGGACTACCACGAGCATACCCTCGGGGCGCGCAGCGACAGCCGCTCCGTTGCCTATATTCGCTGCGTCTTTGCCAATGGCGAAAGTCGATGGGGCGTCGGCATTGATAATGACGTTGCCCGCGCGTCGTTACAGGCGTTGTGTAATGCCGTTCACGCCAGGGATTAATCCAACGGGCGAAAATAGTCGCTGGGCGCGGTCCCCATTACCCGGCGGAACATGGCGCTAAAAGCGCTGTGACTGCCGTAACCCAGATCCAGCGCTACCCGTAGTACCGACTGCCCCTGCGCCAGGCGAACCAGCGCCTCCATCAGCTTCGCCCGGCGCACCCATTCGCTCCAGGTCAGGCTGGTCTGCTGTTGAAAATGGCGGTTCAGCGTACGCTCGCTCATTCCGCCTGCTTGCGCCGCCTCACGGCTGCCCCACGGTTCACCGGGCGCTTCGCGCACCCGCTGGCATAACCGACGCAGGCTATCGCTATGCGGTTCCGGCAAACCGAAAGGTAATACCGACATCCCGCGAATTTCATCCAGCATCAGCTCATAGATACGTTCATCGCGGGTGCCGGGGAAATAGCGCTCTTCCAGCGCCAGCGACGCGACGATAAGCTCACGCAGCAGCGGTGAGATCTGCACGATCTGGCAGGTAGAGGGCAGATCGGCACGGGCCAGCGGATCGATAAATAGCGTCCGTGCGGCCACATTGCCGGTTATGCGCAACGCGTGCGGCGTATGTGCCGGTAGCCAGACGCCGCGCCCCGGCGGCACGACCCAGAATCCGACCGGCGTTTCCACCCGAACCACGCCGCTGAGAATATGCAATAACTGAGCGCAGTCGTGGCAATGCATCGGTTCGCTATCGCCGTGGGCGTAATCATGGGCAAATGGCACCAGCGCGCGGTGCTGGAAGGAAAAGGAGAGCGTTGTCGACATGATAAGCGGAGAGCGGCCCGACGCGATGGCCGGGCCGACGCATGCGCACTAGATGTGCAGTTCTTGCAGTTTTTCTTTCGGCAGCGCCAGCTCATCGTTGCTGTTGATGCGAACATCACGCTCAATGATGTGGCGGGCGATATCCTGCGCTTCCTCCAGCGAGTGCATGGTGTAGGTTCCGCACTGGTAGACGTTCAGCTCAGGGATCTGATTCTGATCTTTGACTTTCAGCACGTCAGCCATCGCCGCTTTCCAGGCATCGGCCACGCGTTGCTCTTCCGGCGTACCAATCAGGCTCATGTAGAAACCGGTACGGCAGCCCATCGGAGAAATGTCGATAATTTCCACGCCATTACCGTTCAGGTGATCGCGCATGAAACCAGCAAACAGGTGCTCCAGTGTATGAATACCGCGCTCCGGCATCACTTCCTGGTTCGGTACGCAGAATCGCAGATCGAAAACGGTGATTTGATCGCCGTGCGGCGTGTTCATTTTCTTCGCGACGCGCACCGCAGGCGCTTCCATTCGGGTATGGTCGACTGTGAAACTATCTAACAACGGCATTCTTCACCTCCGATAGTGATTTTTTTTAAAATAAAATGAACTCTTCGTTCAACAGCGAGTCTGAGTATATGAAAGACGCGCATTTATTATCATCATCATCCCTGAATCAGAGATGAAAGTTTGGCCACAGTGATGTGGCCTTTTTCTTTTGTAGCGCTTTTTACTACGCGTGTCGTGCTAAAAGTGCCTCGAACGGCTCGCTATCTTCCGCTTCCACTTTCTTCTGTCGCGCGACCGACGCATCACGTTCGGCGATAAAATCTTCTTCGCTTAAAATTTCCAGCGGTTCATTGCGCAGCATCGTACGATACTCATCAGCCAGCTTACGCCCGGTACCGCCAATCCCTTCTTCAATCATAGAACGCAGAATGCGCGCTGAGAACGTTAATTCCGGATCGTCAAAGCACGCCAGCAGCTCATCGCACACCTGTTGATAGGCCTCGCCGCCGTGGATGCTGTCTAGCGTTTGCGCCACGCGACGTAAATCACGGAACAGATCTTTACCCACCTGCGCCAGCGGGAACTGCGCGCTTTCACAGCCAATCCCCAACGTCAGGCCCGGTTTACGGCCCTCAAGAATCACCCGGTTCCAGTTAGTGCGGGTACACAGCAGTTCGCTGCTGCTCATCTCCGGCGCATCGGCCAGCACGCACCAGACCATAAACAGATCGAGGAAGCGCACCTGCTGCTCATCCACGCCGATCGGCGAGAACGGGTTGATATCCAGCGAACGCACTTCGATGTACTCGATGCCGCCGCGCAGCAGCGCATCGGACGGCGTTTCACCGCTACGGGTCACGCGTTTCGGGCGAATCGGCGCGTACAGCTCGTTTTCAATCTGCAGAATATTGCTGTTGATCTGCAGATGTTTGCCGTCTTTCTCAAGACCGATTTTAGCGTACTCTTCCGATGGCGTTTTAATCGCCCGCTTCAATCCTGCCACATACTCGTGCAGATCGTTAAACGTAATTCCGAGATTGCTTTGCGACTTATTGGTATAACCGAGATCGCTAAGACGCAGAGAAGTGGCGTATGGCAGGTAATACATGCCGTTTCCGGCCTTCTCAAACGGCAGAGTCGTCGGTTTACCCTGCAGGAACGAGGAGCAAATCGCCGGCGACGCGCCGAACAGGTACGGGATCACCCAACCGAAACGGTAGTAGTTACGAATCGAGCGGAAATAACCGGCGGAAATAGCCTCTTTGCCGCTTTCGGCATCTTCCACGCCGCACTTGGCCTGCCAGAACGCCATCGGCAGCGAAAAGTTATAGTGCACGCCAGAAATGGTTTGCATCAGTGCGCCGTAGCGGTTTTTCAGCCCTTCGCGATACAACGTTTTCAGCCGGCCAACGTTAGAGGTGCCGTATTGCGCCAGTTCAATATCCTGACCCGGCGCGATATAGCACGGCATGCTCAGCGGCCACATCCGCTCGTCGCCGAGCTGGCGGGCGGTGAAGCGATGCACATCGCGCAGGAAAGTCAGCATATGATCGACATCGCCATCCACTGGAGTAATAAACTCCAACAGGGCTTCGGCAAAATCAGTAGTAATCCATTTATGGGTCAGCGCCGAACCTAAAGCTAAAGGATGGCCGGTCGTGGCCAGCGTGCCGTCGGCGTTAACGCGCAGCGTTTCACGCTCAAGCCCACGTTTAATGCCTTGCAGCGCCTGCGGATTTTTTTCCAGCCAGGCCAGCGCCTGTGATACATCCGGGATCAATTTGACCTCCCGCCTGTCGAAATCGTTTGAATTAGCATAATTGTAATGGTTGAACAATCAGTCCAATTAGTGCCACCACGTCATGCCCTGAAGGGTTGCCGCCGCTATGACGATATAACGCAACGCCTTACCAAGGCATAAAAAAAAGAGCACTGGTCCCCAGGAAATGCGCATCCATCCCGCTAGTAAACACAGCAAATCGCCTATAACAGGCGCCCAGCTCAATAATAATGTCACCGCGCCATAGCGTTTAAGCCAGCCGGTTGCCCTCTCCTGCCAGCGCGATTGCTTGCGCAGTGGAAACAGGCGCCCCAGAATAACGTTAGTTACCCCTCCAAGGCTATTGCCGATTGTTGCTATTAATACCAGCATCCACGGTTGACTTGCCCCCGTAAGAAGCATAGCAACCAGCACCACTTCTGAGTTACCGGGCAGTAAAGTGGCACTTAAAAAGCTGCTGGCAAAAAGCGACAGGAGCGACAGCGCGTCGCTCACAACAGACGCACATCCACAGCATCCATACCCGCGCGCTTCGCCGCCTCCAGACCGAAGTCGGCATCCTCGAAGACCACGCAGGTTTCCGGTGCGACGCCCATGCGCTCCGCGCACAGCAGGAAGGTATCGGGCGCAGGCTTATGCTGCGTCACGTGATCGGCAGCCACCACCGCGGAGAAGTAGTGGCGCAGGCCAAGATGCGCCAGCAGCGCTTCGGCAACAGCGCTTTCGCTACCGGTACCGACCGACATCGGGCGACGGCCATGCCACTCTTTTACCACCTCTATCAGCGGTAACGGGCGTACGCTATCCAGCAACATCGCTTTGACGGCGACGGTCTTTTCCTGCGCCAGACGATGCGGATCTAAATCAGCCTGATTCAGCTCGATAATCGCCTGGGCAATACGCCAGGTTGGAGAACCGTTGAGCGCGACCACGGCCTGCTCATCAAAACGCATACCGTAACGGCCCAGTACTTCACGCCATGCCTTACGATGCGTCGGCTCGGTATCGAGGATGGTGCCATCCATATCGAAAATCAGTCCTGCGTAACGTTGGTACATCGTGTTCTCACAAACCGGATAAGGAAACGTTACTGTATCGCAAAAGGCGGGTTTTGTCGCGGGGGAGCCAGAGACAGCAAAGGCGCCTGCAGGCGCCTTAATCAACTCGGGATAGCGAAAACGGTATTATTTGATTCGCAGGTCGTTCTCAACCACGCGCACGCCCTGCACGCGACGGGTGACCTCTACCGCCCGTTTAGCGCTCTCAGCCGACGATACGAAACCGCTCAGCTGTACGCGGCCTTTAAAGGTCTGCACGCTAATTTCTGAGGATTTGATATCTTTTTCGTTAAACAGCGCGCTTTTTACCTTGGTAGTTACCACGGTATCGTCAATATAACCGCCGGTGCTTTCTTTGGTGGACGATCCGGCACAGCCTGCCAGAGATACGGCGACCAGAAGCGTTGCGCAAAAGGCAGGTATTGCTTTGAACCATTTCATTGATTTCTCTCCTTGCATTCATCACACCCGGTTCAGGTAGATCTACAGGGATAAATTATAGTGGAAAGAGCGACTTGCCAATAAGAAATGTGTTGATTATCGAGGAGATAAAATGCGTCGTACTGATGGGATGAAAATTGGAGAGTTTTATTGAAGAGAAGATGGTGTATCCGGGAGGATTACTCGGCTGCGCCTCGCCCTACGGGCCGTTGCTGACGCAACGTTATCCTCCCTGGTACTCGCGATAATTTCGCATACCATGCAACAATCGAGATTGCTGTTACTGAGGAGAATATGGTGCATCCGGGAGGATTCGAACCTCCGACCGCTCGGTTCGTAGCCGAGTACTCTATCCAGCTGAGCTACGGATGCATCGGAAAAGCTAGTTTACTACAGAATTAATCCGAATCAGGTATGAAGGTGCATCCGGGAGGATTACTCGGCTGCGCCTCGCCCTTCGGGCCGTTGCTTACGCAACGTTATCCTCCCTGGTGCTTGCGATAATTTCGCAGACCATACAACAACGTCGTCGCTGTTATTAAGGAGAATATGGTGCATCCGGGAGGATTCGAACCTCCGACCGCTCGGTTCGTAGCCGAGTACT
>NZ_JBEAHW010000043.1:0-109463 GCF_040062085.1 Klebsiella sp. JN_Kp122
TCCGATTGAGAGTTTACTCACTTAGTCCCGTGTCCACTATTCATGGGTAGGATCAGTTGGATGATACGGGTGCTGATGAGGTTTTCATTTTTGCCCAAGTAAAGGCTTCTATTGGATAGATCTATACGACTGGCAATAATGTGGATGTGCTGGCCGGCCGCATCATCATGAAGGACATAGCATCTGAGGTGCGTTTCAGAGAAGCCCATTCGGGACATGTAATCATCAGCAATCCCTGACCACTGAGCATCTGTCAGCGCTTCGTTTTTCGGCAAGCGAAGCGAATTGTGCCAGACGGGTTTAGCAACATCCGGGCGAAGCGTTTTTGTTGCATCAAATTCAGCTATCAGATCTCCACCATCACTTCCATCCATATTCCCACCAATGACATAAGGTGTGCATTTATGGTGAGAGCCTGGCTTTAATGCGTAGAGAACGACACCAGAGAAGTTTTTACCCCTGCTGATTTTTTGCATTCCCTTCATCAGAAGGTGATCTCCATAGGTCGGCTGTGATCAGGTTCAAACGAAGCTCTGAGATCTGACGCTTCACTGCAAAGAGTTCAGTTTGTGAGAGAGAACTATCATTGCTCTTGCTATCCAGATGAGTGACAAGCCTGTTTAACTTATGTGAAATCTCACCAAGGGTTTTCCATGTTTCGAGATTGATCGATGGAATAACTGAGGGGAGGTTATGCAGAAACGCCATACGAAGCCATTCGCCTTTACGATGACGACCACGTTTCGCATTCAGAAGAGTAAGCTCTTCATTATTAAGTCTGACACTGACGCAATGTGAACGAAGCTGATCGTGCGAGAGCTTCGTTTCGCTAACGCTTCCATTACGGTAATGCCTGCTTTCATTGATTTTATTAAAAGTATTATTTGTGCTCATATGAACTCCTTTTCATATTATACTTACTCATATTAGGTAAATCATTTTGAGTAAAAGTCAACTATGAACCTTTTAAAAAGCCTATGTTATTGCTTTTTCTCTCCCTGAAGTAACAATATTTCGTTATGTATAAATTGTCTTCTTTGTTCTTGGGACTTAATTTGTTCAACTAATGAGTCAAGCTTCGCTTTTGAACTTGATGAGTGTTCACATATATTACTGTGAAAACTTTCCCCACGTTTCTCACATTCTTTAAGCGAATAGCCATACTCTGAACTTAATTGTGAGTGAACCAAGTAAAGATTATTTATATTCTTTTGCACAGAGATCAACTCTTGCTTGAGTTGTATGACGCTTTCTTTATTGATCTTATATAATTCTAATTCCTCACTACTATTACACTTGGCTAACTGGAGTGCTAATTCATCGCGCTTATTATTTAACTCTCTGAATTTAATGTTATTTTCAGCGATGACTCCATCATATAACGCTTTGATAGCAGTGGATCGCTTCTCAAGTCTTGACTCCTCATTATTAACTTGTTTTTCTAATCGTGCTTGGAGTGTTGCCAATTGATTAGTAAGATAATTTTTGTCGTAGGTCAATTCGTTTATCCGAGAGACTTTTTCTTTAATTATAATATTATCTATGATTACATAAGTACATAAAGCAGTTAAGGGTAGTATTGTTAATAAGCTAATTATTATCGGCTTTATATTTTTGCTATCTTTAATATAACTAATGAAAGATTCGAACATATTCATTTTTACATCCATTTTAAGAGGAGCTTCGTATAAGATTACTATATATTTTATAATGTTATTTGGGTATCAGTAAAGGCTTTTATCTTTTTCAACTGAAAGGAAGAAAAAGCAAGGCAACTTGAGAAGCTACGCTTCGCAGAGTTAGCCCTTGCTTACTTTTTTACAGTGAATTATTTAAATATTATTTGCCATGAATGCTTTGTATATTACTTTTCATTTGGATTGTTCAGGTTGTGGCGAATCTTTAGGTTTGGGCAACCTGACCACTCTTTTGTATGTATCCCTATTAAATGTGAACCGAAATATAAGTCGAAAAAGGAATAGTGACACTGTTTTTTAATGGCATCCATACAAGATCTAACTATTATTTGTCTTTCTATGGCTGATATATAAGTGCCATACAAGTCGAGCATGGGTAACCAATCATATAATGCTCTACATTTATCAAAAACAAACATATCTAAATACATTTCATGCTCTTTTGCCTTATACTTTGCACGCCAATGTTGTTTTGTGTTTATATGATATGTACCGCCTAAGTGGTTTAAAGCTAATTCCATCCACAAGTGAGGCATTGGTACATCACAAAAAATGCCGCCATGTCTGTCAGGGATTTTTTCCATGATTTCTTCTATTGAATTAGACAGCGTATCTGAAAGAATACTCTTGTATGAATAGTGTGCTGTCTTTAGTAAATCATATAGTTGGATGCTTTCTAAAGATAGGCAGCCATCATTTTTTTTATTAAACTGTTGATTCCAGTAACTACTTAATGAATTTTTAGAACGAGAAAGTCTAGAAATAAAACTCCATATAGGGAATTCCTGATGTTGTTCATATAACTCAGAACCAGTTAAATCAACTTTTTTAGCATACTCATCATCGGATAGTAATTTATCATAGTCAATATTTTTGAATAATTTATCAGATGGAGTGGCTATTCTTTCAAGACAGTTTTTTATGGTTTTTATATCCGTTTTGAAAAACATTCTTTTTAAAGAGGGTATAGTTGATACGTTATGTATTGGTTGTGCGTAGCTTGCTACCATTGCAGGGTAATGTGTGCAAAATGCACTATATGTTGACGCAAAGTTTTCCTTTATTTTTTTATTGAATGAGTCATTTTCATCAATCCAATCGCATTCTCCCGACTTAGTTATCTCTGCAATCTCTTCATCCGTAAACAACCCTTGAGCATCGCTACCTTCGGTATAATATACATCAGTATCATCGCCGGTAATAATTGGAGACTCAAGAAATGTTTGGCTGCGGAAGTAAGATGCTAAAAAATCAACATTATCAGAATTATTTTCAGGAAGAGCACCATTTATAATTAAAATCCCTAGGTCTTCTAAAGCATGATGCTCAAATATTGAGTTTATTTTTAATAATGGCTTGGATTTACTACTAATAAGTGGAGCTGTAAAATCAAGATATATTATGTCAAATTTGAAAGATATTGCCTTAACTAAGTCTGATATATCACCATTGAAAATTTTTAAGGTTGGATATTTTATCCTTACGCTTTCAATTGCTTTTTGGTAAGTTTTTTTATCAGCTTCAATGGCCCAAACATTCTCAACTTTTACACCTAACTTGATCAGTATATCTAAGTCATTTTCTGGTTCAGGGCCGCAAAAATAAGCAATTTTTAATTGGTTTGGGTTCTTTTTGATATTTAGCGTATCTGAAAAATCAACCCAAGAGGTTATGGTTTTTTTGTCGTAGATAGTGTTTTTGAGAATTTCATTAAAAGAGTAATTCCAAAGGTTTTTGATATATTCTTTTTTTATTATATATTGGTTCTTCCTTTCTTTTGTCAGTTTTTTTATGGCTCTTGACCATATTTTATTTCGACTTTCTTCCTTTACTTGTTGCTTATATGATAACACTTATAATACCCTCTTTTATTTCGGTAAGTTAGGATTAACCTGCTATAGGTGTTTTTTTCCCAAAAGAAGCACCTTAGATACTCTATTCACCAGTTTATTATACCCCTTAATTTTCTATGATACTGTGATCTGTTATAGATTTTTCTGTCCCTTATATACGGAATCTTGACAGAAAAATAAAATAGAAGTATTTACATGTAATAGCTAATTTTTATTTTTGTGGGGAAATCATGATATATATACTTGTCTTTATTAAGAAAGAGTTTTTTAGACTATTAATAACTATCGCATATATAGGGGGGATCATATTGGGGGTAGTTAACTATGATGAAAATATACGCTATATGAATGTGATTATCCCATTTGTTGTCTCTGCTCTGATAGCATTGTTTCCTTTTTTTCTAATGTATTTTTTCATTCCTCTTTATCAGAAATTTGAGGATATTGTATTTCTCAAAATAATTTGATTTTAGTATTAATGAAATTACATAGTTTTTTCGTTAATAAAAAATTGAGTGCTCGAATTACTCTTGGTCTGTTTTTTCTATCTTGATGGTTTGATGCTTGAGATAAATATACCTTTCTTGCCTTTAACATTTGGTTCATGGAAATAAAAAATTTTATGCTTGCAAAAAAAAGCAAAGACGATCAGGAAAACTAATATGGGAATATTTAAAAAATTACTTTTTAATGAAAATAACTGATTATCTTCCGATAATGAAAATTTTATTATTGCGATGCAAGCAGTAATTGTGCCGCTAAAAAAAGATACAGTGTCAGCCATTTTATCTAAATAGTTATTTAATTCAGTGTAGCACATTGAATAAATAATGAATCCGAAAGCTACAGGTAATAAGAGCATAATGGCAATGCCCGTAATTGGGTAAGAGAAAGAGACACAATATAATATACAGAGTAATAGATATGGGATAAAAAACACACGCCATAGCATCGCATTGAGTAATTTTTTCTTAAAAATGGATTTTTGCCCAAGAATAATATTGGTTTCTTTATTTAATACTAACTTGTAAGATCGCTCTTTGTTTTTTAGTGGTAAATCTAAAATCTTGAATGATCTCCCATATATAGTTTCATCTTTGATCCTGATTTTATCAATGTCTATATTAACCGAATACTTTCCGAAAAATGAAATCCCCCTTTTCTTTAGTTCTTCAGTTAAAATATTCATTTCTAATCGAATCCTCATGATTTCCCAAAAAATTTATTTTACTCTAAATTTTTGATTTTGGGAATAAATGAATAATCTTTATAAATCAGAGTATTATACACGGAAAAGGAAAGTTTAGGAATGTTGATTTTCATCTTTGCTTTAGCCTCCTAAGTTTCATGCTTTCAAGAGAAAATAGTAATAAAGTTGTGCTGTATATAAAATTAGGGATTGTTAATAATTTTAAACTTAATTTTTCAGGATTATCACTAAGAAAATGGAAAGCATAAACTAAATATATAGCTAATGCAGCCGTTCCGATTGTTGGTCCAATGTCGGCTTGATCATGAGGTTCAAGATTTACATTAAACTTGAAGATTAGCCATTCAAACCCCCAGGTTATGAAAACTACTACCATCATAGCAGCAAGCAGTATTGCAATATTATCTGCTGACGGATTAACTAATGCGGGTTTTTCTTGGAAAAACTCGCATAGTGATAATCCAAAAAAGATTAAAATAATGGTCTGGAGTTAAACCTTTCAACGATTTTTAATAAAGCATCCATATTTTCCTCCAAAATCATTTCAACTTTAAATATTCTTGCGATTAGGTAGCAAGATACTTGCATTTTTGAGTCTGGACATAATTACTTTACCACTGTATTAGTTTTTTCCTCTCTGCAAGATATTCGGTGCGATTGCATTTTAATTTAATGGGATGGTTTTTAACGATAGTCTTTTTGATTTAACCATTCAATAGAGTTATTGTCAGAATTGTAATGCACGAAGATTAATCCAGAGGTAAGTCTGCATCCTTCAGATATATAGCCTATGGATTCCAGGGTCGCAATCCCTAAATGATAGTCAGAAAGAAACTCCATAAATTTCTTAGCGATTAAACCATAATCAGCTTCATTTGTTGCTTTAGGTATTAGTAGTTTGAATGTATAACCATCTTCTGCTTCTGCCAGAATTGAGAATGCAAGAGAAAATGGATTGCGGCTACTAATTTTCCCCTTGGTGCTAAATAGTGTTGGCTCAATTCTGGGGGTCTTCATTACTTTTGTTGTTAAGTTTGATAGACTTTCCTTCATGGATTGGTAGTGATCTTTCCCCATTTCTTTCAGGAAGCCATCAAAGTAGCTTTTACCGATGAATGCAAAAACAACTGGAAGGATGAACCATTCAGCACAGGCCATTGGACCTGTTGGTTCTCTGGACTCAATAACAAGATTTAAACCTTGTACTTCTACATCGTTTTCAAAATCTTTGAAAAATTCATCGGGAATATTTTTATCGAAAATTATACTAATATCTGATTTCTTCACATTATCTCCAAAGATACGTATTGCTATAATTCAGCACAGTATTTTCCATTAATTTATCCAGCCACAGAAGTAATACTCGTTGCCCCAAAAGAAGCCGCTTCCACA
Organism: Klebsiella sp. JN_Kp122; assembly: GCF_040062085.1. NCBI lineage: Bacteria > Pseudomonadati > Pseudomonadota > Gammaproteobacteria > Enterobacterales > Enterobacteriaceae > Klebsiella > Klebsiella sp. JN_Kp122. The sequence goes on from NZ_JBEAHW010000043.1 coordinate 6,153, forward strand.
TGTTCTCCCCACCAGTTCATCATCTCTCTACGTTGTTCAAGGTATTGAGCGCGATTGTAAGCTCTCCTGACTTCGTTAGTATCGATATGTGCTAACGCAGCTTCGATCACATCAGGAGGAAAACCTTTCTCGTTAAGCACTGTTGAGGCAATCGCTCTCATCCCATGAGCGACAAGAAGATCTTTGAAGCCCATTCGTTTAAGCGCCATGTTCGCTGTCTGACTATTCATCGGTTCAAGTGGATTACGGTAGCCAGGGAAAACATAATCTCTGTGCTTACTGATGGGCTTCATCACTTCCAGAATTGCCAGAGCCTGTTCAGAAAGCGGAACGATGTGTTCACGCTTCATCTTCATACGGCCAGCAGGGATACGCCATTCTTTTGCATCAAAGTCGATCTCATCCCAGCGAGTCGTTGATGCTTCTGCTGGACGAATCATCGTAAGCAATTGCCATTCGATAAGACATCGGGTTTGACGTCCAATACTGGCAAATGCCAGAGTTTTCATTAAAAGAGGGAGTTGCTTTGGAGGTAAGGCAGGGCGGTGCTTTACTTTTGGTTTATGGAATGTTCGTCCGATTCGTGCGGCGGGGTTTACAGATACCAGACCGGAATTGAGCGCATAATCCATAACTTCATTGATACGCTGGCTCAGACGTTTAACCGTTTCGAGTCTTCCGGCAGCGTGTGTTGGCTCTAATGCTCCGATGAACTGCTGAGCCGTGATGTTAGCAATGGGCATAGAGCCAATATGTGGGAAAACATATTTACTCATTGAACGCCAGATATCGTTTAATGTATGAGTTGCCAGCCCCGCTGATTCTTTGGTTTTAAACCAGTCTCCTGCAACTTTTTCAAAGGTGCTCTCAGTGGCACTTTTTTGCCGCAACTGTTCGGTTTTTTTATGCTCCTGCGGATCAATATCTTTGCTCAATAGAAGACGGGCATCTTCACGAAGTTGACGAGCCTCAGAGAGAGATACAGCAGGGTAAGCACCAAAGCTAATCATGGCGCGTTTGCGAGTGAAAGGTTTGTAATAGCGGAATCGCCAGAGTTTTGAGCCTCCGGGCTTAACCAGTAGCTCTAAGCCATCCCCGTCGTACAGGATAGTGGCACGTTCAGTCGCTTTGGCATTTTTGACTTCGGTGTTGTTAAGGGGCTTTGTCTGACGCGCCATATTATTCTCCAATCACTGGTTAGGCATATGGCTCAGACGACACGATGGATTGTATGCCTAAAGATATGCCTAAAAATGTTGGATTTCACTGTATCAGCGTGGACTTTACTAGACAACAGAAAAACAGCAGGTCTACGCAACCCACTGTTAATTCTGTTTTTTATAGTCTTGTCTGGACTTCAGTAGACAAAACGTTGGGGATAATTTGGTCGGCACGAGAGGATTTGAACCTCCGACCCCCGACACCCCATGACGGTGCGCTACCAGGCTGCGCTACGTGCCGACGCGTGGAGGATAATATTACCCGTTCCCCCATCGAATGCAAGCGACCGACAACTGATTGATTTAAAATTAATCAATCAGTTAGCGATAAAGCGTTTTTCATCAGTCAGCACCTGCAGCAGCAGGCTGAGCTGCGGTTTTTGGTCTTTAATCTTCTCACCATCGCTGTTCCACGTGTGGTAGGTGCCGTTGTGGTCGAGCACCACGGTCATCGTTGGCGTGGTTATCGCCAGAGTATCGCTATTGGCCGCAGTGACCCAGCTGCGGCGGCGTGCCGGGCTAAACAGGTCTTCGCCCTGCGAATATTCATTCGCTGGCGTCGACACGTGCAGCAGGCGCTGCATCAGCGTCGTCATCACGTCTTTGTTATCCGTGAGCGTTGAGATCTCCTGCGCTGGGGTTCCCGGCCAGTGGATAACCAACGGTACCTGCAGATTGCCACGCGACCAGTCGAATTTACCCTGCTTGTTATCCAGCGGCATACCGTGCCCGGCGGTAATTATCACCACCGTATTATCCAGTTTGCCCGCTTTACGCAGCGCGTCCAGCACGCGGCCAATTTGTGTATCGACGTTGCCTGCGGCGCGGCCATAGGTGCGCGCAAAATTCTGCTGCTGGCTGTTATCAATATTAGTGCCGTTCAGCGATACCCACGAGAACCAGCGGTTCTCGTCCAGGGCGTAGCGATCCAGCCAGCCGATCCATTGGTCGGCCGTTTGTTCATCGCTCTGCGTTTTAGCCGCCGGCAGCGAGAAGTCTGACAGCAGCGCCTGGCGATAAAGCGGGCTGCTGAAACCGTCTGATGAGAACAGGCCCAACTGGTAACCCTGTTGGTTGAGGGCGGTAATCAGCGCCGCCGGAATACGCGCCGAGAGCACGCCATCCATATAACCCGGCGATATGCCGTAGAACAGGCCGAACATCCCGCTGTCGGTGCTATTACCGGAGCTCATATGCTGGCTAAAGTTGACGCTCTCTTTCGCAAAAGCAGCCAGCTGCGGCATGTTCTTCTCGAAACGTGAATAGTTAAGGTTATCCACGGTAATGAGCAGTACGTTGTAACCCGTACCGAGGTCGCGATAGCGCAGATCGCTCAGCGGATATTGCACCGAAACCGCTTCCGGCGCGCCTTGCTCAACCAGACGGCGCTGATAGTCTTGCGCATCGAGCAGGCCATGCTTCTCAAGGAAGCGGCGGGCGGTCATCGGATAAGAGAGCGGCAAGTTGGCCCGCTGCATGGTGATCGGGCGATAAAAATTGGCATCCGCCCAGATATAAATCAGGTGGCTGCTGATAAACGAAATAAAGAAAAACCAGGCGACGGGGCGCGCGTAGTGGCGGCGGCGCGTCAGGCTGCGCAGCTTTTGCCAGCTCCAGGTGGCGAAGAGCATCTCAATCAGGAAGATGATCGGTACGCTGATAAACATCAGCTGCCAGTCGCGAGCCATCTCGTTCTGATCGGGGTTAATCACCAGTTCCCAGACGACGGGATTTAAGTGCAGGTGGAAGCGAGTGAAAACTTCGCTATCGATTAGCAGCAGCGTCATCCCCGCGGTGGCGAAGATAACCGACAGGAAGCGCATAAGCCGCTGCGAGCCGACAATAAAGGTCAGCGGAAAGAGAATCAGTACATAGCTGGTGAAAACCAGAAAACTGAAATGACCAACGAGGCTGACATACGAGAATACTCGTCCGGCAAGCGTCGTTGGCCAGTCGGCGACAAAAAGATAGCGGCTGCCGAGCGCCATTGCCAACAACATGTTGAACAGGGCGAACCAGTGTCCCCAGCTGACCATCTGGGAGACTTTTTCTCGGTAGGGCTGACGAAGAGTCACCATATACTGTTGTTCGTTATCCTTAGTGCGCGGGATCGTCGTTAATGGACGATTGCAGCGCCTGGGCGAAAGAACGGGCGATTGCCTGACGCTGCGCCGGCGCGACGCTACTGTTGAGCAGATTGGTCACCATATTGCCCAGCACCATCAGTGACAGGTCAACCGGCGCTTTGTGTGTTTCCAGGACGTTCGTTAGCTCGCTGAGCAGCTGCTCGACCTGTTCATCGCTATAGCGGGATATTTGTGGCATAAACTCAAAATCTGTTTGTTCGTGAAAGGGCAACATATTACCGTAGCAGCAGCTTTTTTTCCGCATTTTTTCGCCACGGCGCAAAAGCGCCCGGCCACGCGAGTCTCAAGCATAAAAGAGGCGTCTGCCGGTTGCGTCGTCGTCCCGGTGGTGGTTGAATACCGCCCGGTCTAAAAGGAGAGTTTAACATGAGTCTGGATATCGACCAGATTGCCCTGCATCAGTTGATCAAACGTGATGAACAGAATCTGGAACTGGTGCTACGCGAGTCGCTGCTGGAACCAAATGCCACTGTCGTGGAGATGATGGCCGAACTGCATCGTGTCTACAGCGCAAAAAGCAAAGCCTACGGCCTCTTTAATGAAGAGAGCGAGCTGGCGCAAGCGTTGCGTTTACAGCGTCAGGGTGAAGAAGAATTTCTTCCTTTCAGCCGTGCGGCCACCGGCCGCCTGCGCGATGAGCTGGCGAAGTATCCGTTTGCCGAAGGCGGCATTGTGCTGTTCTGTCAGTATCGTTACCTGGCGGTCGAGTATCTGCTGGTGGCGGTGCTCAATAATCTGAGCAGCATGCGCGTTAACGAAGAGCTGGATATCAGTTCCACCCATTACCTGGACATCAACCATGCCGACATCGTGGCGCGCATCGATCTGACCGAGTGGGAAACCAATCCCGAATCGACCCGTTATCTGACCTTCCTGAAAGGGCGGGTGGGGCGTAAAGTCGCCGATTTCTTCATGGACTTCCTCGGCGCCAGCGAAGGGCTCAATGCCAAAGCGCAGAACCGCGGTCTGTTGCAGGCGGTGGATGATTTCGCCGCTGACGCGCAGCTGGATAAATCCGAGCGCCAGAACGTGCGCCAGCAGGTGTACGCCTACTGTAACGAACAGCTGCAGGCGGGCGAAGAGATCGAGCTGGAGTCGTTGTCGAAAGAGCTCTCCGGCGTCAGCGAAAAGAGTTTCCAGGAGTTTACCGCCGAGCAGGGTTATGAGCTCGAAGAGAGCTTCCCGGCGGATCGCAGTACGCTGCGCCAGCTGACCAAATTTGCCGGTAGCGGCGGCGGCTTGACCATTAACTTTGATGCGATGCTGCTCGGCGAGCGCGTATTCTGGGATCCGGCAACGGATACGTTGACCATTAAAGGTACGCCGCCGAACCTGCGCGATCAGCTGCAGCGCCGTACCTCAGGCGGTAATTAATCCCTGCTGATTATCCCGGCGGAACATGATGCCGCCGGGTTAACCTGTTACCTGAATAATCCCGACGCCGCTTTGCTTAAGCTTCTGACGTAACCTGTCATCCAGTTCGCTATCGATAACCACTGTGCTGGCAAGATTAAGCTCGCCGATGGCAAACGCGGAGGCGGAATTAATTTTTTCGGCAGAGGCCATCACCACGGTTTCTGCGGCTCTGGCCGCCAGCGCGCGCTTAATGCCCGCCTCTTCATAATCACCGGTGGTAAAGCCCGCCTGCGGGTGCACGCCGGTAACCCCCATAAAGAACAGATCGGCATGAATCCGCGCCATCGCCGCCAGCGTCCCGGTGCCGACCGTAACTACGGAATGTTTAAACAATGTACCGCCGAGCAGGATCACTTCGATCCGCGGATGCTCGACCAGCGCCACGGCGATCCCCGGACTGTGCGTCACCACGGTACAAGCAAGGTCGGCAGGTAGCGCGGCGATCATCGCCGTGGTGGTGGTACCGCCGTCGACGATGACCACCTGCCCTGGCTGGATAAGCGCCGCTGCCCGGCAAGCTATCGCCTGTTTGGAAGCCATCTGCACGTTTTTTCTGCTTTCGATTGGCGCGATAGCGGCGGATACCGGCAGCGCGCCGCCGTGGACCCGTTGCAGTTTACCTTCCGCCGCCAGTTCGCGCAGATCGCGACGAATGGAGTCTTCTGAGACCTGAAAGCGCTGACTCAACTCCCCCGACATCACCTGTTTTTCTGCGGCAAGGATCTGCAGGATGTGCTGTTTTCTCTGGCTGGCGAGCATTTTGTTTACTTCACGATTGATCTTGTTTGCGCACGATTATGCATGATATGTTGCCCGCTGTCACCTTGGAAGGGGAAAAATCATGCATGAAGACGCACCGCGCGTTCGCCACGTTCGCGAAACGCTCTTGTCCGATAACTGGTACACGCTGAAAAAATATACCTTTGAGCTGTTGCGCCGGGATGGGCGCTGGCAGGAGCAGAGCCGGGAAGCCTACGACCGCGGCAACGGCGCGGTTATTCTGCTCTATAACCGCCACAAGCAGAGCGTGGTGCTCATCCGGCAGTTTCGTTTTCCGGTGTGGATCAACGGTCACGACGGCTTTCTGATCGAAGCCGCCGCGGGATTACTGGATAACGCCTCGCCGGAAGAGCGCATTATCGCCGAAGCGGAAGAGGAGACCGGATTTCGCGTTACCCGCATTGAGCCGGTATTCACCGCGTTTATGAGCCCGGGGTCGGTTACCGAGAAGCTGTACTTCTTTATTGCCGAATACTCCGCGGACGATCGCCGTGGCGATGGCGGCGGGCTGGCGGCGGAAGGAGAGGATATTGAAGTGCTGGAGTGGCCGCTGGCGCGGGCGTTACAGGCCATTCGCGAGGGTGAAATCGTGGATGCGAAAACCATTATGCTTCTGCAGCACCTGGCGTTAAATGCCGATACGCTCCTTGCCGGTTAAGCGGCAAGGAGCAGGGGAGATTAGCGCAATTCGCGGGCAATGGCGCTGTACATCAGCGCCGCTTCCAGCGGCTGTGCGTTAAAGGACGGTTCCGCTTGTGGCCAGGTTGACCACTGCACGATCACCAGATGTTCCGCACGGTTGACCATAATCACCTGGCCGTAGATCCCCAGCGCCCACAGCGAGCCTTTCAGCCCTTCCTGCGGCGTCGGCTGTACGTTTTGCGCATTGGCCGGAATGGCGTTATTCCACCATTGATAGCCATAGATACCTTCCGGATGCGCGGCTGAAACCGAGTTCAGCGCTTTTGTCCAGCTTGCGGCTTGATCGAACCAGCCAGCGGGCACCAGCTGTTTACCGTTGCTCAGGCGGCCATCGCGGGCGACAAACTCGCCAAAGCGTCCCCAGTCTTCGAGGGTGGCGTTAAAGCCGTGAGCGCCGACATCATGTTGTCCTTTTTTGTAGGCGTGCCAGACGCCATCGTGGGCCATACCCGCAGGTTGCCACAGTGATTGCTCAAGCCAGGCGGCCAGCGACATACCGGTCGCGCGTTCCAGCACATCGCCCAGCAGCCAGGCGCCGCCGGAAGAGTAGGACCACTGCTCGCCTGCCGGATATTTGCGCGACAGCGTCGACACAATTTTACGCACGCAATCATAGGCGCCGGGCTGAGCTTCACACTGGGTCAGGCGGGCGAAGTGCGACTGTGGGTTGGTGTAATCTTCATTCCATTCTACGCCGCTGGTATGTTGAATGAGCTGTTTGAGCGTTACGCCGTCCCAGGCGGTGCCTTTCAGTTCGGGTTCATAAACGGTAATCAGGTCGTCGAGGGAGTGGATTTTACCCTGTTGAATAGCGATGCCGACCAGCGTCGAGACGACCGATTTGCCCACCGAGCGCGAGGTCCACAACGTGGTGTCGGTATTACCTTCGGCGAGATATTTCCAGGCGACTTTACCGTCTTTCAGCACCAGCATACCGCTGACGTTTTCGCGCTTCAGGTAATCCTGCAAATTCCAGGTGTGGCCGTTGAGCGTATAGCGGGCATCGGTCAGTTGCTTTTCAGCGCGCTCCAGCGGGACCGAGGCGCCGTGGCGGAATACATCGCCAGCATAGTTGCGATAGTCATTACGAAAGCCAATCACGCGTGAAGTCTGATCCCAGGTGAGCATGTCTTTGGCCGCGGGTAGCGTTTGATCGTAAGGCGTGGGGCAGACATCCAGCGTCAGGCCGCCGCAGTTTTGCGCCATTGCCGCCGCCGGCAGCGCCGCCAAAATTAACGCCAGGGCCAGTGGTTTTCTTATCATTTTCATTTCCTCGTTTGCCATAGATTCGCATCGCAGTATATAAATCGGCGCGCGGCGGCTAAAATCACTACATGGGGGATTTTCCCCCGAAAGGGAGGGAAGGATGAAAACCCTGCAGTATTCATTTGCACAGATTGAAGCCTTCGCGACGATTGCTGAGACCGGTAGTCTGTCGCGGGCGGCGATCCGTTTAGGGAAAGACCGTACGACGCTTCGCGATCTGCTGGATTACCTGGAAGATGCGTTGGGCTACCGGCTATTCAGCCGTGCAGGGCGTAGCCTGACCTTAACCGCCGAGGGCGAGCAGCTTTTTCGCCAGGCGCACCTGTTGTTGCGTCAGGCGCAGGCTTTCGAGTCTTTTGCGCAAACGCTGCCGCAAACGGCCTGGCAGGAATTACGCCTGGTGTACGATCCCTTCGTGCCGCGTGAATTTCTCTGTTTGCTGGCCGATACGCTTGCCCGGCGGCAGATCCGTTTAAGCTGCTGGAGCGCTTCGCGTCGCGAAGCCGAGCAGGCGTTGAGCGATGGCGTCGCGGATATGGCCATTTGCCAGGCGAACAATCGTACGCTGGGTAGCGAAATGGAGTGGCGGGCGCTGGGTACCGTTGATTTACGCTTTTACGCCGCGCAGCGGTTGTTCGCTGATACCGCAAGGCCGCTGACGTTGCTGAATTTATCGCTCACCCCGCAGTTAGTCATGCACCGGCGCAGCGACGATCAAATCGCCCGCCGGCTGCAGATATCCGGCCATACGCTGTATATGAATGAAATCACTATGTTGCGCCACGCAATGGAGCAGGGGCAGGGCTGGGGTTTTTTACCCGATCATTTACGGCCCGACGAGTGGCAGGGGGTTGCTGAAATTGCCACCGAGGTCGGTAATCAGGGGCTTAACGTTACCATGGTGATGCTGTGGTTGCCGGGAATGAATAAACACCGCGCGTTGGGAGAGATTGTTGACGACGCGCCAGGGTTATGGCGGCGCAGATAACAAAACGCCCCGGGTCAGAAGACACCAGGGCGTTTGCCATACAACTTGCTATCGGCGATTAAGCGCGAACGAAGTCGATGTGGGTCAGTTTCGGCTTGAACGCGTGACGCTGAACAGCCTGAACTTTAACTTTTTCTTCTTTGCCATCGACAACCAGGGTCAGAACTTCGCCGTAGAACTCAGCTTTGTCCTGCATGTTCCACAGTTTGTCGTGGTCCAGTTCGATAGCAACCGGAGCAGCTTCGCCACCGTAGATGATTGCCGGGAACTTGTTAGCTGCGCGCAGGCGGCGGCTCGCACCCTTACCCTGCTCTTTACGTACTTCTGCGTTGATAGTAAACATTGATGTCTCTCTATATATAAAGCCTGCAACAGGCGACCCAGCAGCAGGCAGATTATCTGCTTTGCGAATGCAAAAGCGGGCGGCATTATAGCCGCCTATCGGCACAGCGGCAATCAAAACCTCAGTTTTTGACGGATTAACGTAGCTCATTGGCGCGACGGAAACGGCCCTGATAATCGAACACTTTTTCCCGCACCTGCCAGTATTGCCCCTTCATACGGGCGACGACAAAGTCCGGATGGCGCAGTAGCGCCTGCTGGGCAATGATATCCGCCGGGGTTATCCAGCGCAGCGGCACGCCCGGCGTACGGGTATGCGGGCGGATAAACAACTGCTCAAAGGCGGTACGCTGCGCGGGCGTTTGCAAACGGAAGCGCTCACTCACATCGGCGCCGTCCTCATCGTAATAGGTGATTTTTAGCCACGGGCCTTTTTCGTCGCCGCCATGCTGCAGCGCCATGCCGCTGCAGCGCAATACCAGCGCGTCTTTAAGCTTCAGCGCCGCCTTCAGCATGTCGTCCGGGTCGACCAGCACCGTATCGCACTCGCGACAGCGGCGGGCGGCAATGTCATTCTCGGCGTTGCACTGCGGGCAGTTTTTAAAACGAAAGCGGAAGTCGCACTGTTCGCGGTGGCCGTCGTCGTCTTCGAACCAGCCCTGGCAGCGGCGGCCAAAATGCTCAATCAGCGTGCCGTCGGCGGTGGTTTTCCCCCAAAAAGTATTGGCGAAACCGCAGGCCGGGCAGAAGACCTGCACCGGGACATTATCGCTTTTGCCTTTTGGCGTGCCGACTTCCGGCGCATACAGGTCGTGAGGGTTGCCGGCATAGTCGAGGATCAGACAGTCGGTTTTGCCCGGCGCCAGACGCAGGCCGCGGCCTACAATTTGTTGGTAAAGGCTTACCGACTCGGTTGGCCGAAGAATCGCGATAAGATCGACGTGCGGCGCGTCAAAGCCGGTGGTCAGTACCGCGACGTTCACCAGATAGCGATACTGCTGCGCCTTAAAGGCTTCGATGATGCGATCGCGCTCCGGCCCCGGCGTTTCGCCGGTAATCAGCGCCGCCTGCGCGGGCGGCAGCAGGCCGGTAATTTCCCGCGCGTGTTCGACGGTCGCGGCGAAGATCATCACGCCTTTACGGTTTTCGGCAAACTCAACGATTTGGCTGACGATATGCGGCGTGATGCGCTGCTGTTTTTTCAGCTCGTGGTTAAGGTCAGCTTCGCTAAACAGGCCATTGCTCTGCGCCTGCAGGCGGCTGAAATCGTACTGTACCACCGGCATATCGAGGCGCTCAGGCGGCGTCAGGTAGCCGTGCTTAATCATATAACGCAGCGGCAGTTCATAGATGCAGTCGCGGAACAGCGCTTTCTCGTCGCCGCGTACCATACCGTGATAGTGGAACTGATAGATCCAACCCTTGCCCAGGCGGAAAGGGGTGGCGGTCAGGCCAAGCAGTCTGAGATGCGGATTCACCTGCCGCAGGTGGCTGATGATTTGCTGATACTGGCTGTCGTCATCGTCGCTGATACGGTGGCACTCATCGACGATCAGTAAGGAGAATTCGCTTTGAAACTGCTCAAGATTACGCGCCACCGACTGCACGCTGCCGAAGACCACCTTGCCCTGGCTCTCCTTACGCTGCAGACCGGCGGCGAAAATATCCGCTTCCAGCCCAAGCGCACAGTATTTACTGTGATTCTGCGCCACCAGTTCTTTAACGTGGGCCAGAACCAGTACGCGTCCGCGCGCCAGCCGCGCCAGTTCGGCGATCACCAGGCTTTTGCCGGCGCCGGTCGGCAGTACGATGGCGGCGGGCTCATGGTGACGGCGGAACCAGGCGAGCGTGGCGTCAACGGCCTCTTTTTGGTAGGGACGTAGTGTAAAAGTCATCAATTCTCGGGGGTTAATTAACTCGCAAATAGTATGCCATGAATCTTTTCCCTTGAGTGGTGTTAAGAGCCCGTTATACTAACCAATGGAATTCTTCTTTTTCGGGCGAGATGCCCGCTCCAGCATTATTACAGGCTAAAAAATCTCATGCGACTTGATAAGTTTATCGCTCAGCAGCTTGGCGTCAGCCGTGCTATTGCCGGGCGTGAAATCCGCGGCAGCCGCGTTACCGTGGACGGCGACATTGTGAAAGATGCCTCCTTTAAGCTCCAGCCAGAGCACGAGGTGGAATATGACGGCAATACGCTGACCCAGCAGCACGGCCCCCGTTACTTTATGCTCAACAAGCCGCAGGGTTATGTCTGTTCAACAGACGATCCCGATCATCCAACGGTGCTTTATTTTCTCGATGAGCCGGTTGCCCATAAGCTGCACGCCGCCGGGCGTCTGGATATCGACACCACCGGTCTGGTACTGATGACCGATGACGGTCAGTGGTCGCACCGCATCACTTCGCCGCGTCATCACTGCGAAAAAACCTATCTGGTGGAGCTGGAAAATCCGCTGGAAGAGGGCGTCGCAGAGCAGTTTGCCAAAGGCGTGCAGCTGCATAATGAAAAAGATCTCACCAAACCTGCAGTCCTCGAAGTTATCACTCCGACAGAAGTGCGCCTGACCATCAGCGAAGGCCGCTACCACCAGGTAAAACGCATGTTCGCGGCGGTGGGTAACCACGTCGTGGGATTACATCGCGAGCGTATCGGCGACATTACCCTCGATGCGTCGCTGGAGCCCGGCGAATACCGCCCGCTGACGGAAGATGAAATCGCCAGCGTTGGCGCCCCACAAGCACGGAGTAAAACGTGACGACAAAGCAGAATTCTTCATTTGGGATTGTGTTTATTCTTGGCCTGTTGGCCATGTTAATGCCGCTGTCGATTGATATGTATCTGCCGGCGCTGCCGGTCATCTCGTCGCAGTTCAACGTGCCGGACGGCAGCGCGCAAATGACGCTCAGTACCTATATTCTGGGCTTTGCGCTGGGGCAGTTGCTGTACGGGCCGATGGCCGACAGCATTGGCCGTAAACCGGTGATCCTCGGCGGGACGCTGATATTCGCCGCGGCGGCGGTGGCCTGCGCGTTGTCGCAGACCATCGAGATGCTGATTACTATGCGTTTCTTCCACGGCCTGGCGGCCGCGGCGGCCAGCGTGGTGATCAACGCCCTGATGCGCGATATCTACCCGAAAGAGGAGTTCTCGCGCATGATGTCGTTTGTCATGCTGGTCACCACCATTGCGCCGCTGGTGGCGCCGATGGTCGGCGGCGCGGTGCTGGTATGGTTCAGCTGGCACGCGATTTTCTGGATCCTGGCGCTGGCGGCGCTGCTGGCATCGGCGATGATCGCTTTCTTTATTAGCGAGACGCTGCCGGTAGAACGGCGGCAGAAATTTCATATTCGCACCACGCTTGGCAACTTCGCCACCCTGTTCCGCCACAAGCGGGTACTTAGCTATATGTTGGCCAGCGGCTTCAGTTTTGCCGGCATGTTTTCATTTCTCAGCGCGGGTCCATTCGTCTACATCAACATTAATCACGTGTCGCCGCAGCACTTTGGCTACTATTTTGCGCTGAATATCGTGTTCCTGTTCATCATGACCATCATTAACAGCCGCTTTGTCCGCCGGGTCGGCGCATTGAACATGTTCAGAGCCGGGCTGTGGATCCAGCTGGCGATGGCGGTGTGGATGGTGGTGTGCGCGCTGCTTGATGTTGGTTTCTGGTCGCTGGTGGTGGGCGTGGCGGCGTTCGTCGGCTGCGTATCGATGGTCTCCTCTAACGCCATGGCGGTGATCCTCGACGAGTTTCCGCATATGGCGGGAACCGCATCGTCGCTGGCCGGAACATTTCGCTTTGGGATTGGCGCGATTATCGGCGCATTGCTGTCGATGGCCACCTTTACCACCGCCTGGCCGATGCTGATTTCTATCGCATTTTGCGCCGTTAGCTCCATTCTCTTCTATCTGTACGCCAGCCGGCGACGAAAAGTCGCACATTAAGTCACATTTTCAGGGGCGATTTCCGCCCCTTTTTTGATACATGTCAACCGAAATCGGCTTCCCTGTTTAGCTATATGTTTCTTTTATGTAAAATCAATTAGTGTAAAAAGTCGCAATGTTGCGATAAAAAAGTTGTTTTGGATCACAGAAACGGGTACATATAGCCGCGAACTGTTTCCGCAAGGCAACTATAAAGTTCTGGATAATAAGCTGTTAGCCCTGACCCCATGCGGGTGTAAGCGTTTTCTAAGCTGTTGCAGGACTATTTGTCAACAATGTGTTAATATTGATGTAAATTTATTGTGAAGCCTTTTGCTTCCGGGGAAACCAAGTGAATACACAGCAACTCTCTATCGTACACCGACTGCCGCAGAGCTATCGCTGGCTGGCCGGTTTTGCGGGTTCAAGAGTTGAACCGATTCCGCAAAACGGCGCTGATGGCGAAAATAGCCTTGTGGCATTAAAACTGCTCAGCCCGGACGGCGAGAAAGCGTGGCCGGTGATGCGCACACTGAGCCAGGCGCTGAGCGACATCGAAGTGGATTGTTCCATTCTCGAGTGTGAAGGCGAGCCGTGCCTGTTCGTTAATATGCAGGATGAGTTTGCCGCTACCTGCCGACTGAAAAATTTCGGCGTGGCCATTGCCGAGCCTTTCTCTGGCAACAACCCCTTCTGACCGTCAGCTTAACGCCAGCAGCTGGCGGGTGTACTCCTGAAGCGGTGCCGTAAATACGCGCTCGCATTCACCCTGCTCGACGACTTCTCCCTGCCGCAGCACTATCACCTGATGACAGAGCGTCCGTACAACACGTAAATCGTGGCTGATAAACAGATAGGCCAGCTGATGCTTTTGCTGTAGCGTCTTCAGCAGCGCCAGGATCTGCGCCTGCACGGTTTTATCCAGTGATGAAGTCGGTTCATCTAACACAATCAGCTGCGGTTTGACGATCAGCGCCCGGGCAATGGCGATACGCTGGCGCTGGCCGCCGGAGAATTCCGCCGGATAGCGCTGTCGCGTCGCGGGGTCGAGCCCCACTTCCTGCATCACCTGAATCACCGCCTGTTCACGTTCCGCGGGCGTCAGCGTTGGCTGATGTACGCGTAATCCTTCCTCGATAATCTGCAGGACGCTCAGGCGCGGGTTGAGCGATGAATTCGGATCCTGAAAAACGACCTGAATGCGTCGGCGAAGCGGCAGCATCTGGCGGCGATTTCGCCCCTGAATCGACTCGCCGGCAAACTGCATTTCTCCGCTGGAGTTAATCAGCCGCAGCAGCGCCAGCCCGGTAGTGCTTTTGCCAGAGCCGGATTCTCCCACCAGCCCCAGCGTTTCTCCGGCCCGCAGGGTAAAAGTCAGATGGTTGACCACTCGATTGTGATCGACCACCCGGCGCAGGATCCCTTTGCGGATTGGGAAGGCGACATTAAGATCGCGGGCCTGCAGTAGGATGGGCGCGTCGGCGGGGAGCGGCACCGGTTTGCCGGCCGGTTCGCTATCCAGCAGGCGGCGGGTATACGGGTGCGTTGGCGCCTGAAACAGCTCCCGGCAGCCGTTTTGTTCGACGCAGCGGCCGTTTTGCATCACCGCCACCCGGTCGGCAAGCTGGCGGACGATGCTCAGATTGTGGGTGATGAACAACATCCCCATGTTGAGCTCACGCTTCAGTTCGCGCAGCAGTTGCAGAATCTGCGCCTGTACCGAGACGTCCAGCGCGGTGGTCGGTTCATCGGCAATGAGCAGCTCCGGGCGCGTCAGCAGCGCCATGGCGATCATCACCCGTTGGCGTTCGCCGCCGGAAAGCTGGTGCGGATAGTCGGCAAGCCGTCGTGAGGCGTTGCGGATGCCAACCCGATCCAGACAGTCGAGGATTTCGCCGCGCGCCGCCTCTTTGCGCATGCCGCGGTGCAGCGAAAGCACCTCGTACAGTTGTTTCTCCAGATTATGCAGCGGATTGAGCGACACCATCGGCTCCTGGAAAATCATCGCGATGCGGTTGCCGCGGATCCCGCGCAGGGTTCGTTCATCGGCGTGCAGCAATGATTGACCGTGAAAGCGAATATCGCCGCTGGGGTAGCTGACCGGCGGAGAGGGCAGGAGGCGCAGTACCGACAGCGCGGAGACGCTCTTGCCGGAGCCTGATTCGCCGACCAACGCCAGCGTTTCACCTGCGGCAATCCGCAGCGTCAGGTTGCTGACGACCGTTTGGCTTGCCCCTTGCTGGCGGAAGGCGATAGAGAGGTCGTCAATGTCTAATAACGGCTGGCCCATGTTATACCGCCTTACCCGGATCGAAGGCGTCGCGGACCGCTTCGCCAATGAAAATTAGCAGCGTCAGCAGCACCGCCACCGACAAAAATGCCGCCATCCCCAGCCACGGCGCCTGCAGGTTATTTTTCCCCTGCAGTAGCAGTTCGCCCAGCGATGGCGAGCCTATCGGCAGGCCAAAGCCGAGAAAGTCGAGCGAGGTCAGGGTGGTTATCGAACTGCACAAAATAAACGGCAGGAAGGTGAGGGTAGCGACCATCGCATTCGGCAGCATATGGCGCAGGATTATATGGCGATCGCTGACCCCCAGCGCCTGTGCGGCGCGAATATAATCGTAGTTACGGGTGCGCAGGAACTCGGCGCGAACCACCCCGACCAGCGTCATCCAGCCAAATAAAACGGTAATCGCCAGCAGCCACCAGAAATCAGGTTGCACCACGCTTGAGAGCAGAATAATTAAAAATAGCGTCGGCATGCCGGACCATACTTCAATAAAACGCTGCCCCCACAGGTCGAGCTTACCGCCGTAGTAGCCCTGCAGCGCCCCGGCAAGCACGCCAAGCACGCTGGAGAAGAACGTCAGCAGTAGGCCGAATAATAATGAGATCCGTGCGCCATAGAGGATCCGCGCGAATACATCGCCGCCGTTAGCGTCGGTACCCAGCCAGTTGTGCCGGGACGGCGGCGAAGGGAAGGGGCTGTCGGTGGCGAAATTGATGCTGGTGGCGCCGAAACGTACCGGCGCCCACAGCACCCAGCCGTTTTCCGTCAGCCGTTTTTGCAGCCAGGGATCCTGATAGTCGGCGGCGGTGGCAAAATCACCGCCAAAGGTTGTTTCGCTATAGGTTTTCAGCACCGGTACGTAGAGACTACCGCGATACTGCACCAGCAGTGGTTTATCGTTGGCGATAAGCTCGGCGCACAGGCTGCAAATAAATAGCGCAAGGAAGATCCACAGCGACCAGTAGCCGCGGCGGTTGTGGCGAAAACGCG
This sequence comes from Klebsiella sp. JN_Kp122, assembly GCF_040062085.1. Lineage (NCBI taxonomy): Bacteria > Pseudomonadati > Pseudomonadota > Gammaproteobacteria > Enterobacterales > Enterobacteriaceae > Klebsiella > Klebsiella sp. JN_Kp122. The sequence goes on from NZ_JBEAHW010000043.1 coordinate 22,228, forward strand.
CCCAGCGGGCCTGATTAACGGGGGAGAGAAATGACATTAGCGGCCCTCGAAATCGATACGCGGATCGACCAGCGTATAGCTGATGTCGCTGACAATGTTTAATAACAGGCCGATTAACGTGAAGATATACAGAGTGCCGAACATCACCGGGTAATCGCGCGACACGGTGGCTTCGTAGCCGAGCAGCCCAAGACCATTGAGCGAGAACATCACCTCAATCAGCAGCGAACCGGTAAAGAACATGCTGATAAAGGTGGCGGGAAAACCGGCAATCACCAGCAGCATGGCGTTGCGGAAAACATGTTTCCACAAGATCTGTTTTTCACCGACGCCTTTGGCGCGGGCCGTTACCACATATTGCTTGCGGATCTCATCAAGGAAACTGTTTTTAGTCAGCATCGTCAGGGCGGCGAAACCGCCGATCACCGTCGCCAGCACCGGTAAGGTGATATGCCAGAGATAGTCGACGATCTTCTGGTACCACGGCAGGCTATCAAAATTAGCGGAGACCAGGCCGCGCAGCGGAAAAAGATCGAAATAGCTGCCGCCGGCGAAGATCACGATCAGTAATATCGCGAACAGAAACGCCGGGATGGCGTAACCGATGATGATAAATGTGCTGCTCCAGACGTCGAAATGGCTGCCGTTACTGACGGCTTTACGGATCCCCAGCGGTATCGACACCAGGTAGATAATCAGCGTGCTCCACAGGCCGAGGGTAATAGATACCGGCAGGCTGTCTTTAATCAACTGCAGCACCGAAGCGCTGCGAAACAGGCTATCGCCAAAATCAAAACGCAGATAGTCGCCAAGCATCTTAAAGTAGCGTTCGTGGATCGGTTTATCGAAGCCGTAGCGGTGGGTGATTTCGGCAATCACTTCCGGATCGAGCCCGCGCCCGCCGCGATAATGGCCTTCACTGATATTGCCAACGCCGGTACGCGCATGGCTGGCGCCCATACCGCTATCTCCTGCGCCGGGCAACCCGCCGCGGTCGCCGAACTCCACGGCGGCGATCGCCTGATCGACCGGACCGCCTGGCGCAATCTGCACGATAAAAAAATTGATGGTGATGATGGCCCAGAGCGTCGGGATCACCAGTAATAGTCGGCGGAGCAGGTAGGCGCCCATCTTTAATCCTTAACGTCGGTCCGCGGGAAGCCTGGCGGCTTTGTTAACATCGTACCACCAGCCATCAAAACCGGAGGAGTAGGTCGGGCGTGTTTGCGGGAAGGAAAATTTATTCCAGTAGGCCGTCCGGTCCTGCGCCATATACCACATCGGCAGCATGTAATAGTTCCATGTCAGCACCCGGTCGAGCGCGCGGCCCAGCGGCAGAAGCTTCTGTTTGTTGCCCTGCCAGCGCACGATCTGCGCAATCAACGCGTCGACCGCCGGGTTCTGCACTCCCGGCGCGTTATAGCTGGAGTTAATATAGTCCGAGGCCCACGAAACCTGTAAGCCCGTATCTGGCCAGGCGGTGGCGCGCCACAGTGAGGGCATCATGTCGTAATCGCGGCTCCGCAGTCGGCTGTTGGCCTGGGAGTTATCCACCTGACGGATATCCATCGTCACGCCTAAACGCTGTAAATTATGCTGGAACGGTAGAACCCAACTGACGTTGCCGCCGGAGGCGAGCAGCAGCTCAAAGCGCAGCGGTTTGCCGGTTTTGGCATTAACGCGCTGACGGTTTTTTAGCACCCATCCCGCCTGGTTCAATAGGGCATCTCCTTTGAGTAAATTGGCGCGGTCAAAACCATCGCCGCTGGAAACTGGCGGCTGATAAATCCGGGTAAAGACCTCAGGCGGCAATTCTTTTTTCATCGGCGCCAGCAGGGCGAGCTCATCGGCCTTCGGGTAATCACGAGCGGCATATTCTGTGTTCTGAAAGTAGCTGTTTGGCCGACTGTAGGCGCCGTAAAACAGCGCCTTATTCATCCATTCGAAATCAAATGCAAGGGTGATGGCCTCACGTACCTGACGGTCGGCAAAGACCGGGCGCTGAATATTAAAAGCCAGCCAGCGGGTATCCTTTGCCGAGGTATTCGTTCGATCGTCTTTCACAATATAACCGTTGCTAAAGTTGCGCCCGATATAGCGCGTGGCCCAGTTTTTTGTTGAACTCTCCTCGCGCATATCTACCGCTCCGGCCTTGAAGGCTTCGAAAGCGACGTTATCGTCAAGATAGTAGTCGTAGCGAATCGTGTCGAAGTTCCAGCGCCCGCGGTTTACCGGCAGGTCGGCGGCCCAGTAGTTCTCGACTCGCGAATAGACAATATACTGCCCCATCCGCCAGCGGCTGATACGATAGGGGCCACTGGCGAGCGGCGGCGTTGAAAGCGGGTCACTCAGTTTATGATGGCGCCAGAATGACTCAGGCATTACCGGCAGCGACAGCAGGCTGAGCATATTTTCTTTGCCCGGCTTGGCCAGTTCGATGCGCACCGTCAGCGGGGCTATGGCTTTGACGGTCGTCCCTTTATAGATAAGACGGAACTGCGGTACCCCTTCGGTCATAAATTTGTGGAAGGTGAAAGCAACGTCGCTGGCGGTAATCGGGCTACCGTCATGAAAGCGGGCACGCGGGTTGATGGTAATTTCCATCCACGAGAAATCATCGGCAAAGCGCGCGCGATCGGCTATCAGCGGGTAGTAGCTGCCCGGTTCATCGTCCGAGGTGGTAAACAGGGTGTCATACAGCGCATCGGTGCGTACGCCGGGGTTACCGCGCAGGGCGTAGCGGTTGAAATTGTCAAAGGTGCCAATGGCGGCAAGCGTTATACTGCCGCCTTTAGGCGCGTCCGGATTGACGTAATCGAAGTGATGAAAGTCAACGGCATACTTTGGCTCGCCGATAATAGCGAACGCTTCGCTCTCTTTAATGGTTTGCGCCTGGCTACTCAGGCTAAATAAAGCCAGCAGCAGCAGGCCGATGCGCGCAAACATAGTTGGAATATCATCCTCTGACCATTAACCCCGGTGGTTTCGCATCATAAGCGACCCTCAGCGGCTTGTGAAATAATTTGCCGGTTCATCATGGGCGGCGACCAGTTTATCCAGCGGCAGCGGGCGGCTGAAGCAGTAACCTTGCAGATACTTCACGCCGTGAGCGCGCAGCCATTCCGCCTGTTCAGGCGTTTCTACACCTTCAGCCACGGTTTTCAGCTGCAGACGGCGGCTTAGCGTTAACACCGCATCCAGCACGGGAGAGGTGACGGTTTCGGTACCGATCGCCTGCACAAAACCACGATCGATCTTCAGATAATCAAAGTTATAGCGCTCCAGATAAATCAGCGCGCTATGGCCGGTACCAAAATCATCGATAGCAATTTCGAAGCCCTGCTGATGGAGCCACTCAAAAATGGCCATCGACTGGTTTTTATCGATCATCGAACGTTCGGTTATCTCCAGCACGACGTCGAAGTAGTTTGCGGGTAACGCGGCGGCAAAACGTTGCATATCTTGCTGAAATCCGGCGGCATGCAGGTGGGCAGGCGAGATATTCAGACCGAGCTTGGTACCGCGCGGCAAAATACGCTGCAGAGTCGGCGCGTCGCGGGCAATCAACATTAACAGGTGATGGGTAAGCGGCACGATCATCTGCTGCGTCTCCGCCAGATTAATAAAGACGTCTGGCGGGATTTCACCTACCACCGGATGCCGCCAGCGCATCAGCACTTCAACGCCGCTAATCTGCAGGGTATCGGCCTTTACCACCGGCTGGTAGACCACGTAGAACTGGTTGTTTTTGATCCCCAGTTGGATCGATTTCCGCGGATCGGATTTGATCGTCAGGATGTAGTAGCTGAGTAAGCCGGCAAGCATGCCGCATACCACGCCGAGCAACAGGGCGAACTGGGTATTCTCGCCAAGCCAACTGTTGGAAAAGAGATACACTTTTAGCGGTAGCCCCGGAACCTGAATCTGACGTATCGGCTCATTGGGCAATGATAGCGGGTCGATAATTTTACTGCTGAAGGTCGAAATTGCCGTATGGCCGATGGCCAGCGCAATGCCGCTGAAATCATTCTGTCGTGCGGTATAGAGGATATAAGGCGTCAGATTGGCATTGATGGATACAAAAATGCCGCTGTCTCGATCGCCAGGACGTTGTACCCACATTGCCAGCGCGGCGGTGTTCGGCATCATCGGCGTGCCCTGGAGGATGGCCATATCCAGAGGTTTATTGGTATCAAGCTGCGGTATCAATTGTTTAAACGGTGTGTCCATTGCGCCGGTGGCGGATGAGCAGAACGCTTTGCCGTTTTTCACCAGCAGGAAGGCGCGCACGTTGGGACTAAAGGCGGCGCTGGCGGCGAGGCCGGAGTCAATATGTTCGCAGGGCTGATCGAGCAGCGGCTGCAGGCCATCAATGGTTTTGCTTAAATCAGCGAAATAGCTATTAAGGTAGTGGCTGACGTTATTGATTATCTGATCGAAACGCTCAGAGCGGTTGTGGTAGATAACCATAAACTGGATGCTGCCGGCCAGTAGTGCGACGGCAACGCCGATACAAATACTGGTAAGCCAGATTTTACGTCGGGGTGAAAAGTAGCGGGTTAGCATAGGCCAGAATCTGTCCGTATTATTGAATCACGCCAATGGGATGCCTGAAGAGTATGGTTCCATTTCCTTTAAAAGACATAGCTTATAAAGACATAACCTATTTTGCGGGGTTCATCGGCGGAGAAGCAAAAAAAAACACTGCCGAGGCAGTGTTCTTTTCATTTCTTACCGTCAGCCAAGGGATAACTCACGGTAAGAAGAACAATCAGGAACGACTCAGAACGCGACGCGCTTCGTTATAGCGCTTTTTCCAGTATGGCTCATCCAGGCTTGAGATGGTGACGCCGCTGCTGGTAGAGGCATGAACAAACTGGTTGTTGCCGATATAGATACCAACATGACGACCCGTAGAGCCAGCGCGGAACAGCACTAAATCGCCGGTACGCAGTTGAGTGCGCGAAATCGATTTGCCGGAATCCTGTTGCTCGGAAGTTGAGCGTGGCAGCTCCAGGCCAAATTGTTCACGGAAAGTACGCTGCACGAATGCCGAGCAATCGATCCCTTTCCGGGTGCTGCCGCCAAGGCGGTAACGCACGCCTTTCCAGCTAGCATACTGGTCCATCAAACGGGACTTCACGTCCAGGTTGCTGACCATTTTTTCAAATTCATCCTGAGAAGCTTGCAGTGATGATAAATCTCCACTACCCACAGCATGCGTCTCAGAATGCATATTCTTGGCGGTACTTGTTGAACTACACGCGGAAAGCAGAACCGCAACTGCAATCGCGGGGGCGACCCGCAAGATATATCTCAAAATCGGCTGAGATTTGACCATTATGTTTATTTTCCCTTGTTGTCCTTAACGACAATGTCGTTATAAAAAATGCCAAACGTGGTAGAGCCTAGATTCCAGAAAGCAATGAGACAATTCCTTAAGCCTAAAAATGTGGAGTACCGCACAAATTTATTTGGATGATGAATTGTGTTGCTTGGGAAGGCAAAACGAGAAAGAGATTACCCTATCAAACGTGGGATGGCGAGCGGTTTTGCGCGATTTCTTATAAGTATTTTTGCGACCAAAAGTGAATCATCGGCAAAGGGGAAAATAGCGCCTTTTTTGGCTGAAAAATATGCAATATCTTCATTTCAATGATGATTAATGTGACAGGAAGATGATGTCGCGAATAAATCATCAGCAAATATAAAAAAAGGGGTCAGAACGACCCCTTATGGATAATATTAATAAAATGTAAAAATGATCTTAATTTTTTGCTATTCCACCCGGAAGCGAACGGTCAAACCAGGCGATGGCCTTATCGGAAAGCGAGGTCATTAATACCCATGGCGCGCCAATCAGCACCGCGCTGAGTGAACCTACGGCAATATCGGTGAACCAATGGGCGCCGATCATCACTCGCGGGAAAGCAAAAACCACAAAAATAATCAGTGAAATGGTAAATGCCCGGCGGCCGAAATATCGCCACATAAACGAGGCGAAAATGAGCAGCATCATGCCATGGTCGCCCGGGAAGCTATCTTTTGAAGCGTCTTTGGTGGGCAGTGAGACCACGTCGCTGACTTTCGTAATATCCGTAAAGAACAGCGAAGGGCTAGCGCGTTTTACCGGCATCAGATGCTGGGCAAGTTGATTGATAATTACCGCTGCGAGCAACATCACCAGCCCCATAATGATTATGCGGCGGCGCTCAGCGCTCTGCGCTTTGATCCAGAAACTGAGCATCAGGCAGCCCATCGCCAGCAGCGAGCAGGCGTCGAACGCGCGATTGTTGATAATGGCTAACAGCCAGGCATACGCGCGATTGGTGCTGACGCCCTGGTTAAAGAAGTGAAAAATAGCCGAGTCAAGCGGGAACCAGAAACCGTGATTTGCCGGTAGATACCAGGAACAAAATAAGGCTACGCCCGCGACGTTCAGCAGCAAGATAAGGGGAATACGGTTTTTAGTCATAACAGATGCGATTTTTTTAAACAGCGGCCAAACATAGCCGCATTAACTTAAACGAAGCTTCAACAGCGAGGACTGCAGGGCATTCCAGTCAACGTCTGATTCACAAATCAGTTCGATGCGGCTATCCGGCGGCGGCGCGTTTTGGGTTTCGATATGCAGATCGAGTCCCTGGCGGTTGATACGCACCAGACCCTCGGCAATTCGCATCACGCCTTTCACCCGGCCAACCGGCGCCAGACGCGCCCATTCCAGCAACCCAACGGTGTCAAATTGGGTATCAGCATCAAAAATCCAGCCGCAGGCATGGTATCCCTGACCACTGTTAACGCTGCGACGCCAGCGTTGATGTGCCGGCAAATTTAACGCCGCCAGACCCTGCTTTTGCCCGTGACTATGCACGTGGTCCGGGCTTGCCGGCAGCGGGGCGGTGTTACGGCGCGGGAGATCCAGCAGCGCGAGCTCGATGTTACCCTGGGTGGCGTTCACCTGCAGGCGCTCGCCCCCGTACTGTTGCCACCAGTTGGCAAAAGCGGCCTCGCTTTCCGGCGTCGCCCGATCGCTTTTATTGGCGACGATGATATCGGCTGCGGCCAGCTGATCGCGGAAATTATCATTGGCCACGATCTTTTCCTCCAACAGCTGGCGCGGATCGAGAATGCACAGCGTCGCGCGCAGATCGATCCACGGCTCGTAGACCGCAGCGGTGAGGATATCAAGGATCTGCCTGGGATGACCCAGTCCGGTTGGTTCAATCAGCAGACGATCGGGCTTTCCCTGGCGCAACAGCGTATTGAGCCCAACCTGCATTGGCAGACCGTTGACGCAGCACATGCAGCCGCCGGGGATCTCTTTTAGCAACGCGCCGCTTTCCGCCAGCAGGGCGCCGTCGATGCCGACTTCGCCGAACTCGTTGACCAGCACGGCCCATTTTTCATTTGCAGGCTTGTGGGCCAGTAAATGAAGAATCGAGGTTGTTTTGCCGCTGCCGAGAAAGCCCGTGATCAGGTTAGTTTTGGTCACATCCCCTCCAGCATAGAAATGTAATGTTGTAACAGTTGAGACTATCCTGACGAAAAAAGGGGAAAAAGAGAAGGGTTACTGCGGACAGAAAAACATTCTGTCCGCTAAACAGCAGAAATTGTTAACTATGCAGAGCGTTAGCCACGGCCTGGCGGGAGCCGAATGTTGTCAGTTGCTGCCAGGCTGAAGTGATTTTAGCAACAAACTGCGGGTTGCCCGGCAGATCTTTGCCAAATATCTCTTCCAGGCCAAGCAGGGCGCTGACGCGTTCCTCTTGCTGGCTGGCGTCAACCAACCGTTTGATTTTGTCGACTAGCGGGTCGCGCACGTCAATGGCTTGCCCGGCGTCGTCGACGCCGCTTACGTAACGCATCCAGCCCGCCACGCCCAGCGCCAGCAGTGGCCAGCGGCTGTCGTTTGCCAGATGAACGCGTATACTATCGAGCATCCGCTGCGGCAGCTTTTGGCTGCCGTCCATGGCTATTTGCCAGGTGCGATGTTTTAACGCCGGATTGGCGAAGCGCGTTATCAGGCTGTCGGCATAGGCAACTAAATCCACACCGGTGATAGATAGCGTTGGCGCTTGTTCATCAAGCATCAGGCGACGGGCGGCATGGCGGAAAACATCGTCCTTCATGCAGTCGCTAACGTGCGCATGCCCCGCCAGGTAGCCCAGCCAGGCGAGGAAGGAGTGGCTACCGTTGAGCATGCGCAGTTTCATTTGTTCCCACGGCAGGACGTCGCGGGTCATCTGTACGCCTGCCGTTTCCCAGGCCGGGCGCCCGGCGACAAAATTGTCTTCCACTACCCATTGAATAAACGGTTCGCAACTGATAGCGCAGGGATCGTCAACGCCCAGCACGGAGGCAATCTCAGCCAGAGATTCTTCGGTGGCGGCTGGCACGATGCGGTCAACCATGGTGCCGGGGAAGCTGACATGTTCAGCAATCCAGCTTGCCAACTCCTGACTACGTTTCTCAGCCATGCCGAGGACGGCGTTTTTCACGACGTGACCATTGTCGGGAATATTGTCGCAGGAGAGTACGGTAAAGGGAGCGAGTCCGCGTTCGCGGCGGCGATTGAGCGCTTCAACTAAAATACCGGGAGCCGACTGCGGCAGCGTCGGGTTTTCCAGATCGTGAACGATGCGCGGCTGGGTTGGATCCAGTTTACCGGTGGCCGGATCGATGCAATAACCTTTCTCAGTAATCGTCAGCGAAACGATAGCCACCTGCGGTTCGCAAAATTTTTCGATAATTGCTGCCAGCGAATCAAGTTTGGCGTTCAGGCATTCATGTACTGCGCCAACCACGATCGGTTGGTTACCCTCAGCGCCTTTTTCCAGCACCGTAAACAGGTGGTCTTGCGCACGCAGTTGGCTCATCAGCTTATCGCCGCTGAACAGGCTGATTTCACAAATTCCCCAGTCGCCGCCGCTGGTGTTAAGCACCCGGTCGGTTAGCAGCGCCTGATGCGCACGGTGAAACGCGCCAAAACCAAGGTGCACGATACGCGAGCGCAATTGGCGGCGATCGTATTGCGGAAGTTGCACGCCTGCTGGCAGCGCGGCGGTAGCGATAGTTGTCATTTTTATACACCTGATTAACCAATGATTAACATGAGGCAGTGTAAAGTTATATGACAACAATTTAAATTGGTAAGCCGAATTTATCCGCTTAGTGTGAGCTGGATCAATCAATGCTACGGGGGAAATTGACCATTCAGCAGAAGCATGTATGGTAGTCGTCATGATGTTTCACATTATTGGTATAACAACTTAAAGAGGGCATTGCGATGGAGCAAACCTGGCGTTGGTATGGACCGAACGATCCGGTATCGCTTGATGATGTGCGCCAGGCGGGCGCCACGGGTGTCGTGACCGCGTTGCATCATATTCCGAATGGCCAGGTCTGGCCGGTAGAAGAGATCCAACAGCGTTTAGCGCTACTGGCGGAAAAAGGCCTGAGCTGGTCGGTTGTTGAGAGTATCCCGGTGCACGAGGATATCAAAACCCACAGCGGACAATATGAGAAGTGGATTGCCAACTATCAGCAGAGCATCCGCAATCTGGCGGCCTGCGGTATTGATACCGTGTGCTATAACTTCATGCCGATTCTGGACTGGACGCGTACCGATCTGGAATATCAGCTGGCTGATGGCTCCAAAGCGCTGCGTTTTGACCAGATTGCTTTCGCCGCTTTTGAACTGCACATCCTTAAACGCCCGGGCGCCGAAGCTGACTACAGCGCTGAAGAACAGCAGCAGGCTGACGTTTACTTTAAGGCGATGAGCGCGGCGGATATCGACAAGCTGACCCGCAATATCATCGCTGGTCTGCCGGGAGCGGAAGAGGGCTATACCCTCGATCAGTTCCGCGCACGTCTGGCGGAGTATGACCATATCGATAAAGCGCAATTGCGTGAGAACATGGCTTACTTCCTGCGGGCGATTGTGCCGGTGTGCGAAGAAGTCGGCGTGCGCCTGGCGGTTCACCCGGACGATCCGCCGCGTCCGATCCTCGGCCTGCCGCGTATCGTGTCGACTATCGAAGATATGCAGTGGTTGAAAGAGACGGTGGACAGCATTTATAACGGCTTTACCATGTGTACCGGATCCTACGGCGTGCGTGCCGATAACGATCTGGTGAAGATGGTGGAAACCTTCGGCGATCGTATCCACTTTACCCATTTGCGCTCTACCTGCCGTGAAGAGAATCCTAAAACCTTCCACGAGGCGGCGCACCTGAACGGCGACGTCAATATGGTGGCGGTGGTTGATGCGATTCTGAGCGAAGAGCTGCGTCGTAAGAAAGCAGGCGATCTGCGTCCCATCCCGTTCCGTCCGGATCATGGGCATCAAATGCTTGACGATCTGCGTAAGAAAACCAACCCCGGTTATTCGGCGATTGGCCGTCTGAAAGGCATGGCGGAAGTGCGCGGCGTTGAGCTGGCGCTGAAGATGACCAAATACCCTGAGCTGCTGTAATCGTGGCGTGAGGGAAAGCAAAAGGACAGCCAGCGGCTGTCCTTTTTTGTGCCTGATATCGGCAGCGAGTAGCCCGGATAAGGCGCGCAGCGCCGCTATCCGGGAAGAGTCCGGCCTGCGCGACGCTGGGCCGGGCAACCGTCAGAGGCGGGAGGTTAGTCCGCGCGGCCCATATAGCGGCACTCTTCGATATGAATGCGGATTTTCTCGCCGCTGGTCAGGTATTCCGGAACCTGAATCACCAGCCCGGTGCTCATGGTGGCCGGTTTGGTGCGCGAGCTGGCGGAAGCGCCTTTGATTCCCGGCGCGGTTTCTACGATTTCCAGGTCAACGGTCTGCGGCAGCTCCAGCGCCAGCAGCTGGCCATCCCAGGTCAGAACCTGCATATCCGGCATGCCGCCTTCCGGGATAAACTGCAGCTCTTCTTCGATCTGCTCTTTGGTGAAGGTATACGGGGTATAGTCTTCTTTATCCATGAACACGTATTCGTTGCCATCGACGTAGGAGAAGTCAACGAAACGACGGGTCAGGGTAACGGTATCGACGATGTCGTCGCCCTTAAAACGTTCTTCTACTTTCAGGCCGGTACGCACGTCGGAAAAACGCATTTTATACAGCGTTGCTGCGCCACGGGCGCTTGGCGACTGAATATCAATATTTTTAACAATCAGCAGTTTGCCGTTGTAATTCAGCACCATACCTTTTTTAATTTCATTCGCTCTTGGCATTGCAGTAATCCTGTCACTTAAAGGGTCAAAAATATCGCGTAAAACTACTCGCGCCGGGCCTTTCAGGCAAGCGGAATTCGCGACTTTTGCTATCTCCTGGCAAATCTTCGAGCGGCGCTGCTGAAAAAGCCGTGTCGCCAGCTTCAGCTTTCCTGACGGGCGATATTTTGCTACTGTCCGCCTCCCACTCATTAAGGAGTCAGGTATGGAATGTCGCCCGGACTGCGGAGCCTGTTGCACCGCGCCGTCCATCTCAAGCCCCATTCCCGGAATGCCTGACGGCAAGCCGGCTAACACCCCATGCGTGCAGCTGGATGAACATCTGCGCTGCAAGATTTTTGCCTCGCCGCTGCGCCCTAAAGTCTGCGCGGGTTTACAACCGGCCGCGGAAATGTGCGGCAGCACGCGTCAGCAGGCGATGGCTTATCTCATTCATCTCGAAGCGCTAACCGCGCCTTAAACGTCTTTAATTCGCCACAGGCAGCTCTGAGCGATAATTCCCATCATTAGCGCAATCCAGAACACCGCGTGATAGTTCCAGATTTCCGCGACAACGCCCGCCAGCGAACCGGCGATGATCCAGCCGACGCGCGTGGTATTGGTATACAGCGTGGTCGCCGCGCCCGCCTGGCCCGGCATCAGATCTTGAAAATAGAGCATACCGATACCGGCGAGGATCCCGATGTAAATTGCGTTCAGCGCCTGCATCGCCAGCAACAGGGCCGGGGTATGGACAGTCAGCATACCGACATAAAACAGCAGTCCGGCAAGCGCGGCAATGCGCATCAGCAAGCGCTTTCCAAAGCGTTTCGCGTAATAACCGGCAATCAGCATGGTGGGGATTTCCAGGCCGGCGGCGGTCCCCATCATCAGCCCGGCTAGTTTCTCCGGCAGATGCAGTTCATTAATGATAAACAGCGGCATATTAATGATATAGAGGCTGTTGGTGCCCCACATTAACGTACAGATGCTGAACAGCAGCAGCGCATCGCGGCGGTTGGTACGCGGCGCTTCAAGATGACCACCGGCGGTTTTGCTCTCTTTACGCATGCTGGGCAGGAAGAACCAGACCATCAGCGCGCAGACGATAAACGCCACGGCGGCGCTGAGATACATCACGGTAAAACCAAAACCCATCGCCAGCGCGTAGGCCAGCGGCGGGCCGATCACCCACGCCAGCGAGACCTGCGCGCGCAGAATGGAGCTGAACATCACCGCCTCGCGCCCGGTTTTGTCCGCGTGCTCGCGGGCGAGGGCGAACATTTGTGGGTTGGCGGTGGAGCCAAAACTACTGAGAAAGACGCCGACGAACAGCAGAATAAAGTAGTTGCGGTTCCAGGCGAACAGCACGCAGGCCAGCACCCCCAGCAGGCAGCAGGCGACAATCAGCTGCTTGCGATCGCCTTTACGATCGGAACGCCCGGCAAGAAACTGACTTACCAGAATGCCGATGACCGCGCTGCCGGTAAAAAAAAAGCCGACCATTGCCGGGCGAACGTGCACCTCATTGGTTAGAAACAGGCTCAGGGTCGGGGTCTGTAAGGCCCCGGCGATCCCCGTCAGAAAGGCGACGATAAGAAAAGCGGAGGAGGTTAAGTCGAACCCGCGGCGGGGAAGGGCGGCGCTACTGTTTTGCATGCTGGAATATCATTGGTTTCAGGAGAGGCGAAGTTTACGCCGACACCCATAAAATGAATAGTGGTATGGCACGAAAAATTAAAAAGGCGTTTCAAATTATGTTGTTCAGCAAAATGCTGAAGCCAATGGCGCGTTTCACCATTAGCTTCAGCAAAAATGTGCGGTATCTCTAAATTCTGTTATCAACCTTCGGAGTTTACTTGCGCAGTGCGCAAGAAAGGTACAGACTCATTGAAACGTTTCAGCGTCATCAGAGTATTATCCAGTCATCGGGTGGCGTATTTTTTCTCATGTTAGCTGAAACGATTCAATTCAGCGGAGAGGAGAACTATGTTCCAGTTATCTGTACAGGATATCCATCCCGGCCAGCAGGCCGCGAATAAAGAAGAGGCAATACGTCAGATTGCTGGCGCGCTGGTTAGCGCGGGTAATGTGGCTGACGGCTACGTTAACGGTATGCTTGCCCGCGAGCAGCAGACCTCCACTTTCCTCGGCAATGGCATCGCTATCCCGCACGGCACCACCGATACCCGCGACCAGGTTCTGAAAACGGGCGTACAGGTGTATCAGTTCCCGCAGGGCGTGACCTGGGGAGAAGGACAAACCGCTTATGTGGCGATCGGTATTGCCGCCAGCTCCGACGAGCACCTCGGTCTGCTGCGTCAGTTGACGCACGTCCTGAGCGACGATTCGGTGGCTGAACAGTTGAGAACCGTCACCACCGCAGAAGAACTGCGCGCTCTGCTGATGGGCGAAAAGCAAAGCGAAGCGCTGAAGCTCGACAACGAAACGTTGAGCCTCGACGTGGTCGCCAACGATCTGCTGACGCTGCAGGCGCTGAACGCCGCGCGGCTGAAAGAGGCGGGGGCGGTAAACGCCGATTTCGTCAGCCGCACTATTAATGATGCGCCGCTCAACCTGGGCCAGGGGATCTGGTTGAACGACTGTGCGGAAGGCAACCTGCGCAGCGCTATCGCCGTGAGTCGCGCCGCCAATGCGTTTACCGCTGACGGGCAGCCGGTGGCGCTGCTGATCACCGTCGCGATGGCCGATGAGCAGCCGACCGCGGTGCTTAATCGCCTGAGCAATCTGCTTATTGATAAAAAAGCGGAGCATCTGCTGAAAGCCGACGCCGCCACGCTGCTGGCGCTGCTGACCAGCGACGACGCCATTGCTGAAGACGTGCTGAACGCCGAGTTTGTGGTACGCAACGAGCACGGGCTGCACGCACGTCCGGGCACGATGTTGGTTAATACGATTAAACAATTCTCCAGCGACATTACCGTTACCAACCTCGATGGTTCCGGCAAGCCGGCCAATGGCCGCAGCCTGATGAAGGTCGTGGCGCTGGGTGTGAAAAAAGGTCACCGTCTGCGTTTTACCGCGCAGGGTGAAGATGCGCAACAAGCGCTGGATGCGATTGGCGAAGCGATCGCCGCAGGCCTTGGGGAGGGCGCATAAATGAGCAGACGTGTAGCAACGATTACATTAAATCCGGCATACGACCTGGTGGGCTTCACCCCGGAAATCGAACGTGGCGAAGTGAACCTGGTGCGCACCACTGGCCTGCATGCGGCAGGCAAAGGTATCAACGTGGCGAAGGTGCTGAAAGATCTTGGCATCGACGTCACCGTCGGCGGCTTCCTCGGTAAAGATAACCAGGATGGCTTCCAGCAGCTGTTTAGCGAGCTGGGTATCGCCAACCGCTTCCAGGTGGTGCAGGGGCGTACCCGTATCAACGTTAAGCTGACGGAAAAAGATGGCGAAGTGACCGATTTCAACTTCTCCGGTTTCGAAGTGACCCCGGCGGACTGGGAGCGTTTCGTTAATGATTCTCTGAGCTGGCTGGGGCAGTTCGATATGGTTTGCGTCAGCGGCAGCCTGCCGTCCGGCGTGAGTCCGGAAGCCTTTACCGACTGGATGACGCGCCTGCGCAGCCAGTGCCCGTGCATTATTTTCGATAGCAGCCGCGAAGCGCTGGTTGCAGGGCTGAAAGCCGCGCCGTGGCTGGTAAAACCAAACCGCCGCGAGCTGGAAATCTGGGCTGGCCGCAAGTTGCCGGAGATGAAAGATGTTATCGACGCCGCCCATGCGCTGCGCGAGCAAGGTATCGCCCACGTGGTGATTTCGTTAGGCGAAGAGGGCGCGCTGTGGGTTAACGCCTCCGGCGAATGGATTGCCAAACCGCCTTCAGTCGAGGTTGTCAGCACCGTCGGCGCCGGTGATTCGATGGTCGGTGGCCTGATTTACGGCCTGCTGATGCGTGAATCCAGCGAGCATACCCTGCGCCTGGCGACCGCCGTCGCCGCCCTGGCCGTCAGCCAGAGCAACGTTGGCATTACCGATCGTACCCAGTTGGCCGCAATGATGGCGCGCGTCGACTTACAACCCTTTAATTGACAGCAGGAGAGGCATAATGAAAACGCTGCTGATTATTGATGCCGGGCTTGGCCAGGCTCGCGCCTACATGGCGAAGACCCTGCTCAGCGCCGCGGCGCAGAAAGCGCACCTTGAGCTGATTGATAACCCGAACGATGCCGAACTGGCCATCGTACTGGGGACCGCGCTGCCGGCCGATAGCGCGCTGAATGGTAAAAACGTCTTTCTGGGCGATATTAACCGTGCTGTCGCCCATCCGGAGCTGTTCCTGGGTGAAGCGAAAGATCACGCTAAGCCGTACGTTGCGCCAGCGGCGGTAGCCGTTCCGGCCGCCGCCCAGGGGCAGAAACGCATTGTCGCCGTTACCGCTTGTCCGACCGGTGTAGCTCATACCTTTATGGCGGCGGAAGCCATTGAAACCGAGGCTAAAAAACGCGGCTGGTGGGTGAAAGTGGAAACCCGCGGCTCCGTGGGGGCCGGTAATGCTATTACCCCGGAAGAGGTGGAGCAGGCGGATCTGGTGATCGTCGCCGCCGATATCGAAGTCGATCTGGCGAAGTTCGCCGGTAAACCGATGTATCGCACCACCACCGGACTGGCGCTGAAGAAAACCGCGCAGGAGCTGGATAAAGCCGTTGCGGAAGCGAAGCCGTACCAGCCATCCGGCAAACCGCAGGCCTCCGGTGACGGTAAAAAAGAGTCGGCTGGCGCCTATCGTCACCTGCTGACCGGCGTCTCCTACATGCTGCCGATGGTGGTCGCGGGCGGTCTGTGTATCGCGCTGTCGTTCGCGTTCGGTATTAAAGCGTTTGAAGTGAAAGACACCATGGCGGCGGCGTTGATGCAAATCGGCGGCGGGTCAGCCTTTGCGCTGATGGTGCCGGTACTGGCAGGCTTTATCGCGTTCTCCATCGCTGACCGTCCGGGTCTGACGCCTGGTCTTATCGGCGGTATGCTGGCCGTGAGCGGTGGTTCCGGCTTCATCGGCGGTATTATCGCCGGTTTCCTTGCCGGTTATGTGGCGAAGTTAATCAGTACTAAGCTGAAACTGCCGCAGAGTATGGAAGCGTTGAAGCCGATTCTGATCATTCCACTGATTTCCAGCCTGATTGTTGGTCTGGCGATGATCTACCTGATCGGTAAACCGGTGGCGGGTATCCTGGCCTGGCTCACCCACTGGCTGCAAACCATGGGCACGGCGAACGCGGTGCTGCTCGGCGCGATCCTTGGCGGCATGATGTGTACCGATATGGGCGGCCCGGTGAACAAAGCGGCTTATGCTTTCGGTGTGGGTCTGTTGAGTACTCAAACCTACGCGCCGATGGCGGCGATTATGGCGGCCGGTATGGTGCCACCGTTGGCGCTTGGCCTGGCGACGCTGATTGCCCGCAACAAGTTCGACAAATCACAGCGTGAAGGCGGTAAAGCGGCGCTGGTTCTGGGTCTGTGCTTTATTACCGAAGGGGCGATTCCATTCGCCGCACGTGACCCGATGCGCGTACTGCCTTGCTGTATCGTTGGCGGCGCGGTGACCGGCGCTATCTCGATGGCGGTTGGCGCGAAACTGATGGCGCCGCATGGCGGTCTGTTCGTTCTGCTGATCCCAGGCGCCATCACTCCGGTGCTGGGTTATCTGCTGGCGATTATTGCCGGTACGCTGGTTGCGGGTCTCTCTTACGCGGTGCTGAAGCGCCCGGAAGCGCCGGCGGCGGAAGCTGAAAAAGCGGCGTAATATAAGCGCAATAAAAAAGGGCCGATTTGTCGGCCCTTTTTTTGTGTCTGGATTCAGGCCACTTCGGCGGTCTGCTGCGCCCGCAGCCAGGCAATTTCTTCCGCCCAGATATCCGGGTTAATGGTTTCCAGAATCAGCGGGATACCATCGAAACGGTTATCCTGCATGATCCAACGAAAAGCATCATGGCCGATATTGCCTTCACCCAGGCTATGGTGACGGTCGACGCGGCTGCCAAAAGCGCTTTTGGCATCATTCAGGTGCATGCCGCGCAGATACTGGAAGCCGACGATCCGTTCGAATTCGGCGAAGGTCTTTTCACACTCCTCCGCGCTGCGTAGGTCATAGCCGGCGGCGAAAGCGTGGCAGGTATCAACGCAGACGCCAACGCGGGATTTGTCTTCAACGCCGTCAATGATGGCGGCAAGATGTTCAAATTTAAAACCGAGATTGCTGCCCTGACCGGCGGTATTTTCGATAACCGCGGTTACGCCTTCGGTTTTCGCCAGCGCGATGTTGATGGATTCAGCGATACGCGTCAGGCATTCATCTTCCGGGATCTGCTGCAGGTGGCTGCCCGGATGGAAGTTGAGCAGCGTTAATCCCAACTGCTGGCAGCGGGTTAATTCATCGATAAACGCCTCGCGGGATTTCTCCAGCGCTTCTTCGACCGGGTGACCGAGGTTAATCAGGTAGCTGTCGTGCGGCAGGATCTGCCCCGGGCCGAAGTGATATTTTTCGCAGGCGGCTTTGAATTCGGCAATCGCTTCGTCGGTGAGCGGCGCGGCGCGCCATTGACGCTGATTTTTGGTGAACAGGGCGAAGGCGGTCGCTTCGATTTCGGCGGCGCGGATGGCGGCATTGGCCAGCCCGCCGGAGGCGCTAACGTGCGCTCCAATATATTTCATAAAAAAACTCCAGTTAAGCCGCTGGGGGGAGGGTAATGATAGCGGCTTAACCGGAGAGTTACAGCAATGAATGAATATCGACGAGAAAACTTACTGCTTAGCCAATCAGGTGGTGGATAGCGAAGTTAATCGCGCCGCCGCCAACAATCAGCCAGACGAACAGCATCAGCGCCATCAGCAGCGGCTTCGCACCGGCTTTTTTCAGTGCGCTGACGTGGGTGGTTAAGCCCAGCGCGGCCATCGCCATCGCCAGCAGTACGGTATCGAGGGTGACCAGCATATCGACGACGGCTTTCGGCAGCAGGTGGAAGGAGTTAAATACCGCCACCAGAATAAACAGGATGGCAAACCACGGAATGGTGATTTTGCTCTTTTCGCCGTTACCGGCTGGCGCCAGTTGTTTCACACGAGCAGCAATGAACAGCAGGAACGGAGCCAGCATCATCACGCGCAGCATTTTGGCGATAACCGCCGCATTTTCGGCGTCCGGGCTAACCGCATGACCGGCGGCGACCACCTGAGCGACTTCATGCATGGTGGAGCCCATATAGATGCCGTAGGCTTCCGGAGTGAACCAGTGCGCCAGCAGCGGGTACATCGCCGGGTAGAGGAAGATAGCGATAGTACCGAAGATAACCACTGTCGCCACGGCGACCGTCACTTTACTGGCTTCGGCTTTGACGACCGGCTCGGTGGCCAGGACCGCCGCGGCGCCGCAGATGCTGCTACCGGCGCCGATAAGCCAGCTGGTATGTTTATCGAGCCCGAAAACCTTCTGCCCGAGGAAACAGGCGATAAAGAAAGTGCTGGACAGCGTCAGTACGTCAATCAGGATCCCGCTGACGCCGACGTCAGCAATCTGGGCAAACGTCAGACGAAAACCATAAAGAATGATCCCCAGGCGCAGCAGATACTGCTTGGCGAAAATCACCCCGCCGTCGCAGGACTGCCAAATTTTGGGATAAACGGTGTTACCGACCACCATGCCGAACAAAATAGCCAGCGTCAGCGCGCTGAAGCCCGCGCCGGCGATAGCAGGGAAACTGCCTGCCCACAGGGCGGCGCCGGTCAACGCGGCGGTCAGCGCCAGGCCTGGGACGAAATGCCACAGGGTGCGATGTTTAGTGGGTAAAGTGAGTGCTGTCATAACCTTCTCCTTTGTCTGGGCAAAGAATACGACTGGCTGGTTTAAAAATAAAATTGATTATATATTTATAATCTATCGGAATAAGTGATAAACCCTTCATCCTTCGCGCTGCAGATGTGTTGGCTGCGTTTACTCACCCCAGTCACTTACTGATGTAAGCTCTTGGGGACTCGCTCACTTGCCGCCTTTCTGCAGCACGAATGATTTTGGGTTATACCCTTCATCCTTCAGGCCACAGCCCTGCTGATTTATGTCACCATAGCGTTGACGGTTATCCAGCTTGGGCTAATACACAGGTGAGTTATGCATATCACGCTACGGCAACTGGAAGTTTTTGCTGAGGTTTTGAAAAGCGGGTCGACGACTCAGGCGTCACAGATGCTGGCGCTGTCGCAGTCGGCGGTGAGCGCGGCACTAACCGACCTGGAGGGGCAACTCGGCGTTCAGCTGTTTGACCGCGTCGGTAAACGGCTGGTGGTCAACGAGCATGGCCGCTTGCTCTACCCGCGGGCGCTGGCGCTGCTGGAGCGCGCCGGAGAGATAGAACAGCTGTTTCGCGGCGATAATGGCGCGATCCGCGTTTATGCCAGTAGCACCATCGGCAACTATATTCTGCCGGAAATCATCGCCCGCTACCGCCGCGACTTCCCCGAACTGCCGCTGGAGCTGAGTGTCGGCAACAGCCAGGATGTGATTAATGCGGTCAGCGATTTGCGCGTCGATATTGGCCTGATTGAAGGGCCGTGCCACGCGGCGGATATTATCGCCGAGCCGTGGATTGAAGATGAACTGGTGGTGTTCGCCGCCCCTGATTCGCCATTCCTGGAAGGCGAATTGACGCTGCAACGGCTGGCGGAAGCGCAGTGGATCCTGCGCGAGCATGGCTCTGGCACGCGGGAGATCGTCGACTACGTGCTGTTGTCGCATCTGCCCGCATTTCAACTGGGCATGGAGCTTGGCAACTCGGAGGCGATTAAACATGCGGTCCGCCACGGACTAGGCATCAGCTGCCTGTCGCGGCGAGTCATTGCCGAGCAGCTGGAGGCCGGAACGCTGGTGGAGCTCAAGCTGCCGCTGCCGCGCCTGACGCGCACGTTATGGCGTATTCGCCATCGGCAAAAACACGTTTCCAAGGCGCTGCAGCGCTTTATCCGTTACTGCGAGGTGTAGCGCTAGCAACGACGTAAGCCGCGATTTTTTGTCTGTTTTTTTATGCGCCAATGCAGGATTACTGCTTTACTAATAATTTGTGTCAGATCATGAAGCTCTCTTATAACTTTGCATTTGTACCGGATGGATGGACGATCGTCTGCTACAATCGCGCCTCATTTTTTGGATGGATAGCATTTTCACATGGTTTCGGAAACTAAAACCACAGAAGCGCCCACGCTCCGCCGCGAGCTAAAAGCGCGCCACTTGACCATGATCGCTATTGGCGGTTCCATCGGTACAGGTCTTTTCGTTGCCTCTGGCGCAACAATTTCTCAGGCAGGCCCCGGCGGCGCGCTGCTTTCCTACATTCTGATCGGTCTGATGGTGTATTTCCTGATGACCAGTCTCGGCGAGCTGGCGGCGTTTATGCCGGTTTCAGGCTCTTTTGCGACCTACGGTCAGAACTATGTAGAAGAAGGCTTTGGTTTCGCGCTGGGCTGGAACTACTGGTACAACTGGGCGGTGACTATCGCCGTTGACCTCGTTGCTTCGCAGCTGGTGATGAGCTACTGGTTCCCGGATACACCCGGCTGGATCTGGAGCGCCTTATTCCTCGGCATCATGTTCCTGCTGAACTGGATCTCGGTACGCGGCTTCGGCGAAGCGGAGTACTGGTTCTCGCTGATTAAAGTTGCCACCGTGATTATCTTTATCATCGTCGGCATTATGATGATTTTCGGCATCTTCGAAGGCGCCACGCCGGCGGGCTGGAGCAACTGGGGCATTGATGATGCGCCGTTTGCCGGCGGTTTTGCGGCGATGATCGGCGTGGCGATGATTGTCGGCTTCTCCTTCCAGGGTACCGAGCTCATCGGTATTGCCGCGGGCGAATCGGAAAATCCGGAGAAGAACATTCCGCGCGCGGTGCGTCAGGTGTTCTGGCGTATCCTGCTGTTCTATGTCTTCGCGATTTTGATTATCAGCCTGATCATCCCGTATACCGATCCGAGCCTGCTGCGCAACGACGTTAAAGACATTTCCGTTAGCCCGTTCACCCTGGTGTTCGAGCACGCCGGTCTGCTCTCTGCGGCGGCGATCATGAACGCGGTTATCCTGACGGCGGTGCTGTCGGCGGGTAACTCCGGGATGTACGCCTCTACGCGTATGTTGTATACCCTGGCGTGCGACGGCAAAGCGCCGCGCATTTTCTCGAAGCTGTCGAGAGGCGGCGTACCGCGCAACGCGCTGTATGCGACTACCGTGATTGCGGCGCTGTGCTTCCTGACCTCGATGTTCGGCAACCAGACGGTTTACCTGTGGCTGCTGAATACCTCCGGGATGACTGGCTTTATCGCCTGGTTGGGTATTGCGATCAGCCACTACCGTTTCCGTCGTGGTTACGTGTTGCAAGGTAACGATATTAATAACCTGCCGTACCGTTCCGGGTTCTTCCCGCTGGGGCCGATCTTCGCCTTCGTACTGTGCCTTATCATCACCCTTGGCCAGAACTATGAAGCCTTCCTCAAGGACACCATTGATTGGGGCGGCGTGGCGGCGACCTACATCGGCATTCCGCTGTTCCTGGTTATCTGGTTTGGTTACAAGCTGGTGAAAGGTACCCGCTTCGTGCGCTACAGCGAAATGAAGTTCCCGGAACGCTTTAAAGGCTAATTCCACACTCTACCGCTTTCGATAAAGCCCTCTTTTAAAGAGGGCTTTTTTTATGCCAGCAAGGCTTACAAACGGACACACTTCTTCATAATTGTATTGATAATTGTAATCATTATCCTTATCATTTCGGCAAATTCAGGATGAAGCCAATCTCCATATCTTGCCGCTCAACTACGAAAGGCAAGGGGTGACCAGCCACATCGACTGTAAAAAAATTGCGCGCGGCCGCCAGAGCCGCGTGTCGACAGGATGTGCAAGCAGCACCCTTTGTTTGATTTGTAGTTGACCTCATGGAGATTTGGTATGTTCAGGTTAAACCCTTTTGCCCGGGCGGGACTGTGCGCGTCCGTCGTAGCATTGGCATTTCCGGCGCTGGCCGCAAATGATGACGAAACGCTGGTTGTCACCGCCGCGGCGACTGAACAGAGCGTCAAAGATGCCCCCGCCAGTATCAGCGTGATCACCCAACAGGACTTGCAGCGTAAGCCGGTGCAGAACCTGAAGGACGTGCTGCGCGATGTGCCTGGCGTTCAGCTCACCAACGAAGGGGATAACCGCAAGGGTGTCAGCATCCGCGGTCTGGATAGCAGCTATACGCTGATCCTGATCGATGGCAAACGCGTCAACTCGCGTAACGCCGTCTTCCGCCATAACGATTTCGATCTGAACTGGATCCCGGTGGACTCCATCGAACGGATTGAAGTAGTGCGCGGCCCGATGTCTTCCCTGTACGGTTCCGATGCGCTCGGCGGCGTGGTCAATATCATTACCAAAAAAATCGGCCAGAAATGGACCGGTACCCTCAGCAGCGATGCCACCATTCAGGAACACCGCGATCGCGGTGACACTTATAACGGCCAGTTCTTCACCAGCGGCCCGCTGATTGACGGCGTGCTGGGGATGAAAGCCTACGGCAGCCTGGCGAAACGTAGTAAAGACGATCAGCAACCTTCCAGCAACGCTGCGGGTGAAACGCCGCGCATTGAAGGTTTTACCAGCCGCGACGGTAACGTTGAGTTCGCCTGGACGCCAACGGAGAATCAGGACATTACCGCCGGCTACGGTTTCGATCGCCAGGATCGCGACTCAGACTCGCTTGATAAAAACCGCCTTGAACGCCAAAACTACTCTTTGACCCATAACGGGCGCTGGGACGTTGGTAATAGCGAAGTGAAATTCTACGGCGAGAAAGTGGATAACAAAAATCCAGGGCAGGCTGGGACCATTACCTCTGAAAGCAATGCGGTGGATGGTAAATATGTGATGCCGTTGGGGATGATCAACCAGATCGTCACCCTCGGCGGCGAATGGCGCCACGATAAACTCAAAGATCCGGTGAACCTGAGCAGCGGCGGCAAATCGACTTCCGCCAGCCAGTACGCGCTGTTCCTCGAAGACGAGTGGCGGATCTTTGAACCGCTGGCGCTGACCACCGGCATCCGTATGGACGATCACCAAACCTACGGCGATCACTGGAGCCCGCGTGCGTATCTGGTCTATAACGCCACCGATACCGTGACCGTGAAAGGCGGTTGGGCAACGGCCTTTAAAGCGCCGTCGCTGCTGCAATTGAACCCGGACTGGACCACTAACTCCTGTCGCGGTAGCTGCAGCATTATCGGTAACCCGGATTTGAAGCCGGAAACCAGCGAAAGCTTTGAGCTTGGTCTGTATTACAGCGGTGAAGAGGGCTGGCTGGAAGGGGTTGAAGGCAGCGTGACCGCCTTCCAGAACAACGTTGACGATATGATCGACATCCTGCGTACCTCCAGCGCCAGCGAAGCGCCGGGTTACCCGAACTTCGTCGGCTGGAAGACCGTGAACGGTAAGCGCGTGCCGGTATTCCGCTACTTCAACGTCAACAAAGCGCGAATTAAAGGCGTGGAGACCGAAGTGAAGGTTCCGTTCGGCGAAGAGTGGAAACTGACGGTTAACTACACCTATAACGATGGTCGCGATCTGAGCAATGGCGGCAATAAACCGCTGCAGACGCTGCCGTTCCATACCGCTAACGGTACCCTCGACTGGAAACCGCTGGAGGATTGGTCTTTCTATGTCACGGCCAACTATACCGGCGAGCAGCGTGCGGTAAGCGCGACGGGTAAAACCCCGGGCGGCTATACCATGTTTGATATCGGCGCCGCGTGGCAGGTCAGTAAAAACGTGAAACTGCGCTCCGGCGTGCTTAACGTTGGCGACAAAGATCTGAACCGCGACGATTACAGCTACACCGAAGATGGGCGTCGCTACTTTATGGCCGTTGATTACCGCTTCTGATAGCGATAAACTGTCTGCCGCCGCTGAAGTGACTTCAGTGGCGGCAGCCCCGATAACACGTGTACGCCGCTATCCGCCAGGTATCAGCCGCTTGCCCCTTTCATCCACCACCTTTTCTCCATCCTCTTTGCTAAAAGCGCCTTGCTGCGGATCGGGCAGGATATCCAGTACCACTTCAGATGGCCGACATAAGCGGGTTCCCCGTTCAGTGACCACAATAGGGCGATTAATCAGGATGGGATGAGCGAGCATAAATTCTATTAACTGCTCGTCGGTGAACTTGTCCTCTGCGAGTCCCAACTGGGCATAAGGTTCAACATTCTCGCGTAGCAGAGTACGCACGGCGATCCCCATCTCTGCGATAAGCTTAACCAGCTCATCGTGAGTCGGCGGTGTTTCAAGGTAGTGAATAACGGTGGGCTCATTACCGCTGTTACGGATCATCTCCAGTGTATTACGTGACGTGCCGCAGGCCGGGTTGTGATAGATGGTGATATTACTCATATGAGTATCTCGTTATAGAGTGAGAGAGAGCCGCAGCGCCAGCGCGGCCAGAGTGACAAACAGCACAGGTAGCGTCATGATGATGCCTGTGCGGAAGTAATATCCCCAACTGATGGTCATGCTTTTCTGCGACAGTACGTGCAGCCACAGCAGGGTCGCCAGACTGCCTATTGGCGTGATTTTGGGGCCTAAATCGCACCCGATCACGTTGGCGTAGATCATCGCTTCTTTGATAACGCCAGAAGCGGTGCTTCCTTCAATCGACAGTGCGCCCACCAGGACCGTTGGCATATTGTTCATTACCGACGACAGGAAAGCGGTCAGTAAGCCCGTGCCAAACGTTGCCGCCAGCAGTCCGTTATCCGCCAGCATATTCAGCACACCCGATAGATATTCCGTTAAGCCCGCATTGCGCAGACCGTAGACCACGAGGTACATACCCAGCGAGAAAATAACGATCTGCCAGGGCGCGCCGCGCAATACTTTACCGGTATTGATGGCGTGACCTTTTTTCGCAACGGCAAACAGAACAGCGGCACCGACAGCGGCGATGGCGCTAACGGGCAGCCCCAGCGGTTCAAGAACAAAGAAACCAACCAGCAACAAAAGCAAAACAACCCAGCCGGCTTTGAAGGTTGCGGGATCTTTAATCGCGCTGGCAGGTGTTTTCAGCAAAGTGACGTTGTAAGTTGCTGGAATATCCCGGCGGAAAAACAGATGCAGCATGCCCAGCGTAGCCGCGATGGCAGCAATATCAACAGGAACCATCACAGAGGCGTATTGCGTAAAACCAAGCCGGAAGAAATCAGCTGAGACAATATTGACCAGATTGGAAACGATAAGCGGCAGGCTGGCGGTATCGGCAATAAACCCGGCAGCCATGACAAAGGCTAATGTTGTCCTTTTGCTGAACCCCAGAGCGAGCAGCATGGCAATGACGATGGGCGTCAGAATGAGCGCTGCGCCATCGTTAGCAAACAGCGCCGCAACGGTCGCGCCTAACAGGATAATCCAGGTGAACAGCAGACGACCGCGCCCGTTGCCCCAGCGGGAGACATGCAGCGCAGCCCATTCAAAAAAGCCCGACTCATCGAGCAGCAGGCTGATGATAATCACCGCGATAAAAGTCGCTGTTGCGTTCCAGACGATATTCCAGACAACGGGAATATCACTGAGATGAATAACGCCGCTGGCCAGCGCCAGTATTGCGCCAATACTCGCGCTCCAGCCGATGCTGAGGCCCCTGGGCTGCCAGATAACCAACACCAGCGTGAATAAAAAGAGACTACCGGCCAACAACATTCTCTACTCCGATATATGCGTTTCTATATATATGTATCAACAGGTGGCGCACGCTGTTTTCTTGCGCCATTCGTCAATATCTTCCCTCATGCTCTGCCTGGTCGTGGCAATGATCTCCGCCGCCCAGGCCGGCATATGGGGCGAGAGGCGATAGTGCACCCATTTCCCTTGCCGGCGGTCGAGTACCAGTTCAGATTCACGTAATATCGCCATATGGCGAGATATTTTCGGCTGGGATTGCCCGGTGGCGGCACACAGATCGCAGACGCACAGTTCGCCGGACTCACGCAGCAACATGATGATGGCTAAACGGGTTTCATCCGCCAGGATTTTAAACAGCTGGATAGGCTTTATCATGGTTGACCAGATTATCATGGAGGTACATATATGCTAAATCATATATGTTGTGTTTTAAATAACAAATTATCGCCCGTAGCGACAAGATAGTTCCTGACGAAGATATAAAGCCGGGCAAGCGGAGCATGCCCGGCGGAGGGAAATAGAGGGTTACTTAAACAGATGCTCCGCGTGGAAGCGCAGATGATCTTCTATAAAGGTGGCAATGAAATAGTAGCTGTGGTCGTAGCCGGGCTGGATACGCAGGCTCAGCGGCCACTGTTTCTGTCGCGCCACCTCTGCAAGGACCGCGGGCTGCAGCTGGGTACCAAGAAACTGGTCGGCGTCACCCTGATCAATTAAAGTCGGAATGGCATCCCCGGCCTGGCTTGCCTGCATCAGCGCGCAGCTGTCCCACTCCTGCCAGGTCGCCTCATCATCGCCGAGATAGGCGCTGAACGCTTTTTGTCCCCACGGAACTTTGCATGGGTTGACGATCGGCGCGAAGGCCGAGACGCTGGTAAAGCGCCCTGGGTTTTTCAGCGCCACGATGAGCGCGCCGTGGCCGCCCATCGAGTGGCCGCTGATGGCGCAACGGTCGGCGACCTGAAACTGGTTGTTAATTAACTGCGGCAGCTCATCGCGCAGGTAGTCGTACATGCGAAAATGCGCCGCCCACGGCGCCTGAGTGGCGTTGAGGTAAAAACCTGCGCCTTTACCGAGATCGTAACCGGCATCATCGGCGACGTCATCGCCGCGCGGGCTGGTGTCGGGCATCACCAGCGCAATGCCAAGTTCGGCGGCTATCCGCTGAGCGCCGGCCTTAGTGGTAAAGTTTTCGTCATTGCAGGTCAAACCGGATAGCCAGTACAGCACCGGCGGCGGGGCGGTTTCCGTCGCCGGCGGTAAAAAGATGCTAAACGTCATGGCGCAGTTCAGGGTACTGGAGTGATGACGCCAGCGTTGCTGTCGACCCTCGTAACAGCGATGCTCTTCAAGCAGTTCCATGCAGGGCTCCTCGGGTATCTATGTGTAATGCTTAATAATACAGATATTTCATTAACCGGTGAGCAACTTTCACTTTCCCGTCGCGCAAAGCTATTGCATCATTAATACGAGTTATAAAGAACATCTCAGAACATCTACAGTACTTATGATTGCGCGCGGTAGCGGCGGGGCTCGCTGGCGTGGCGCATCGACAACGTCCAACCGCAGCGGTAAAAATGAAAGGTTGCGCCAATTTCAATAATTATCGTGACGGCTACTGGATTATGTGCGCCACCTCACGCACAATGAGTGCAAACTTTGCCCTCAGAAGAGCAAAGAGCGCCACACCTGCAGGAGAACCTAAATGTCATCATTGAGTAAAGAAGCCATACTCGTTCATGAAGCGCTGGTCGCTCGTGGGCTGGAGACGCCGCTGCGTCCGCCAGTACAAGAAATTGATAATGAAACGCGCAAGCGTCTGATCGCCGGGCACATGACTGAGATTATGCAACTGCTGAATCTTGATCTCAGTGACGACAGCCTGATGGAAACTCCGCATCGCATCGCAAAAATGTACGTTGATGAGATTTTCTCCGGTCTGGATTACGCCAGATTCCCGAAAATCACCGTTATTGAAAACAAAATGAAAGTTGACGAGATGGTGACGGTCCGAGATATCACGCTGACCAGTACCTGTGAACATCACTTTGTGACGATTGACGGCAAAGCGACCGTTGCTTATATCCCGAAAGATTCGGTAATCGGCCTGTCGAAAATTAACCGCATCGTGCAGTTCTTTGCCCAGCGTCCGCAGGTGCAGGAGCGCCTGACGCAGCAGATTCTTACCGCGCTGCAGACTTTGCTCGGTACCAGCAACGTCGCGGTATCCATTGACGCGGTGCATTACTGCGTGAAAGCGCGCGGCATCCGCGATGCGACCAGCGCCACGACCACCACTTCGCTTGGCGGTCTGTTTAAATCCAGCCAGAATACCCGCCAGGAGTTCCTGCGCGCCGTACGTCACCATAATTAATTCGGAGCAGGGTGCATGGAGAGAAACGTCACGCTGGACTTCGTTCGCGGCGTCGCCATCCTCGGCATTCTGCTACTGAATATCACCGCCTTCGGCTTGCCGAAGGCGGCCTATCTGAATCCGGCCTGGGCCGGGAGTATTTCGCTGAGCGACGCCTGGAGCTGGGCAATCCTCGACCTGTTTGCGCAGGTAAAATTCCTCACCCTGTTTGCTCTGCTGTTCGGCGCCGGATTGCAAATGCTGCTGGTACGCGGTAAACGCTGGATCCAGTCGCGGCTAACGCTGCTTGCCCTGCTTGGTTTTATTCACGGTCTCTTTTTCTGGGACGGCGATATTCTGCTGGCCTATGCGTTGGTGGGGCTGATTGCCTGGCGCATGGTGCGCGATGCCCATCATGTCAAATCGCTATTTAATACCGGCGTCGTGCTTTATCTCATCGGTATTGCGGTGCTGGTATTGTTGGGATTAATTTCCGCCAACGGCGCCAGCCGGTCATGGGTGCCCGATGCCGCGAATGTGCAGTATGAGCAGTTCTGGAAGCTCAAAGGCGGTCTGGAGGCGGTGAGCAATCGCGCGGATATGCTGTCCGATAACCTGGTGGCGCTTGGCGTGCAGTATGGCTGGCAGCTGGCGGGGATGATGCTAATGGGCGCGGCGCTAATGCGCTGCGGCTGGTTGAAAGGGCAGTTTAGCCTTAGCCATTATCGCCGCGTCGGGGCTGTGCTGATTATTGCCGGAATGATGGTAAATGTGCCGGCCATCGCCGCGCAGTGGTATTTGCAATGGGACTACCGCTGGTGCGGTTTTCTGCTGCAGGCGCCGCGTGAACTTGGCGCGCCGCTACAAACCATCGGCTATGCCGCGCTGGCGTGGGGATTCTGGCCGCAATTATGCCGCTTTCGTCTGGTTGGGGCGATTGCCTGCGTTGGGCGGATGGCGCTCAGTAACTATTTACTGCAAACCCTGATCTGCACCACGCTGTTCTATCATCTGGGCCTGTTTATGAAATTTGACCGTTTACAGCTGTTGGCCTTTGTGCCGGCGGTGTGGGCCGTTAATCTCCTCTTCTCGCAGTTTTGGCTGCGTCATTTCCGCCAGGGGCCCGTTGAGTGGCTATGGCGTCAGTTAACCCTGAGAGCCTCAGGGACATCATCCAAAGATACATCTGTATAACGATCTCGATCACAATCATTAACAAAATGGATGTAACCGTTTCCAGCCGTGTGACCTCACTCACGTAGCGCGGTGCGCGTCGCTGCCAGAATAGCCACCTTGCTGAACACAGGAGGTGGGTGTGACGTATTGCAATGCGATAAAGGCGGGTATGTATGATCACCATTCGTGATGTCGCCCGTCAGGCGGGGGTTTCCGTGGCGACGGTTTCACGGGTTCTGAACAACAGCGCGCTGGTGAGCCCGGATACCCGGGAGGCAGTGATGAAGGCGGTCGCGCAACTGGGCTATCGGCCGAATGCCAATGCCCAGGCGCTGGCGACCCAGGTTAGCGATACCATTGGCGTGGTGGTGATGGATGTGTCAGACGCCTTTTTCGGCGCGCTGGTGAAAGCGGTGGATACCGTCGCGCAGCAGCATCAGAAATATGTGCTAATCGGCAACAGCTACCATGAAGCTGAAAAAGAGCGTAACGCCATTGAGGTGCTGATTCGCCAGCGCTGTTCGGCGCTTATCGTGCATTCGAAAGCGTTAAGCGATGCCGAACTTGGCGACTTTATGCAGCATATTCCAGGCATGGTGCTGATAAACCGCATTGTGCCGGGCTTCGCGCACCGCTGCGTGGGTCTCGATAACGTCAGCGGCGCGCTAATGGCTACGCGGATGCTGCTCAATCACGGCCATCAACGGATTGGCTATCTCTCTTCCAACCACGGCATTGAAGATGATGAACTGCGCCGCGAAGGGTGGAGTAAAGCGCTGCAGGAGCAGGGCATTATCGCGCCGGATAGCTGGGTGGGCTCGGGTTCGCCGGATATGCAGGGCGGTGAAGCGGCGATGGTAGAACTGCTGGGGCGTAATTTAGGCCTGACCGCGGTGTTTGCCTATAACGACAGTATGGCTGCCGGGGCGTTAACCACTCTCAAGGATAACGGTATTGCCGTGCCGCAGCATCTCTCGCTGATTGGTTTTGATGACATTCCCATTTCCCGTTACACCGATCCGCAGTTGACTACCGTGCGCTATCCCATTATGTCGATGGCGAAATTGGCTACCGAACTGGCGCTACAAGGGGCGGCAGGGAAACTCGATAGCGAGGCCAGCCACTGCTTTATGCCCACGCTGGTGCGGCGCCATTCGGTGACGCAAAAGCAAAGTGTGGGGCCGATCACTAACTGAATCTATTAGCTGATGTAACCGCTTTCAATCTGTGAGTAAATTCACAGTATATTAACATTCAGCTGTTTATGATGGCAGCGTTGACCAGTCCGAACCAGACTGTACAGGTGATGTTTTAAAATATCATCTTAAACAATAGGTTAGGCACTTGATGAAGCCGTTTTTCTGGAGCGTTACCCTACACGGAAGACAGAATTAACGTTGTGAATATCGTTGTGCGGTAACCCTAATGTAACAACTCCCGCCAGCTATCTTCACGCCAAAAAAAACGATGCAAAATAATAAAACCGGAGATTCCATGAATAAGAAGGTCTTAGCTCTGTCCGCCGTCATGGCTGGCATGCTTTTTGGCGCCGCAGCGCATGCCGCGGATACCCGTATCGGCGTTACGATCTACAAGTATGACGACAACTTCATGTCCGTTGTGCGTAAAGCGATCGAAAAAGACGGCAAATCTGCGCCGGACGTGCAACTGCTGATGAATGACTCGCAGAACGATCAGTCCAAACAGAACGATCAGATCGACGTGCTGCTGGCGAAAGGGGTGAAGGCGCTGGCCATCAACCTGGTTGACCCGGCGGCGGCGGGTACGGTTATCGACAAAGCGCGTGGGCAAAATGTGCCGGTGGTGTTCTTTAACAAAGAGCCGTCGCGCAAGGCGCTGGATAGCTACGATAAAGCCTATTATGTGGGTACCGACTCCAAAGAATCCGGGATTATCCAGGGCGATCTTATCGCCAAACACTGGAAAGCGAATCCAAACTGGGATCTGAACAAAGATGGTCAGATTCAGTTTGTTCTGTTGAAAGGCGAGCCGGGCCACCCGGATGCCGAAGCGCGTACTTCCTACGTTATCAAAGAGCTGAATGAAAAAGGTCTTAAAACTCAGCAACTGGCGTTAGATACCGCCATGTGGGATACCGCGCAAGCGAAAGATAAAATGGACGCCTGGCTCTCCGGCCCGAACGCCAACAAAATCGAAGTGGTCATCGCGAACAACGATGCGATGGCGATGGGCGCGGTAGAAGCGCTGAAAGCGCATAACAAGAGCAGCATTCCGGTGTTCGGCGTCGATGCCCTGCCTGAAGCGCTGGCGCTGGTGAAATCCGGCGCGATGGCCGGTACCGTGCTGAACGACGCCAACAACCAGGCCAAAGCGACCTTCGATCTGGCGAAGAACCTGGCTGACGGCAAAGAGCCCGCTGCTGGCACCAACTGGAAAATTGAGAATAAGATTGTCCGCGTACCGTACGTAGGCGTAGATAAAGACAACCTCAGCCAGTTTATCGGTAAATAAGTTCTTCATGCATTGCGGGCGCGCTCGCGCGCCCGATTATTCCTGATACCGAAGCCGATTTTGCTGCGATATAACTTATCGTCGCGGATCGGCACGAACGCAGCCAGGTATAACTATGGTCAGCAATAATAGCGTACAGTCGGGCGAATATTTGTTGGAAATGAGTGACATCAACAAATCTTTCCCCGGCGTTAAAGCTCTTGATAATGTCAACCTGAAGGTTCGTCCGCACTCTATCCATGCATTAATGGGGGAGAATGGCGCGGGTAAATCGACATTATTAAAATGCTTATTTGGAATCTATCAAAAAGATTCCGGCAGTATTCTTTTTCAGGGAAAAGAGATCGATTTCCATTCGGCGAAAGAAGCGTTGGAAAACGGTATTTCTATGGTGCACCAGGAATTAAACCTGGTACTTCAACGTTCGGTCATGGACAACATGTGGCTGGGACGTTACCCCATCAAAGGCATGTTTGTCGATCAGGATAAAATGTATCGCGATACCAAAGCGATATTTGATGAACTCGATATTGATATTGATCCGCGCGCTCGCGTGGGGACTTTATCGGTATCGCAGATGCAGATGATTGAAATTGCGAAAGCATTCTCCTATGACGCGAAAATCGTCATTATGGATGAGCCTACCTCATCGCTGACAGAAAAAGAGGTCAATCACCTGTTTAAAATAATCCGCAAGCTGAAAGAGCGTGGCTGCGGTATTGTTTATATCTCCCATAAAATGGAGGAGATATTTCAGCTCTGCGATGAGATTACGATCCTGCGCGATGGTCAGTGGATTGCCACCCAGCCGCTGGAGGGGCTGGATATGGATAAGATCATCGCGATGATGGTTGGCCGTTCGCTGAACCAGCGTTTTCCGGATAAACAAAACAAACCGGGCGAAGTAATCCTTGAAGTTCGTAACCTGACCTCGCTGCGCCAGCCGTCAATTCGCGATGTCTCATTCGATCTGCATAAAGGTGAAATCCTCGGCATTGCCGGACTGGTGGGCGCTAAACGTACCGATATCGTTGAAACGCTGTTTGGCATCCGCGAAAAGGCCAGCGGCACAATTACCCTGCATGGCAAAAAAATTAATAACCATAGCGCTAACGAGGCGATAAACCACGGCTTTGCGCTGGTGACCGAAGAGCGTCGCTCGACGGGAATTTATGCTTACCTCGATATTGGTTTTAACTCGCTGATATCAAATATCAAGAAGTATAAAAACAAGGTCGGTCTGCTGGATAATTCGCGGATGAAAAGCGACACCCAATGGGTTATCGATTCCATGCGGGTTAAAACCCCAGGCCATCAAACGCAAATCGGTTCGCTGTCCGGCGGGAATCAGCAGAAGGTTATTATCGGTCGTTGGTTATTAACCCAACCGGAAATATTAATGCTTGATGAACCGACCCGCGGGATTGACGTCGGGGCCAAATTCGAAATTTATCAGCTGATTGCCGAACTGGCCAAAAAAGATAAGGGCATCATTATTATCTCTTCTGAAATGCCGGAGCTGCTGGGAATTACCGACCGTATACTGGTTATGAGCAACGGGCTGGTTGCCGGAATTGTTGAGACCAAAACCACGACGCAAAATGAAATTCTGCGTCTTGCATCATTGCACCTTTGAGATCAGGGGCTTTCCATGAGTGCGTTAAATAAAAAGAGTTTCCTCACTTACCTGAAAGAGGGTGGGATTTACGTTGTACTTTTGGTCTTACTGGCCATTATTATTTTCCAGGACCCGACCTTCTTAAGTCTGTTGAACTTAAGTAACATCCTGACGCAATCCTCGGTACGTATTATCATCGCGCTCGGCGTCGCCGGGCTGATTGTCACCCAGGGGACCGACCTTTCCGCCGGACGTCAGGTGGGTCTGGCGGCGGTGGTAGCGGCTACCATGCTGCAGGCGGTGGATAACGCCAACAAGGTGTTCCCGGAGATGGCGACCATGCCGATTCCGTTGGTGATTCTGCTGGTCTGCGCGATCGGCGCGGTGATTGGCTTGATTAACGGTATCGTCATTGCCTATCTCAACGTGACGCCGTTTATCACTACCCTGGGGACGATGATTATCGTTTACGGTATCAACTCCCTGTACTACGACTTTGTCGGCGCGTCGCCGATTTCCGGTTTCGACAGCCACTTCTCGCAGTTTGCCCAGGGCTTTGTCGCTTTAGGTTCATTCCGCCTGTCGTACATTACATTCTACGCGCTGATCGCTATCTTCTTCGTGTGGATCCTGTGGAATAAAACCCGTTTCGGTAAAAACATCTTCGCTATCGGCGGCAACCCGGAAGCGGCGCGTGTCTCCGGCGTTAACGTGGCGCTGAACCTGCTGATGATTTATGCCCTGTCCGGGGTGTTTTACGCCTTCGGCGGGCTGCTGGAAGCCGGACGTATCGGTTCGGCGACCAACAACCTCGGCTTTATGTACGAACTGGATGCGATTGCCGCCTGCGTGGTGGGGGGCGTTTCCTTCAGCGGCGGCGTGGGTACGGTTTTCGGCGTGGTGACCGGGGTCATTATCTTTACCGTCATCAACTATGGTCTGACCTACATTGGCGTCAATCCATACTGGCAGTACATTATTAAAGGGGCGATTATCATCTTCGCCGTGGCGCTGGATTCACTGAAGTACGCGCGTAAGAAATAAGATTGAACATATAAAAAACCCGCGCCTGGCGCGGGTTTTTTATGCCTGAAATTCGATAAAACGACGGCGGCTATTTTTCTTTCTGTAGCTCCAGTAACTGCTCGGGCGTGACCGCCGGGTAGGATTGCGCATCCTCCGGAACTTCATGCTGCTGCGCCGGAATGGGGATCAGCGGCCCGAGGAAACGCGGTTCGCGTTTGAAGATATAGAGATCCGCCAGCGCGCCAAATCGGGCGCCAAACTCGCGAAGACGTACGGTCCACATATCCTTCGGCGAAGGCACCGCATAGCACTGTGCCTGAATCCCCATATGCAGGGCGATAAACAGCGCGCGCTCGCAATGGAAGCGCTGGGTGATAATAATAAAATCATTGGTATCGAACACTTTGCGGGTGCGCACGATCGAATCGAGGGTGCGGAAACCGGCGTAGTCCAGCACGATATCCGCCGGATCGACGCCGGCTTTGATGAGATCGCGGCGCATGGTCATCGGTTCGTTATAGCTTTGCAAGGCGTTGTCACCGCTTAACAGCAGATAATTAACCTTACCGCTATTGTAGGCGTTGAGCGCGCCCTGGATCCGATAACGATAATACTGATTGATCACGCCGGTGCGATAATATTTGGCAGTGCCCAACACCACGCCCACCTGGCGGTAGGGGAGATCCTGCAGCTCATCGTAAATATAGGGCGCGGTTTTCCAGCTCATCCAGCGGTCAAGACCCAGCACGGTCAACAGCAGCAGGCCGAGCAGGACTAACAGGCTGTATAACACACGCTTTAACATGAACTTGACTCAATGGTGGACGAGGGAAGCTTCAGGCTACTTTACCCGCCGGGTAAGCGCAAGAAACCATCGTTTAATTGCGGGGATTTTCAGCAATATGGCAGATTACCGAATCCAGGCCGGAGAAGCCAAAGGCACATCCGGCAATCTGCTCAGGCTATCAGGCTAATTAACCTAACAGCACGCGGTCGATATTCTGACAGCCCAACGCTTTCAGGGTCGCGACGGTCGCATCCCACTGGATAAGCGATGCATCGGCTTTCTCGGCCAACAGCGCGCGCTGGATATCCGGATAGTCGTAACCGTTAAGGCTCAGCAGGTTCAGCGCGCCCTGTAGCGGCGGTAGTGTTGGATTGAACGCCGCGTTTTCCGCATAACTGCCGCAGAAAATGGTGCCGTCTTTCAGCTCCAGCGCCACGCCGGAAGGGGAGTTGCTGTACGGCGCGTGGCAGCGGTTCGCCGCCTGAATAGCCGCCTGCGTGAGCGCATCGCCGCTGAGGGGGAAGCCGTGATCCTGCTCATCCATCAACAGAGTTTTGATTTCCAGGTCTTTCGGGCCAAAGGCGTCCGGCAGATAGTGCTGCAGGGAGTGCGCTTCGCGACCCGGCAGATGAATGCGCAGCGCCAGACCGCTGTTCAGTTCATTCATAAACTGGCGGCAGTGGCCGCAAGGCGTGTAGTTGACGGTAATGGCGCGCAGGGATTTTTCGCCGCGTAGCCAGGCGTGGCTGATGGCGCTCTGTTCCGCGTGGACGGTCTGTTGCATGGTGGCGCCGAGGAATTCCATGTTGCCGCCGAAGTACCAGCGACCGCTCACGCCGCGGGCGATAGCGCCAACGTTAAAGTGAGAAAGATCGGCGCGGGCGCAGGCGGCGGCAAGCGGCAGTAGCGCAAAGGCCAGCGCGTCTTCATCCAAACCTGTTGCTTGTTGTAGCGTCGCCACCTGATCGGCTTCGAGCAGCGCCGGGAAGTGCGGGTCTGCGAGCATCGGGGCGATGGCCGCCTGCAGGTCTGCCGCCAGATTAGTCAAAGCAGCTTGAAAACGAGAGTGCATAGCGTTGCCTCATAACAATGTAATGGGAAGCTAGTGTACGGGCCCGCACGGGACCTATATGTGACATAGATCTCATTGTTTATGCAACGCTAATTTGTTGCATTTATAAATGTGATTCAAATCACAATTATCCGACAACAGCGACGATCACCGGGAACAGAAAAGGCGCGACCAGCGAGGTAATAATTCCGCACAGTACCAGCGCCAGCGAGCTAAACGCCCCTTCCTGGTAGTCCAGTTCGGCGCAACGCGCGGTGCCGAGGGCGTGCGAGGCGGTACCCATCGACAGGCCGCGGGATGCTTTAGTATGAATACGCATGGCGTTAAGCAGCGTATGGCCGAACACTGCGCCGAGGATCCCAACGAAAATGACGCACACGGCGCTAATCGCTGGAATACCGCCAATACTGCCGCTGACCGCCATGGCAATTGGCGTGGTGACGGATTTTGGCATGATGGAAGCGGCTATTTGCGGGGTGGCGCCCATCAGCAGAGCGACGGTGGTACCGGTGATCATCGCCACGCAGCTACCGATAAAGCAGATGGTGATGATGGATTTCCAACGCGCGCGGATCTGGTGCAGTTGTTCATATAGCGGAAAGGCCAGCGCAACCACCGCCGGCTGCAGCAGATCGTTAAGGATTTTGCTGCCGGCAAAATAGCGTTCATAAGAAATACCGGTGACCAGCAGGAAAGGAATAATGACCACCATGGCGACCAGCAGCGGGTTGAGCAGCGGAAATTTAAACCGCGCCGCCAGCTTGCGGGCAAGGAAAAAGACAATCAGCGTTAACGGTAGCGACCACCACATTTCATGGATCATTTTTTACTTCCTTTTTGCCCGATGATTTTGCGTTCACCGTGGACCAGATGCGAGCTCCAGCTCACCACCAAAAAGACTAATAAAGTACTGACGGCGCAGGACACCGCCACCGGGCCCAGCTGCGCGCGCAGTAAATCCCAGTACTGCATTACGCCAACGCCGATAGGCACGAACAGCAGCGCCATGTAGCGAATCAGAATGTTGCAGCCGGGGTTGACCCACTGCGGCGGCATAATTTGCAGCGCCAGCAGCACGAACAAAATCAGCATGCCGATAATGCTGCCGGGGATCGTGATGGGCAGTAGCCCGGCGATAAAAATGCCTGCATACAAGCAGGCGTAAATCAGGACGAAAGCTCGCACGTACTGCCAGATAATATTCAGCGACTTACTCATGGTAATAACCCTTGATGAACTGCCATTCATCATACAATTAAACCCTGAAATGTGCTACCGATCACATCATGAATTCTACGCATCGTCAGCATAGAAAATGGGAACAGCGGCCTTATTCTGCGAGGTAGTGCAGAAAACGAGTGAGCGCCAGCGATGGTACTTCGCTTTTGCGCCAGAACACCCCAACGCTACCTTTTTGTTCAATACGCGGCAAATTCAGAATCGTCAGCTGCCGATGTTCGGCGTAATGCTGCGCCAGCCGCAAAGAAAGAATAGAGAGCATATCGCTGCTTTGCAGCAAATTGCTGGTGACATTCATCGAGGCTGACTCGATAGTATTCTCCGGCAGCATGACGCCGTTATCGACCAGCGCGTTATCAATGCTCTGACGAATGGGCGTGCCGGTAGGCCAGACTATCCAGCGCCAGGCTGCGAGATCTGCCCAGCTCAGACGCGGCATGCTAGCCAGCGGATGGTCGGGACGGGCGACGAAGCACACCGGTTCGGTATAGAGCACACGATAGTTGAGCGGCAGTTCCAGCGCGCGGCCGCCAACACGTCCGACGACCACATCGACCACGCCGGAGAGCAGGTCGTGCAGCAGCGGGGTCATCACTTTTTCTTCGATATTCAGATGCAGGGTCGGCATCTCTTTAAGCAGGGAGAGGATCGCCTGCGCCACGCAGTCTGTCGCCACGGGAGAGCAGCCGATCATCAGGCTGCCGACCAGTCCGCCTTGCTTAAAGCGCTCGATCTCGTACTGCGAGCGCGACATATCGTTGATTAGCCGCTGGGCGTGCTGAAGCAGCAGTTTGCCGCCTTCCGAAGGGCGCAGGCCCTTACTGTGGCGCTCAAAGAGCGGCATGCCGACTTCTTCTTCAAATTGCGTCAGCCACTTAGAGAGTGCGGGCTGGGTAATATTCATCATTTTCGCGACCTGCGTGAGATTGCCTTGCTCACCCAGCGCCACCAGCATTTTCAAATGCTGCAGCTTCAACTTTTGCGTCCAGTTCGCCATCAGCCGATAACCTCCAGGTTATGTCTATGCCCGAAAAGCCATTGTACATTTCATCGCCATGGTTACAAAATCGCAACATAAAAGAAATAAATACAACATCTACCCTGACCTGCACTGAGGCATCATTATGGCTCAACGACGTGAACTACAGACGTTACTTAACGCAGCGCCGGTTGGCGCCCTGCAGTGGCGTGTGATTATCTGCTGTTTTCTGGTGGTGATGCTTGATGGATTTGACACCGCCGCCATTGGCTTTATCGCTCCCGATATCCGTGTTCATTGGCAATTGAGCGCCAGCGACCTCGCGCCGCTGTTTGGCGCCGGACTATTGGGATTGACCGCCGGGGCGCTGCTCTGCGGCCCGCTTTCCGACCGTTTCGGTCGTAAACGGGTGATTGAGTTTTGCGTGGCGCTGTTTGGCCTGTTTAGTCTGCTCTCCGCATTCTCGACGAATCTAGAGATGCTGGTTTTTCTGCGTTTCCTCACCGGTCTGGGATTAGGCGGGGCGATGCCCAACACCATCACCATGACTTCGGAATATCTGCCCGCCCGCCGCCGCGGCGCGTTAGTTACCCTGATGTTCTGCGGCTTCACGCTCGGTTCGGCGCTGGGCGGCGTGGTGAGCGCCCAACTGGTGGCGCATATCGGCTGGCACGGCATTCTGGCCTTAGGCGGGATCCTGCCGCTGCTGCTGGCCGTCGCGCTGCTGTGGGCGCTGCCGGAATCGCCGCGCTGGCAGGTTCGTCGCGGGCTGCCGCAGGCGACCATCGCCAGAACCGTCAGCGCTATCACCGGCGAGCGCTATCCCGAGACCCATTTCTGGCTCGACGAACCGGCAGCCGGGCCGAAAGGCAGCATTAGCCAGCTGTTTGCCGGCCGACAACTGGCGATCACCTTGATGCTCTGGGTGGTGTTCTTTATGAGCCTGCTGATTATCTATTTGCTCTCCAGCTGGATGCCGACGCTGCTTAACCATCGTGGTATCGATTTACAGCACGCTTCGTGGGTGACCGCCGCGTTTCAGGTGGGCGGCACGCTCGGCGCACTGTTGCTCGGCATCCTGATGGACCGTTTCAATCCCTTCTTTGTACTGGCGCTAAGTTATTGCCTGGGCGCGTTGTGCATCGTGATGATCGGTTTAAGCGAAAACGGATTGTGGCTGATGGCGCTGGCGATTTTCGGCACCGGAATTGGCGTGAGTGGTTCGCAGGTG
This sequence comes from Klebsiella sp. JN_Kp122, assembly GCF_040062085.1. Lineage (NCBI taxonomy): Bacteria > Pseudomonadati > Pseudomonadota > Gammaproteobacteria > Enterobacterales > Enterobacteriaceae > Klebsiella > Klebsiella sp. JN_Kp122. Next base: position 62,102 of record NZ_JBEAHW010000043.1, read on the forward strand.
GGCCTGAATGCGCTGACCGCCACCCTTTACCCAACCCAGAGCCGCGCGACCGGGGTCAGCTGGTCCAACGCCATTGGCCGCTGCGGCGCCATCGTTGGTTCGCTCTCCGGCGGCATGATGATGGCGATGAATCTCTCTTTCGACACGCTGTTTTACGTTATAGCGGTACCGGCGGCGATCGGCGCGGTGATGCTCATCATGCTGATGCTGGCGGTTCGCCGTCCTGGATCTGTACCCGACGCGCTGCCCTCTGCGGGTGTCGCGAATAAATAAGGAGAACAATAATGACCCTATCTACTCCGCAATCGAACCGCGAACGCCAGCAGTTCTACCAGCATATTGCCGGGCAGAATCTGACGCCGCTGTGGGAATCCTTGCACCACCTGGTCCCGCAAACACCGAATGCCAACTGCGCCCCGGCGTACTGGAACTATCAGGAAATTCGCCCGCTGCTGCTGGAAAGCGGGCAGTTAATCGGCGCTAAAGAGGCGGTGCGTCGGGTACTGGTGCTGGAGAACCCGCAGCTGCGCGGCCAGTCGTCCATTACCGCGTCGCTGTATGCCGGCCTGCAGCTCATCATGCCGGGCGAGGTGGCGCCGAGCCACCGTCACAATCAGTCGGCGCTGCGCTTTATCGTGGAAGGCCACGGCGCGTTCACCGCCGTCGACGGCGAGCGCACGCCAATGCGCCCCGGCGATTTTATTCTGACTCCGCAGTGGCGCTGGCACGATCACGGCAATCCTGGCGATGAACCGGTGGTCTGGCTCGATGGTCTCGATTTACCGCTGGTCAACTATCTCGGCTGCGGATTTGCTGAAGATTATCCGCAGGAGCAGCAGCCGGTGACGCGTAAAGAGGGCGATTACTTGCCGCGCTATGCTGCCAATATGCTGCCGCTGCGCCATCAGGTGGGAAATTCCTCGCCGATTTTTAACTACCGCTACGACCGTAGCCGTGAGGCGCTGCACGACCTGACCCATCTTGGCGAGGCCGACGAATGGGACGGCTACAAGATGCGCTACGTCAACCCGGTCACCGGCGGCTATCCGATGCCCTCGATGGGCGCTTTCCTGCAACTGTTGCCGAAAGGGTTCCGGTCGCGGGTGGCGAAAACCACCGATAGCACCATCTACCACGTAGTAGAAGGTAGCGGCCAGGTGACGATTGGTGAACAAACCTTTGCATTCCAGGCGAAAGACATCTTCGTGGCGCCAACCTGGCACGGCGTATCGTTCAACGCCAGCGAAGAGTGCGTGCTATTTAGCTTCTCGGACCGTCCGGTACAGGAGGCCTTAGGCCTGTTCCGCGAAGCGCGTTATTAATAAGAAGGAAAACAATGATGACTCAATACGTTTTTGCACCCCAGGCGCCGATTAGCATCCCGGTTGTTGGCAGCGATGAGCAGTTCCCGGTACGCCGCGTTTACTGCGTTGGCCGTAACTATGCCGCCCACGCTCGTGAAATGGGCTTCGATCCGGATCGCGAACCACCTTTCTTCTTTTGTAAACCGGCGGATGCGGTTGTGCCGGTGGCGGCTGGCGAAACGCTGGGTCTGCCGTATCCGGCGCAGACCGACAACTATCACTACGAGATTGAGCTGGTGGTTGCCATCGGCAAAGCGGGACGCGACATCCCGCTGGAGCAGGCGCAGGAATATATCTGGGGCTATGCCACCGGACTCGATATGACCCGCCGCGACCGCCAGATGGAGATGCGCCAGATGGGGCGCCCGTGGGAGATAGGTAAAGCGTTCGATCTTTCCGCTCCTGTCGCGCCGCTGCATAAAGCCGCCGAGGCGCGCGAGGTGAATCAGGCCGGGATCTGGCTGCAGGTGAATGGTGAAGATCATCAGCGTAGCGATATACGCCACCTCATCTGGTCGGTAAATGAAACCATCAGCTATCTCTCGGGCTTTTTTGAACTACAGCCCGGCGATCTGATTTTCACCGGCACGCCGGAGGGCGTCGGCGCGGTGGTGAAGGGTGATGTGATTACCGGCAACGTAGACGGACTGACGCCTATCGCCGTGCGCGTGGTGTGAGGTGAACAATGAAGCTGTACAGTTTTTTTAATAGCTCTGCCTCATATCGGGTGCGCATCGCGCTGGCCCTCAAGGGCATCGATTATCAGAGCGTTGGGGTGAATATCCGCATCGGGGCGCAGAATGCGCTGGAGTACCGGCGGCTCAATCCGGTTGGGCTGGTGCCGACGCTTATCACCGATGACGGTGAATCGCTGGGTCAGTCGCTGGCGATTGTTGACTGGCTTGACCGCCACTACCCACAAATGCCGCTGCTGCCGCAGGAGGATCCCGCGCGGATGCGGGTGCTGGAGATGGTCTACGCCATCGCCTGCGATATTCATCCGATTAATAACATGCGGGTCTTGCGCTACCTTAGCGATGAGTTGAAGGTCAGCGAAGCGGACAAAAAACGCTGGTACGCCCACTGGATCCAGCAGGGGCTGAGCGCGCTGGAGCAACTGCTGCGACAATCGAAATCCGGCGCTTTCTGCGTCGGCGATAGACCAACGCTCGCCGACTGTTGTCTGGTGCCGCAATGGGCCAACGCGCAGCGGATGGGGTGTGATTTGAGCCATTATCCGCGCTGCCAGGCGGTTTACGACGCCTGTACCCGGCTACCGGCCTTTATTGCCGCCGCGCCGGAAAATCAACAAGACAAAATTCCGGCCTAGGGAGGAGGGAAAATGGCGAAAGTGACGCGAGCAATTATCGTTGGCGGCGGCATTGGCGGCGCGGCGACGGCGCTCTCTCTGGCGCGCCAGGGGATCAAAGTGATGCTGCTGGAAAAGGCGCATGAAATCGGTGAAATCGGCGCCGGTATTCAACTGGGGCCGAATGCGTTTTCAGCGCTGGATAGCCTCGGCGTCGGCGAAGTGGCGCGCCAGCGCGCGGTGTTTACTGACCATATCACGATGATGGATGCGGTGAATGGGGAAGAGGTAGTGCGTATCGAGACCGGGCAGGCCTTCCGTGACCATTTCGGCGGCCCGTATGCGGTGATCCATCGGGTGGACATTCACGCCACCGTCTGGGAAGCCGCGCTGACCCATCCCGGCGTGGAATACCGGACTTCAACTCAGGTGGTGGATATCCGCCAGACCGCCGATGACGTGACGGTCTTTGATGACAAAGGCAACAGCTGGACCGCCGATATTCTGCTGGGCTGCGACGGCGTGAAGTCAGTGGTGCGCCAGAGTCTGCTCGGCGATGCGCCGCGGGTCACCGGCCACGTGGTGTACCGCGCGGTGATCGAGGCCGCCGACATGCCGGAAGACCTGCGTATTAACGCGCCAGTACTGTGGGCCGGGCCGCATTGCCATCTGGTGCATTATCCGCTGCGCGGCGGCAAACAGTACAACCTGGTGGTCACCTTCCATAGCCGCGAAAGCGAAGAGTGGGGCGTGCGCGACGGTAGTAAAGAAGAGGTGCTCTCTTACTTTAAAGGGATTCATCCGCGCCCGCGGCAGATGCTCGACAAGCCGACTTCCTGGCGCCGCTGGTCCACCGCCGACCGCGAGCCGGTTGCAAAGTGGGGCAACGATCGCATTACCCTGGTCGGCGATGCCGCCCATCCGGTAGCGCAATATATGGCGCAGGGCGCCTGCATGGCGCTGGAGGATGCGGTAACGATAGGTAAAGCGCTGCAGCAGTGCGACGGCGACGCCGCTCGCGCCTTCGCGCTATACGAGTCGGTGCGTATTCCGCGTACCGCGCGAATTGTCTGGTCAACCCGTGAAATGGGGCGGATTTATCACGCGGCGGGGGTCGAACGTCAGGTACGTAATCTTCTCTGGAAGGGTAAAGCGCAGGATGAATTTTACCGGGGTATCGAGTGGCTTTACGGCTGGAAAGAGGATAACTGCCTCGAACCACGCTAAGGTCTGGTATTGAGGTCTTTCAACCGACGCACAGAGGCGCTACCATAGCGCCTCTTTTTTTTCCGGGTAACGATATGCGTGTATTACTGGCGCCAATGGAAGGCGTGCTCGATTCGCTGGTGCGCGAGCTGCTGACCGAGGTTAACGATTACGATCTGTGCATCACCGAATTTCTGCGCGTGGTGGACCAACTGCTGCCGGTTAAATCGTTCTATAGACTGTGCCCGGAACTGCACCATCAAAGCCGTACTCCGTCCGGCACCCGCGTGCGCGTGCAATTGTTGGGGCAATACCCGCAATGGCTGGCGGAAAACGCCGCCCGCGCGGTGGAGCTTGGCTCTTGGGGCGTGGATTTAAACTGCGGCTGTCCATCGAAACTGGTGAACGGCAGCGGCGGCGGCGCGACGTTACTGAAAGATCCCGAGCTTATCTATCGCGGGGCGAAAGCCATGCGCGAAGCGGTTCCCGATCACCTGCCGGTGACGGTGAAAGTTCGCCTCGGCTGGGACAGCGGCGAACGGCGCTTTGAAATCGCCGACGCGGTACAGCAGGCGGGCGCCAGCGAGCTGGTGGTGCATGGCCGCACGAAAGAAGATGGTTACAAAGCTGAACGCATCAACTGGCAGGCCATCGGCGAAATCCGCCAGCGTCTGACTATTCCGGTGGTTGCCAACGGCGAAATCTGGGACTGGCAAAGCGCGCAGGAGTGCATGGCCGTCACCGGCTGCGATTCAGTGATGATTGGCCGCGGCGCGCTCAACGTGCCGAATCTCAGCCGGGTAATTAAATACAATGAACCGCGTATGCCGTGGCCGCAGGTGGTTGAGTTACTCAAAAAATATACCCAGCTGGAAAAACAGGGGGATACCGGTTTATATCACGTGGCGCGCATTAAGCAGTGGCTGGGCTATTTACGCAAAGAATATAGTGAAGCGCTTGGCGTCTTTAATGAAATTCGTACCTTGCAAACCTCAGCAGAGATAGCGAACGCCATTGCACGTTATTAGATAAGGCGATGTTATTCCGTACGCACTTTATTAATTAGCACTTATTCCTGCACGATACGACGCGAGCTGTATCACGTTTTTATTCCCTCGCGCTTGAGTCGTCACAAGAAGTTGATACAGTGCAATAGTTGGATTGCTACTGCTTCGGCAGGCGAAACCTGATTACCTGGCATTTGTCGGGGGTCAGGTTTTTTTGTTTCTGGGGTTCATATGCTAATCGCCAAAGTACTTAATAATAACGTGGTGGTAGTGGTCAACGAGCAGCAGCGCGAACAGGTGGTGATGGGGCGAGGGCTGGCCTTTCAAAAGCGCGTGGGCGACTCGTTGGACGAAAGTAAAATTGAAAAAGTCTTCGCCTTACAAAGCGATGAACTGGTTGGCCGCTTAGGCGAATTACTCAGTCAGATACCGTTAGAAGTGATGACCACCTGCGATCGTATCATCGACCTGGCCCGCGGGCGGTTGGGAAAGTTACAGGAAAGTTTGTACATCACATTAACTGACCACTGCCACTTTGCCATCGAGCGGCAGAAAAACGGCGTCGCGATTCGCAACGTGCTGCTGTGGGAGATTAAACGGCTGTATCCGAAGGAGTTCGAACTGGGTCAGGAGGCGAGGGCCATTATCGCTCGCCGGCTGGGCGTCGAGCTTGCCGAGGATGAAGCCGGGTTTATCGCTTTGCATCTGGTGACGGCGCAGCTCAACAGCGAAATGCCGGAAGTGATGCACGTGACGCGGGTGATGCAGGAGATCCTGCAACTGGTGAAGTATCAGCTGCAGCTTAACTATGACGAAGAGTCGCTCAGCTACCAGCGCTTTGTGACCCATCTGAAGTTTTTCGCCCAGCGCATGTTAACGCGAACGGTAGTGCAGGATGACGACGTCACGCTGCACAGCGCGGTGAAAGATAACTACGCCAAAGCGTGGAAGTGCGCGGAAACGGTGGCGAAGCACTTACAAAAGAATTATCAACGGGCGCTGACCACCGAAGAGATTATGTTTCTTGCCATTCATATTGAACGGGTAAGAAAAGAGGGGCGTTAATTCCCCCACAAAACTGGATTGTTACTGCATGATGCAGGCAAAACCTGAGCGCGACGCCAACCGGCGTGGTTCTCGGGTTTTTTTATTTTTAATACTCAGTCGCCGGTTGTCTGCGGGCAGCGGCAGTAAGGAAAAGAGCATGGAATATAAAGCACTCGCGCAGGATATTCTTAACCGCGTCGGCGGCAAAGAGAATATTGTGAGTCTGGTTCACTGCGCGACACGTCTGCGTTTCAAATTGAAGGATAATGCGAAGGCCGATGCCGAAGGGCTGAAGGCGAACCCCGGCGTGATCATGGTGGTAGAAAGCGGCGGCCAGTTTCAGGTGGTCATCGGTAACCATGTTCACGATGTCTGGCTGGCAGTGCGCCAGCAGGCGGGGTTAAGCGACGACAGCGAACCGGTAACACAGGAGAAAGCGGCAAAAAGCTCGGTATTAAGTCAACTCATCGACATCATCTCCGGCATCTTTACCCCTTTTATTGGCGTGATGGCGGCGACGGGGCTGCTGAAAGGTCTGCTGGCGCTGGCGCTAACCTGCGGATGGCTCACGCCGCAGCAGGGGACCTATAAAATCTGGTTTGCCGCCAGCGATGCGCTGTTCTTTTTCTTCCCGCTGTTTCTTGGCTACACCGCTGGCAAAAAGTTTGGCGGCAACCCGTTCATCTCAATGGTGATCGGCGGGGCATTAACCCACCCGCTGATGATTCAGGCCTTTGAAGCCAGTCAGACGGGGGCGCCCGTGGAGCACTTCCTCGGTATACCGGTGACCTATATCAATTATAGCTCCTCGGTGATCCCGATTATCCTCGCCTCCTGGGTCTGCTGCTGGCTGGAACGTAAGAGTAACGCGGTGCTGCCGTCAGCGATGAAGAACTTTTTTACCCCGGCAATCTGCCTGGCGGTGGTAGTGCCGCTGACCTTTCTGGTGATAGGCCCGCTGGCGACCTGGCTGAGCCACATGATTGCCAATGGCTATCAGGTTATCTACGTTTTTGCCCCATGGCTGGCAGGCGCAGTGCTGGGCGCGCTATGGCAGGTATGCGTTATTTTCGGCCTGCACTGGGGGCTGGTGCCGTTGATGATCAATAACATGACGGTGCTCGGCCACGACTCCATGCTGCCCATTATCCTCCCGGCGGTGATTGCCCAGGTGGGCGCCGTGCTGGGGATACTGCTGGCCACGCGCGATTCGCGTCAGCGGATGCTGGCCGGTTCCGCGTTTTCCGCCGGGCTGTTTGGCATCACTGAGCCTGCCATTTATGGCCTGACGCTGCCGTTACGTCGCCCGTTTATCTTCGGGTGTATCGCCGGCGCGATTGGCGGCGCGATCACCGCCTTCAGTAATAGCTACGCCTATTCCTTTGGGGTGCCGAACATTTTCTTTCCGGCGCAGATGATCCCGCCCGGCGGTATTGATTTTAGCGTGTGGGGCGGATTAATCGGCACCGGGGTGGCTTTCATTCTCGCCTGCGTATTGACCTTCTTCGCCGGCTTACCGCGCAGCCAGGCGGAAGGCGCCGTCGTCGTCGCGCCTGCGGCGGAAAACGATATTCTGGCGCCGATGTCCGGCAGCGTGCTGGCCCTCGATCAGGTGCCGGATAGCACCTTCGCCAGCGGTCTGCTGGGTAAAGGCGTGGCCATTATTCCGGCGGTGGGCAAGGTCATTGCCCCGTTTTCTGGCGAGGTCGCCTCGCTGTTTCAGACTAAACACGCCATCGGCCTGCTGAGCGACAGCGGCATTGAGCTACTGATCCATGTCGGCATTGATACCGTCAAACTCGACGGCGTACCGTTTACCGCCCATGTCAAAGAAGGGGATAGAGTTCAGGCCGGCGATTTGCTGCTGGAGTTCGACCGTCAGGCTATTCTGGACGCCGGTTACGACCTGGCGACCCCAATTATTATCAGCAACAGCGATGATTACCGTAGCGTTGAGATTGTATCCACGAGCGTCGTGGATGCCGGCCAGCCGCTGTTGTCCGTCAGCCATTAATTACAGGAGAGAGCGATGAAAACATTCCCACAGGGCTTTTTATGGGGCGGCGCCACCGCGGCAAATCAGGTCGAAGGGGCGTATCTGGAAGATGGCAAAGGTTTATCCACCTCCGACGTGCAGCCGCAGGGGGTATTCGGCGACGTCGTGGAGCGCGTTGCGGGCGACAGCGGTATTAAAGATGTGGCGATCGATTTTTACCATCGTTACCCGCAGGATATCGCGCTGTTCGCTGAGATGGGCTTCAACTGTCTGCGGGTATCGATCGCCTGGACGCGTATCTTCCCGAACGGTGATGACGCCGAGCCGAACGAAGCCGGGCTGGCCTTCTACGACAAGCTGTTTGCCGAGATGGCCGCGCATAATATCACTCCGCTGGTGACGCTATCGCACTATGAGATGCCGTGGGCGCTGGTAAAAAACTATGGCGGCTGGGGCAGTCGCAAGGTGATTGGCTTTTTCGAACGCTACGCCAGAACGGTATTCAGCCGCTATAAAAATCAGGTCAAACTGTGGCTCACCTTTAACGAAATTAATATGTCGCTACATGCGCCAATGACCGGCGTCGGGCTGCGGGCCGGTAGCAGTAAAGGCGAAGTTTATCAGGCTATCCACCACCAACTGGTGGCCAGCGCGCTGGCGGTCAAAGCCTGTCATGAACTGGTACCGCAAGGGAAAATTGGCAATATGCTGCTCGGCGGGTTGATGTATCCGCTGAGCTGCAAGCCGGAAGATGTCTTTGAAACGCTGCAGCAAAACCGCAGCTGGCAGTTCTTCGGCGATGTGCAGTGCCGTGGTGCCTATCCGGGATACATGCAGCGCTATTTCCGCGAAAACGATATTACGCTGACCATCACCGACGGCGACCGGGAAGCGCTGAAAGAGACCGTCGATTTTATCTCCTTTAGCTACTATATGACCGGCTGCGTCACCGCCGATGAAGCGCTGAACCAGCAGGCGCGCGGTAACATTCTCAGCATGGTGCCGAATCCGCATCTGGCAAGCTCGGAGTGGGGCTGGCAGATAGACCCGCTGGGGCTGCGTACCCTGTTGAACGTACTGTGGGACCGCTATCAGAAGCCGTTGTTTATCGTTGAAAATGGTCTGGGGGCGAAAGATAAAATCGAAGCCGACGGCAGCATCAACGATGACTATCGCATCAGCTATCTCAACGATCATCTGGTGCAGGCGCGCGAAGCCATTGCTGACGGCGTTGAACTGATGGGCTTTACCAGTTGGGGGCCAATCGATCTGGTTAGCGCGTCGAAGGCCGAGATGTCCAAGCGCTACGGTTTTATCTATGTCGATCGTGACGATCGCGGGCAGGGGACGCTTGAACGGCGTAAGAAGAAAAGCTTCGCCTGGTATCAGGCGGTGATTGCCAGTAACGGCGGTAGCCTGCAGGAATAAGCTGTTCGGCGGCCCGGTTGCTCCGGGCCGCATGCCGTTTAAGCCGGTTTACCGGCGCGCAGTAAAAAGATCATCGGACGCTCTTTCTCTTCCTCCAGCGCCGGTTGGGCGGCGATTTGCTCGGCGCTCGGGCCCCACTCATCAAGCTGCTCCAGCACAAAACCGGCGGCGATGAGCGCGTTAATCCAGCTTGAGAGTTTGCGATGCTGTTTAATCACCCCCTCGGCAAACCAGTTGCTGATACGTTCGCCTTCCTGCTGATAGTGGCTGACCGGCCAGCGTTTCTGCCCCTTTTCATCTACCTGCCAGCCCTGCTGCAGCGGCGCGGTATAGATGGGATGTTCGGCGGAGAAGACCAGCGTACCGCCGGGAACCAGCGCCTGATAGAGCGTGGCGAACAGCGGCGCGACATCCGGTAAATAGTGCAGCGCCAGCGAACTGTAGACCAGATCGCAGCTCTCGGCGGGCAGCGTCAGGGTTTGCAGGTCGGCGCAGCGATATTCGATAGTTTCGCCGGTGGTCATCTCCCGCGCGCGCTCTAGCATCCGGCTGGAGAGATCGAAACCGATTATCTGTTTTGCCCCCTGTTGCTGCGCCCAGCGGCAAAACCAGCCGTATCCGCAGCCGAGATCGACTACTCGCAGGCCGTCTAACTGTGGCAGCAGGCGCTGAATTGCTGGCCACTCCGGCGCGCCGTCAAGCCCCTTCACCGAACGATCAAGGGTGGCGTAACCGGCAAAGAAACCGGGATCGTCATAAATGTTCTGACTCATTGCAACTCCAATAATAACTTTGTTTATTTTTAGCTGACTCATTGTCAATGCACACGCTTTACTTAACGAACGTCATTCAATTAATTTATGATGACCAACCTTTATAAGTAACCCGACCTGAAGAATGAACCTTACACTGAGCAAAAGCGTGCTGGCGGCACTGCCACTGGCCATCGCGCTGGCTGGCTGCGCGCCATCCCATGACATTGGCGGCCCTTTAAAGCAGCAAACCCCGGCATCTCATGTTTCGATGGATCTTCCCGCCGCCGTAAAAAATGGCTGGCCGCACACCGACTGGTGGAAAGACTACCACGATGCCCAGCTGGATAATCTGATTCAGCGCGCGTTAGCCAATGCCCCGGACATGCAAATTGCCGCGCAGCGCATCAAACTGGCCGAAGCGCAGGCGCGAATGTCGCAGGCGAATCTTGGTCCGGAGATGGATTTCTCCGCCGATATCGAACGGCAGAAAATGTCCGCGGAAGGCCTGATGGGACCGTTCGCTACCGATACCGACGGCAACACCGGGCCCTGGTACACCAATGGTACCTTTGGCCTGACTGCCGGTTGGGATCTGGATCTGTGGGGGAAAAACCGTGCGTTGGTGAAAGCGCGTATCGGCGAAGTGAAAGCCCAGGTCGCCGAGCAGGCGCAGACCCGCGAGCTGCTGGCCAGCAGCGTGGCGCGCCTGTACTGGCAGTGGCAGACCGAAGCAGCGGTGAAAACGGTGCTGCAGCAGGTCAAAAGCGAACAGAATAATATTGTTAGCGTCGATACCGCGCTCTATCAGCGTGGCATCACCAACTCCGCCGAAGGGGCGGAGAACGACATTAACGTCAGCAAAACCGATCAGCAGCTGGCCGACGTGGCGGGTAATATGAAAGAGATTGAAGCGCGGCTGATGGCGTTAACCAACAACCAGAGCCAGTCGCTCAATCTGCGAGCGGCGCCGCTGCCCGCAGTCAGCGCGCAAATGCCGAGCGAACTGGGTTATGAACTGCTGGCCCGCCGTCCGGATCTGCAGGAAGCCCACTGGTATATTGAATCCTCGCTAAGCGAAGTTGATGCGGCGAAAGCGGCGTTTTATCCGGATATCAACCTGATGGCGTTCCTGCAACAGGATGCGCTGCATTTAAGCGATCTGTTCCGCCATTCGGCGCAGCAGATGGGCGTCACCGCCGGGCTGACGCTGCCTATCTTTGATAGCGGCAGGCTGAATGCCAATCTCGACATCGCCAGCGCGCAGAACGGCCTGTCGATCGCTAAATACAACAAAGCCGTGGTCGATGCGGTGAACCAGGTAGCGAAAACCGCAAGCCAGGTAGAGACGCTGATGGAGAAAAACCAGCAGCAGCAGCAGGTTGAGAAAGACGCGCAGCGGGTGGTCAATCTCGCCCAGGCGCGGATGAATGCGGGAATCTTATCCGGTTCCCGCGTGAGCATGGCGAAGCTGCCTGCGCTACAGGAGCGAATCACCGCACTGCGTCTGCACGGCCAATGGCTGGATGCCAGCATTCAGCTGACTTCCGCACTGGGCGGCGGTTATCACCAGACGACAAAATAACGGCATCAATAGCGGCGCGCGGCGCCGCTATTGATTATCATCCTCTGTATCTTCCTCTTTTCTTTTCGCTTCCCGGCGTTTCAGCCACAGATGAACCCCGACCACCAGCGCCACTACGAGGATCAGCCAGATCCAGTGTTTAACGTGCTGATCGAGATGGTGCAGCCACGGGCCGATCGCTTCGCCGCCAAGATAGCCAAGGGTAGTAAAAATCAGCGCCCAAACGATGGCGCCAAAAATATTCAGCGGTAGAAATATTTTTGGCGGCAAGCGGCTGGCGCCGATCAAGACCGGGCCGATAACCCGAAAGCCGTACATAAAGCGGGTGCCGATAACGAACAGATAGGGATGGCGCTGAATCAGGCGCTGCGCTTTACGGATGCGCGCCTTCTGCCGCGAGAAGCGGCGCAGTAGCTTACCGCCGAACTGACGTCCAAGGAAATACAACAGCTGATCGCCGATCATGCCGCCTAAGGCCACGGAGATGACCACCAAAGGAAACTTCAATAGACCCTGATGTGCCGCCACGCCGCCAAGGATGGTGATGGTTTCACCTTCTGCGATGCTGCCAATAACCAGCGCCGCGTAGCCGTATTGGGAAATCAGGTGATTGATATCCATATAAACATAAACTCCTACTCTTACCAGTCCCTTAATCATACACCCTGATGATTAAAACGCGCTGAAGCGGATTTTTATCGCTGTACACAAAATAATCTACAGAGTGAATTATACTTGGATCAGTGCTGTACGAAGCCGTGACAAGGGGGACGCTATGAACCATGTCTGGGGACTCTTCGCTCATCCTAATCAAGAGATGAGCGTGATCAAGAGTGAAAATGAGACCGTTTCGCACCACTACACGCACCATGTGCTGGTGATGGCGGCGGTTCCGGTTATCTGCGCCTTTATCGGTACGACGCAGCTCGGCTGGAACTTCGGCGACGGTACGGTGATTAAGCTCTCGCTGATGACCGGGTTGGTATTAGCGGTACTGTTTTACGCCGTGATGTTAGCGGGGGTGGCGGTGATGGGGCGGGTGATCTGGTGGATGGCCAGAAGCTATCCGCAGCAGCCGTCGCTCAAACGCTGTATGGTCTTTGCCGGCTACGTCGCGACGCCGCTATTTTTAAGCGGGATCGTGGCGCTCTATCCGCTGGTATGGCTGTGCGCGCTGATAGGCACCATCGCGCTGTTTTACACCGGTTATCTGTTGTATCTGGGTATTCCGACCTTCCTGAGTATTAATAAGGAAGAGGGGCTCAGCTTCGCCAGCTCAACCCTGGCTATCGGGGTGCTGGTGCTGGAAGTGCTGCTGGCGATCACCGTCGTGCTGTGGGGCTACGGGTACCGACTCTTCTAATCAAATGCATTGCCGGCAGAAATGAATAATTATGTCGGCAATGCAGCATTTACTCACGATTCTTATTGGCCTCAGGGCGTTATGACGCGGTATGATGGCGTTTGCCAGCGGCGTAGCTCACTTTACGCCGCGGCGTACGTTCTATAACGTGCAAAAATACTTTTCAGAATGCCCATGATGCCGAATTTTCGAATTTCTTTGCTCAGCCTGACTTTGCTGCTGGCTGTGCCTTTTGCGCCCCAGGCGATAGCAAAAACCACTGCGGTAACCGCCGCTTCACAGCCGGACATCGCTTCCGGTAGCGCGATGATCGTCGATCTGGCGACCAAGAAAATCATTTACGCCAGCCAGCCCGATTTGGTGCGCCCGATGGCGTCGATCACCAAAGTAATGACCGCCATGGTGGTGCTGGATGCGCATTTACCGCTGGACGAGATGCTGACCGTTGATATCAGCCAGACGCCGGAGATGAAAGGGATCTATTCCCGCGTGCGTCTTAACAGCCAAATCAGCCGCCGCAACATGCTGCTGCTGGCGCTGATGTCCTCGGAAAACCGCGCCGCCGCCAGCCTGGCGCACCACTATCCTGGCGGTTATAACGCTTTTATCCGCGCGATGAACGCCAAAGCGCAGGCGCTGGGGATGACCCATACACGCTATGTTGAGCCGACCGGCCTGTCGGTGCATAACGTCTCCACGGCGCGTGATCTGACTAAGCTGCTGATCGCCAGCGAACAATATCCGCTGATCGGCCAGCTAAGCACCACCAAAGAAGATACCGCCACCTTTGCGCATCCTGCTTATACCTTGCCGTTCCGCAATACCAACCACTTGGTGTATCGCGATAACTGGAATATTCAGCTGACCAAAACCGGCTTTACTAACGCCGCCGGCCACTGCCTGATTATGCGTACGGTGATTAATCAACGCCCGGTGGCGCTGGTGGTAATGGACGCGTTTGGCAAATATACCCACTTTGCCGACGCCAGCCGGTTACGGACCTGGATTGAAACCGGTAAGGTGATGCCGGTTCCGGCGTCCGCATTGAGCTATAAAAAGCAGCGTGAAGCGCAGATGGCGGAAGCGATGCTGAAAGGCGGCACGCAGACCGCGCAGAACGATTAATTTGTCCTTCCCCCGGATTGCGCCGCAATCCGGGAATTTTGATATCACTCCGGTAACGTCCAGTCGCCGTCGCCAAGCTGGCGCTGCATGATTAGGGTATCGCGCCAGTCGCCCATCTTATAGCCGACGCTGCGCAGCTGTCCGGCAACGGTAAAGCCAAATTTCTTATGGATGGCAATCGAGCCTGCGTTGTTATGTCCGTCGCCGATAATCGCCAGCATCTGCCGCCACGGCCCCTGTTCACATTGCGCGATGAGGCGTGTCAGCAGCGCGCTGCCGATGCCGCGCCCGCCCATGCCGGACTCAACGTATATGGACTCTTCCAGCGTATAGCGATAGGCCGGGCGAGGGCGGTAAAAGGTGGCGTAGCAGTAGCCGACAATGGTGCCGCGCCACAGCGCGACCAGCCACGGAAGCCCGTTATCGCGCACGGTTTTGATTCGCTTGCGCATTTCGTCGACGGTAGGCGGGATCTCTTCAAACGAGGCGCGGCCATTAAGCACGTGCCAGACGTACAGCGCGGCAATCGCATGCGCGTCATCAGGCAACGCTTCGCGGATCTCTAAGTCGGCGTCTTGTAACTTATCCTTGGCGGACATGGGGGCTCCTCAAGCTAATTGGCCGGAGAGTCTTTTTCTCCGGCATGCAGCGTAATACAGAAGCCCCGCGGCTGAACAGTCCTGGTTAACGATTATTGTGCTTCCGTCGGCTTCTGCACCTCGCCCCAGTATTTTTGTTTGCTGGTTTTGCCGATCCCCGGATTCATGCTGTTGGTGGGATCGTTCTGGCGATAGAAGCGTTTTAAACTCTCCGCCGCTTCATACAGATGGCCGACGTTGTGCTCCGCTGGGTACTGCGCGCCGCGCGCTTTCAACAGATCCAGCATTTTTTCCTTCAGTTCGTGCGCGTCTACCCCTTTCTTCACGATGTAATCCTGGTGGAAGACGTGACACATAAAGTGGCCATAGTAGAGCTTGTAGACCAACTGGCTGTCGATTTCCGCCGGCAGATGTTCGAACCATTCGGTGTCATTGCGGCGCAGGGCGATGTCCAGCGCCAGAATATCTTCCACTTCGTCGGCATGTACCGCCTGATAGCGGATCGCCGCGCCGGCGGCGGCGAAGCGGTGCAGGAATGCCTTGCTGCCTTCTTCCGCGGTACAGACAAAGAAATCGCCTTCGGCCTGCTGGAAATACTCCGTAAGCCACTTTTGCGCTTCTTCGATGCCGTCGCCGGCCATCTTCAGCAGCAGATGATGTTCGTACTTATCACGCCAGGTTTTCATACGCTCCGGCAGGTGCGCCGGGAAGGCGTGACCGAGCTTCTGCATAAAGCGGTCGGTGAAGTGCGGCTTGAACAGGGAGACTTTTTCCAGCATCGCGTCGGTGCGCCCCTTCATGGTGAAGAAGAACGGCATTTTGTCGGTGCCGAGCTTATCGATCATCAGGAAGGTGTCTTTGCCATATTTTTCGGCGATATCGTAAATATCGCGGTGCATATATTCACCGGCTACCGGCAGATTATTGAATTCAGCGAGGATGTGGCGGCGGATTTCGGTGAGCACTTCCGGCTGATTGGTGCCGATATAGAACACCTGCTGGCGCTTTTCCGCCGGAAAAGTATCGAGACGGACGGCGAAGACCGCCAGCTTGCCGGCGCAGCCGGAGGATTCGAACAGGCGGTCCGGGTCGGCGTTATAGCGAGCCGGGGTATCGGCGTTGACGTCGCGCACGCGGGTGACGTAATCGTGATCGTGGGCGTGGCGGCCATCGTGCTGCACGTCGGCATCGTTGATACGGTCATCGTCGAGGCGGCTCAGGATTTGCTCCGGCGTTGAGCCAAGATCGATTCCCAGATGGTTGACTAATTTCAGTTTGCCGTCGGCGTCAATCTGCGCGAACAGCGACATTTCGGTATAGGCCGGTCCGCGTTGCACCAGCGATCCGCCGGAGTTGTTACAGATACCGCCGATGACGGATGCGCCGATGCAGGAAGAGCCGATCACCGAGTGCGGTTCGCGGCCCAGCGGTTTTAGCGCTTTTTCCAGTGAATAGAGGGTGGTGCCAGGGTAGGCCAGCACCTGCTCACCCTTATCCAGCAGGTGCAGCTTATCCAGACGCAGCGTGCTGATAATGACGATTTCGCGATCGTAATCATTGCCGCTTGGGGTGGAGCCTTCGGTGAGGCCGGTATTCGCCGCCTGCATCAGGATAATTTTGTCAGCCTGGACGCAGGCGCTGAGAACTCGCCATAATTCAAGCAGGGTACCGGGGAACACCACCGCCAGCGCATCGCCGTGGCCGGAGCGGAAACCTTTCCGGTAACGCTGGGTTTTCGCCGGATCGGTTAACAGATGCGAGGAGCCAACCAGCCGCGCCAGTTCCGCCAAAAAGGGAGGGTTATTTATTGTTGTTGCAGATGACATGATTCACTCCTTGTGGGCACAGAAAAGCTATATCGCTGTTAGCATACCGCTTTGTATGACAATTTGGTGTATGAATGTTTCTATAAATCAGATAAGAACCTTAGCATTCTACGGGCGCGTTGTTTATATATATGGCAAACTGCGGTTTTTGCTGCGTTTTCGCTGGGCTATTAGCACCGAATCAAAGAGGGATACATAATAATGAGATGGTTGTGTACTGTTGGCGTCGCCGTGAGCCTGGCGCTGCAACCCGCGCTGGCGGATGAACTGTTTGGTAACCATCCGCTGACGCCGGAGGCGCGAGATGCGTTTGTTAGCGAACTGCTGAAAAAAATGACGGTCGATGAAAAAATCGGTCAGCTGCGCCTAATCAGCGTCGGTCCGGATAACCCGAAAGAGGCGATCCGGGAAATGATTAAAGACGGTCAGGTAGGGGCGATTTTTAATACCGTAACCCGGCCTGATATCCGCGTGATGCAGGATCAGGTGATGCAGCTAAGCCGCCTGAAGATCCCGCTGTTTTTCGCCTACGATGTGCTGCACGGCCAGCGTACCGTCTTCCCGATAAGCCTCGGCCTGGCCTCCTCTTTTAATCTCGACGCGGTGAATACCGTCGGGCGTATCTCGGCCTACGAAGCGGCTGACGATGGTCTCAATATGACCTGGGCGCCGATGGTCGACGTCTCTCGCGACCCGCGCTGGGGCCGCGCCTCCGAAGGTTTTGGCGAGGATACTTACCTGACCACCGTGATGGGTAAAGCGATGGTGGAGTCGATGCAGGGTAAGAGCCCGGCAGACCGCTATTCGGTGATGACCAGCGTTAAACACTTCGCCGCCTACGGCGCGGTTGAAGGCGGCAAAGAGTACAACACCGTCGATATGAGCCCGCAGCGCCTGTTCAACGACTACATGCCGCCATATAAAGCCGGTCTCGATGCCGGCAGCGGCGCGGTGATGGTGGCGCTAAACTCGCTCAACGGTACCCCGGCGACTTCAGATTCCTGGCTGCTGAAAGACGTCCTGCGCGACCAGTGGGGCTTTAAAGGCATCACCGTTTCCGACCATGGCGCCATCAAGGAGTTGATTAAACACGGTGTCGCCTCCGACCCGGAAGACGCGGTGCGCGTCGCGCTGAAGTCCGGTATCAACATGAGCATGAGCGATGAGTACTACAGCAAATATCTGCCGGGGCTGGTGAAATCCGGTAAGGTGACGATGGCCGAACTGGATGACGCTACCCGCCACGTGCTCAACGTCAAGTATGATATGGGGCTGTTCAACGATCCGTACAGCCATCTGGGGCCGAAAGCATCCGACCCGCAGGACACCAACGCCGAAAGCCGTCTGCATCGTAAAGAGGCGCGTGAAGTGGCGCGAGAAAGCTTGGTGCTGCTGAAAAATCGTCTCGATACGCTGCCGCTGAAAAAATCCGGCACGATCGCCGTAGTAGGCGCGCTGGCGGATAGCAAGCGCGACATGATGGGCAGCTGGTCGGCGGCGGGCGTGGCCGATCAGTCGGTCACCGTGCTGACCGGCATTAAAGAAGCGCTGGGCGATAAAGGCAAAGTGATTTATGCCAAAGGCGCTAACGTTACCGACGATAAAGGCATTGTCGATTTCCTTAACCTGTATGAGAAAGCGGTGCAGGTCGATCCGCGCTCGCCGCAGGAGATGATCGATGAAGCCGTGGCGGCGGCGAAACAGTCCGACGTGGTTGTTGCGGTAGTGGGCGAAGCACAGGGCATGGCGCATGAGGCTTCCAGCCGGACCGATATCACCCTGCCGCAAAGCCAACGCGATCTGATTAGCGCGCTGAAAGCGACCGGTAAGCCGCTGGTGCTGGTGCTGATGAACGGGCGTCCGCTGGCGCTGGTGAAAGAGGATCAGCAGGCGGATGCGCTGCTGGAGACCTGGTTTGCCGGTACTGAAGGCGGCCATGCCATCGCCGATGTGCTGTTTGGCGATTACAACCCTTCCGGTAAGCTGCCGATGTCCTTCCCGCGTTCGGTGGGGCAGATCCCGACCTACTACAGCCATCTGAATACCGGCCGTCCGTATAATCCGGAAAAGCCCAATAAATACACCTCGCGTTATTTTGATCAAGCGAATGGCCCGCTGTATCCATTTGGTTATGGCCTGAGCTACACCACCTTCAGCGTTTCGGATGTAAAAATGTCGGCGCCAACGATGCCGCGCGACGGCAGCGTGACCGCCAGCGTGCAGGTGACCAACACCGGCAAGCGCGAAGGGGCGACGGTGATCCAGCTTTATTTGCAGGACGTGACCGCGTCGATGAGCCGCCCGGTGAAAATGCTGCGCGGCTTTAAGAAGGTGAATCTCAAGCCGGGTGAGACGCAAACCGTCAGCTTCCCGATTGATGTTGAAGCGCTGAAATTCTGGAACCAGCAGATGAAATACGTTGCTGAACCGGGCAAATTCAACGTCTTTATTGGGGTGGATTCCGCCCGCGTTAAGCAGAGCGAATTTGAGTTGCTGTAATCGATAGCCCTGTCAAAGGGGATAAACCGGGTATTACTCCTGAAAGGCCGATTAATCGGCCTTTTTTTTTCGTTCGCCGGCCAAATGGACTACGCTTTTCTCTTAAGCTTCTGTAAACGGAGCGCAAAAGAAGAGAAGGAAGCAGGATGATGGCAACGAAATGGTCAGGCGCGTTGGCGCTAGTGGCGCTGGTCAGCCTGCCGCTGCAGGCGGCGGAACCGGTGAAAGTGGGCTCGAAAATCGATACGGAAGGGGCGCTGCTCGGCAATATCATTTTGCAGGTACTGGAAAGCCACGGCGTGAAAACGGTCAATAAAGTCCAGCTTGGCACCACGCCGGTGGTTCGCGGAGCGATTACCGCCGGTGAGCTGGATATCTATCCGGAATACACCGGCAACGGGGCTTTCTTCTTTAAAGATGAAAATGACCCAGCGTGGAAAAACGCCAAACAGGGCTATGAAAAAGTTAAAAAGCTGGACGCGGAAAAAAACAAGCTGATCTGGCTGACCCCGGCTCCCGCCAATAATACCTGGACTATCGCGGTGCGACAGGAAGTGGCGGAGCAAAATCATCTTGCTTCATTGGCCGATCTTAGCGCCTATCTACAGAAGGGCGGCGATTTTAAACTGGCGGCTTCCGCGGAGTTTATCGAGCGCGCCGATGCTCTCCCGGCGTTCGAAAAAGCCTATGGCTTTAAGCTCAATCAGAATCAGCTGTTGTCGCTGGCGGGCGGCGATACCGCGGTGACCATTAAAGCGGCGGCGCAGCAAACCTCCGGCGTAAACGCGGCGATGGCCTATGGCACCGATGGCCCGGTAGCGGCTTTGGGGCTGCAAACCCTGAGCGATCCAAAAGGCGTACAGCCTATTTACGCCCCGACGCCGGTTGTGCGTGAAGCGGTGCTGAAGGCGTATCCGCAGATGGCGCAGTGGCTGGAACCGGTGTTTGCCAGCCTCGATGAAAAAACGTTGCAGAAATTAAACGCCAGCATTGCCGTTGAAGGGCGTGACGCGAAGAGCGTAGCCGCCGATTACCTGCAACAAAAAGGGCTGCTGAAGTAAATACGAGTGACTATTCGTTGTTATAACCGCGTGGCGCTGCTGCTCACGCTACTGCTGTTGGCCGTGACGGCGCTGCCATTCGTCACTTATGCCCCTAATCGTCTGCTTTCCGGTGAAGCGCGCTGGCTATGGACGCAGATGCCGTGGCTGGCGGCGGCGCAGCTGGCGGGCGCGCTGCTGCTGTTGTTATTGTGCTGGATCCCAGGCCGTCTGGCGCTGCTCGGTAGCCTGCTTATTGCCGATTTGCTCCCGCCACTACTAATGTGGGGCGCCGGAGACATCGCGCTACAGCTGGTGCAACAGGGCTCCCCGCTGGCGCGTACCTCTCCCGGAAGCGGATTATGGCTTTCGCTGGCGCTATGTCTGCTACTCGCCAGCGATACTATCCGCCGCCTGACTCCGCACGCTTTATGGCGTTGGCTGCTGAATGCGCAGCTTTGGCTGCTACCGTGCCTGCTGCTGTGGCATGGGTCGCTCGATCAACTCTCATTGCTGAAAGAATATGCTAACCGTGAGGATGTCTTTAATGACGCGCTGCGTCAGCACCTGTGGTTGTTGTTCGGGACGTTGCTGCCCGGATTATTATTGGGTCTATCGATAGGCTTCGCCCTCTGGCGGCGACCGCACTGGCAGGCGCCAGTATTTACCTTCCTTAATGTGATTCAAACTATTCCTTCGGTGGCGCTCTTCGGTTTGTTGATCGCGCCGTTGGCCGGGTTGACGCGCCATTTTCCGCTACTGGGCAAAATTGGCATTTCCGGAACCGGCCTGGCTCCGGCGCTAATCGCACTGGTACTGTATGCGTTATTGCCGCTGGTACGCGGGGTGGTGACCGGGCTGCAACAGGTACCGCGCGAGACGCTGGAAAGCGCAACCGCAATGGGAATGAACGGCTCCCAGCGTTTTCGCCAGGTTCAGTTACCGTTGGCGCTGCCGGTCCTGTTGCGCAGCCTGCGGGTGGTCAGCGTACAGACTGTCGGTATGGCGGTGGTAGCGGCGTTGATAGGCGCGGGCGGCTTCGGCGCTTTGGTGTTTCAGGGGCTCCTCAGCAGCGCGCTGGATTTGGTGCTGCTGGGCGTCATTCCGACGATTGCGTTGGCGGTAGTCGTGGATGCCATGTTTGCACTGTGGAGCGCGTTACTAAAAGGAGAAACGCATGATTGAGTTCGACGGGGTGAATAAAGCCTTTGCCGGGCAACCCGCGGTGAAAGATCTCAACCTGCATCTGCGCGAGGGGGCGTTTTCGGTGCTGATTGGTACTTCCGGCTCCGGAAAATCAACCACCCTGAAGATGATTAACCAACTGGTGGAACAGGATAGCGGAGTGATACGCTTCGCCGGCGAGGATATCCGTCGACAGCCATTGCTGGCGCTGCGCCGCCGTATGGGGTACGCCATTCAGTCAATTGGCCTGTTTCCACACTGGACGGTGGCGCAAAATATCGCCACCGTGCCGCAGTTGCAAAAGTGGCCGCGCGCAAAAATTACCGAGCGGGTTGATGAATTGATGGCGTTATTAGGCCTGGAGCCTCTACTACGCGATCGCTACCCGCATCAACTTTCCGGGGGGCAGCAGCAGCGCGTCGGCGTGGCGCGGGCGCTGGCGGCCAACCCGGAGGTGCTGTTAATGGATGAGCCGTTCGGCGCGCTGGATCCGGTGACCCGCGAAGCGCTGCAGCAGGAGATGCTGCGCATTCATCGTCTGTTTGGGCGCACGATTGTGCTCGTCACCCATGATATCGATGAAGCGCTACGCCTGGCGGATCATCTGGTGCTGATGGACGGCGGCGAAGTGGTGCAGCAGGGAGAGCCGTTACAGATGTTGCTGGAGCCAAAGAACGCCTTTGTCGAAACCTTCTTTGGCCGCAGTGAACTAGGGGTGCGGCTGCTCTCGCTACGCGGCGTCGGGGATTATTTACGCCGGGATGAGCGGCTGGCGGGCGATGCGCTAAACGTCTCAATGACGTTGCGCGAGGCGTTGTCGCAGTTTGTCGCTCACCGTCGCGACGTTTTGCCGGTGGTTGATGAACAGGGCGAAGCGTGCGGTACGTTGCACTTTGCTGATTTGTTACGTGATGGAGGTGGGGCGTGAAGGCGCTTCGCGATCCGCTGCTGTGGTTGGTGGCGCTGTTTATCGCGCTGCTGCTGGTGTTGCCCCATAGCGCGCCGCTGTTTAGCTGGCTATTTCCGGAACTGCCGCGCCCGGTTTATCAGCAGGAGAGTTTTCTGGCGCTGACGCTGGCGCATTTTTGGCTGGTGGCGTTATCAAGCCTTGTCGCAACGGTTATCGGTATCGGGGCCGGGGTTATCGTCACCCGGCCCGCCGGACGAGAGTTTCGTCCACTGGTGGAGACCATTGCCGCCATGGGACAGACATTTCCGCCGGTGGCGGTACTGGCGATTGCGGTACCGGTGATGGGCTTCGGCTGGCAACCGGCGCTTATCGCGCTGGCGCTGTACGGAATATTGCCCGTGCTGCAGGGGACGTTGGCTGGATTAAGTTCGATATCGCCTGGGGTATTGAACATTGCCGAGGGGATGGGGATGAGCGGCTGGCAGCGGTTGTGCAAAGTGGAGCTGCCGCTGGCGGCCCCGGTCATGCTGGCCGGGATCCGCACTTCGGCCATCGTCAATATTGGTACGGCAACCATTGCCTCAACGGTGGGCGCCAACACGCTCGGCACGCCAATTATTATCGGCCTCAGCGGCTTTAATACCGCTTACGTGCTGCAGGGGGCGCTGCTGGTGGCGCTGGCGGCGATCATCATCGATCGCTTTTTCGAACGGCTAAACCAGTGGGTCAGCCGACACCACCGCGAACAATAAACGAGTAACCCGCTAGCATCACGCCGCCGATCCCGCCGATGGCCATGCATAAGAAGAGGGTAATGACCGCGATTTTCGCAGGCTTCATGATAGGCTCCTTTTGTTAACGGAGGGATTATACGGTGAAGCGCTGGTGTTAACGAAACATTAATTGCTATTTAGCCAGATCAGGTTTTCCCGCTGTTCCCAATCGCGAAGCTGTGCTGCCTGTGGACTACCCGGCGGTGTGGGGCACCACACCAGTAGGGTGCTGTCAGGAAACAGTTGCGGACGGATCTGGTTCAGGGAATGTGCGACAACGTCGACCCGCCAACCTTGCTCGCAGGCTTTCCAGCCCTCCAGCCACAGTCGGGTGGTGTCATCGGTATTCCAGCCAACCACCACCGCGTGATGGCCGGGGCGTTTCCAGGCATGGGCGAGACATTGGGCGATATGATTGATCAAGATGCCGTCGAGCAGGCTGCGCAGCGCCAGTAGCGTTGGCTGCGGGCTTAACAGGCGGTGGCGGAGCGGATTAATCAGGTAATGGACCAGCGTTTGCGCGGAATAGCTGTGGCTGCGCTCTTTTAGCCATAGGCGCAAGCGTTGGTAATGACCTTCTTGTAGAAAACCGAGCAATATCTCCTGCTGTTCGCGCCAGCCGTCTTCAGCATCCTCTTCGCGGTCAGGTAGCAGGTTTTTTACCTTGCTGACCTGTACGCCGGCATCAATCCAGCGCTTAATTTCGCGAATACGCTCAATTTCATTGTCATTGAATAATCGATGACCGCCATCGGTGCGCTGCGGTTTAATAAGTTCATAACGTCGCTGCCAGGCTCGCAGCGTCACGGGATTGATATCACAAAGCTGAGCCACTTCGCCTATCGTATACAGCGCCATTTTCCCCTCCCGCCGTGTTCTCCTGATTTAACTGTAGAAGGGGTTTATCAATTGTTCATTTTTTGTTCTTTTTGGCCGCGACGAGACGGTGAGAAGTGTGATCGTCGCCGTGATTTAGCATTTTCTTGTATCGCTTCAAAGAAAGTTATCGGCGGTCAGTGTATGTTACGCGCTTTCAAAGGTTGTGTGGTTTGCGGGTATGTACGAGTTCGATCTGGTATTGCTGCTGCTCCAGCAGATGTGCGTGTTTCTGGTCATCGCCTGGCTGATGAGTAAAACGCGGCTGTTCATTCCCCTGATGCAGGTCACCGTGCGTTTGCCGCATAAATTGCTGTGCTATGTCACCTTCTCGATTTTTTGCATTATGGGGACCTATTTCGGTCTGCATATCGAAGATTCTATTGCAAATACCCGCGCTATTGGCGCAGTGATGGGCGGCCTGCTCGGCGGCCCGGTGGTCGGCGGCCTGGTGGGGCTGACCGGGGGCCTGCATCGCTATTCGCTGGGCGGTATGACGGCGTTAAGCTGTATGGTGTCGACCATTGTCGAAGGTCTGCTCGGTGGCCTGGTGCACAGTATCTTAATTAGGCGCGGTCGCCCGGATAAAGTGTTCAGCCCGCTTACCGCCGGGGCTATTACCTTTTTCGCTGAACTGGTACAGATGCTGATAATCCTGCTCATTGCGCGACCCTTTCAGGATGCGCTGCACCTGGTACAGAGTATCGCCGCGCCGATGATGGTCACTAACACCGTCGGCGCCGCGCTGTTTATGCGTATTCTGCTGGATAAGCGGGCGATGTTTGAAAAATATACCTCGGCTTTTTCCGCCACCGCGCTGAAAGTGGCGGCCTCTACCGAGGGGATCCTGCGTCAGGGATTCAACGAAGAGAATAGTATGAAGGTGGCTCAGGTGCTGATTCAGGAACTGGATATCGGCGCTGTAGCCATTACCGACCGCGAGCGGCTGCTGGCGTTTACCGGCATCGGCGATGACCACCATCTACCAGGTAAGCCGATCTCATCATCCTATACGCAAAGGGCGATTGATACCGGCGAAGTGGTTTATGCCGACGGCAACGAGGTGCCGTACCGCTGTTCAATTCACCCTGGATGCAAACTGGGCTCGACGCTGGTCATTCCGCTGCGCGGTGAGAATCAACGGGTTATTGGCACCATTAAGCTATATGAAGCGAAAAACCGCTTGTTCAGCTCAATTAACCGTACGCTGGGGGAGGGGATCGCCCAGCTACTGTCGGCGCAGATCCTTGCCGGTCAGTATGAACGGCAGAAGGCGTTGCTGACCCAGTCGGAAATTAAGCTGCTACATGCTCAGGTCAACCCGCACTTTTTGTTCAACGCCCTGAACACGCTGAAGGCAGTGATTCGCCGCGATAGCGATCAGGCCGGACAATTGGTGCAGTATCTATCAACCTTCTTTCGCAAAAATCTGAAGCGACCAACGGAGATCGTCACCCTGGCGGACGAAATTGAACATGTGAATGCCTATCTGCAAATTGAGAAGGCGCGATTCCAGGATAATTTACAGATACGTATGCAGGTTCCTGCATCGCTTGAACATCTGCAGCTACCGGCGTTTACGTTACAGCCGATAGTCGAAAACGCGATCAAGCACGGCACTTCTCAGCATCTTGGCGTGGGCGAAATTACTATTCGAGCCAGTCAGCATGAGCGTTGGTTACAGCTGGATGTGGAAGATAACGCCGGGCTGTATCGGGATAACCCTAATGCCAGCGGGCTCGGAATGAGCCTGGTGGACAGAAGACTGCGTACGCGCTTCGGCGCCGACTGCGGAATTAGCGTCGCTTGCGAAGCGGAACATTTTACCCGCATTACGCTGCGACTGCCTCTGGAGGAGAATGCATGCTAAAAGTTTTAATCGTCGATGATGAGCCGCTGGCGCGGGAAAATCTGCGCATTCTGCTGGAGGCGCAAAGCGATATTGATATCGTCGGCGAATGCGGCAACGCCGTCGAGGCGATTGGCGCGGTACATAAGCTGCGTCCCGACGTGTTGTTTCTGGACATTCAAATGCCGCGCATCAGTGGGTTGGAGATGGTTGGTATGCTCGATCCAGAGCATCGCCCTTATATCGTCTTTTTAACCGCCTTCGATGAATATGCGGTGAAGGCCTTTGAAGAGCACGCCTTTGATTATCTGCTCAAGCCGATCGAAAACGCCCGGCTGGAGAAAACCCTGAGCCGCCTGCGCCAGGAGCGCAGCCTGCAGGATGTATCCCTGTTGGATGATGCCCGGCAGGCGCTGAAGTACATTCCCTGCACCGGTCACAGCCGCATCTGGTTGCTGCAGATGGAAGATGTGGCTTTTGTGAGTAGCCGGATGAGCGGGATTTACGTCACCGATAGCGAAGGCAAAGAAGGGTTTACCGAACTGACTTTGCGTACGCTGGAAAGCCGTACGCCGCTGTTGCGCTGCCACCGTCAATATCTCGTTAACATGGCGCATTTGAAGGAGATCCGCCTTGAGGAGAATGGGCAGGCGGAATTGTTAATGCGCGCCGGGCAAACGGTGCCGGTCAGCCGCCGCTATCTGAAAAGCCTGAAGGAGGCGATTGGGCTGTAAAAACGCGGAATCATGGTAGACTTAGCGCCAGCATTTTTCATCATGAAGGCATTATGATCAGTAACGATATTTTACGTAGCCTGCGCTACACCCTGAAAACGAATAATAACGGTCTGGTACGCATCTTTGCGCTGGCGGATGCGCCGGTGAGTGCGGAACAACTGGTACCCTGGCTGAAAAAAGAAGACGAAGAAGGGTTTGTGCGCTGCCCGGATATCGTGCTGTCGAATTTCCTCAATGGCCTGATTTACGACAAACGCGGCAAAGATGAGTCGGCGCCGCCGCTGGCGGTCGAGCGCCGGGTGAATAACAATATCGTACTGAAAAAATTGCGTATCGCTTTCTCGCTGAAGACCGACGATATTCTGGCGATCCTGACTCAGCAAAAATTCCGCGTGTCGATGCCGGAAATCACCGCCATGATGCGCGCGCCGGACCACAAAAACTACCGCGAATGCGGCGATCAGTTTTTGCGCTATTTCCTGCGCGGTCTTACCGAACGCGAGCACGCCAAAGGCTAAGCGCCTGACTTGACCCGGGCCTGCGCCCGGGCCCTGCACCTCTTTACTTCTTCACCTCTTTAAAACCCTGCGATTCCAGCAATTTAGTTGACACCGATAGTGAAACAAACTGCTGTGAGCAGTCGGTGAACATCGAGCCCGGCAGTTTGCACAGCTCGCTGATTTTCGCTTTGCTAAAATCCACGGTCAGATGCTCAAGCGCATAGGAATCTTTATAGTCGATGGTCTGTTCTACGCCCTGTAGATTACGATACACGCTGCTAATCGGCTCAATAATGGCCCGCGCCTGTTCTTTATTTTCGGCGCCGATCGATTTATAGGGAATGGTGTTGTCGGCATCCTGACGCAATACTTTGTCGCCGTCATAGTGGTAGGTAAAGCTGAGTTCGACGCCGTTGGTATTCAGCGCAAAGGTTTTACTCTCTTCTTTTTTATTATCGCAGCCGGCGAGGGCCGCCAGCAGAACAGATACGGCCAGCACGCCAGCCATCTTGCGGTTAAATTTCATCACGATTCCCTATGTTGAGTGGTATTGCGCGTCCAGAGAGGAGCAGACAGTAATGATTATTATGGCTATTGCGCGTTGTCGCAACAGAAGGCGTGAAGGGAATAAAAAAGCGCTGCCGGAGCAGCGCTTTTACGGAGGTTATTTAACCTGCTGACCCGGCTGTGCGCCGCTGTCAGGGCTTAACAGGAAGATATCTTTCCCGCCAGGGCCGGCGGCCATCACCATCCCTTCGGAGATGCCGAAGCGCATTTTACGCGGCGCCAGGTTGGCGACCATCACTGTCAGGCGGCCAATGAGCGCCTGCGGGTCCGGGTAGGCGGAGCGGATGCCGGAGAAGACGTTACGCTTCTCGCCGCCGAGATCGAGAGTCAGGCGCAGCAGCTTATCGGAACCGTCGACGAACTCGGCGTTTTCAATCAGCGCGATACGCATATCCACCTTGGCGAAATCGTCAAAGGCGATAGTTTCCTGGATCGGATCATCGGCCAGCGGGCCAGTCACCGGCGCGGCGGCGGCTTTCACTTCTTCTTTAGAGGCTTCCACCAGCGCTTCGACCTGTTTCATCTCAATGCGGTTGTACAGCGCTTTGAAGGCGTTAACCTTGTGCGCCAGCAGCGGCTGCTGGATGGCGTCCCAGCTCAGCTCGGTGTTGAGGAATGCTTCAGCGCGCGCGCTCAGCCCCGGCAGAACCGGCTTCAGCCAGGTCATCAGCACGCGGAACATGTTCAGCCCCATGGTGCAGATTGCCTGCAGGTCGGCGTCGCGGCCTTCCTGTTTTGCCACCACCCACGGCGCCTGCTCGTCAACATAGCGGTTAGCGACGTCGGCCAGCGCCATAATTTCGCGGATGGCTTTACCGAACTCGCGGCTTTCCCACGCTTCGCCGATAGCTGCAGCTGCATCGGTGAAGGTTTTATACAGCGCCGGGTCAGCCAGTTCGGCGGAGAGCATACCGTCGAAGCGCTTATTGATAAAGCCGGCGTTACGCGAAGCCAGGTTCACCACTTTGTTAACGATATCGGCGTTAACGCGCTGGATAAAGTCTTCCAGGTTCAGGTCGATATCATCAATGCGCGAAGAGAGCTTAGCGGTGTAGTAGTAGCGCAGGCTGTCGGCGTCGAAATGGTTCAGCCAGGTGCTGGCCTTGATAAAGGTACCGCGTGATTTGGACATCTTGGCGCCGTTTACCGTGACATAGCCGTGAACGAACAGGTTGGTCGGCTTACGGAAATTGCTGCCTTCCAGCATGGCCGGCCAGAACAGGCTGTGGAAGTACACGATATCTTTACCGATGAAGTGATACAGCTCGGCACTGGAATCTTTCTTCCAGTAGTCATCGAAGCTGGTGGTGTCGCCGCGTTTGTCGCATAGATTCTTAAAGGAACCCATGTAACCGATCGGCGCATCCAGCCAGACGTAGAAGTATTTGCCCGGCGCGTTGGGAATTTCAAAGCCAAAGTACGGCGCGTCACGGGAAATATCCCACTGTTGCAGGCCGGATTCGAACCACTCCTGCATTTTGTTCGCCACCTGCTCCTGCAGCGCGCCGCTGCGGGTCCACGCCTGCAGCATTTCGCTAAAGGACGGCAGGTCGAAGAAGAAGTGCTCAGATTCACGCATCACCGGCGTCGCGCCGGATACTACAGATTTCGGATCGATGAGCTCAGTTGGGCTGTAGGTGGCGCCGCAGACTTCGCAGTTATCGCCGTACTGGTCCGGAGATTTACACTTCGGACAGGTGCCTTTGACGAAGCGGTCCGGCAGGAACATGCCCTTTTCCGGATCGTAGAGCTGAGAGATGGTGCGGTTTTTAATAAAACCGTTTTCTTTCAGACGGGTATAGATAAGCTCCGACAGCTCGCGGTTCTCGTCGCTGTGCGTCGAGTGGTAGTTGTCGTAGCTGATATCGAAACCGGCAAAATCGGTCTGATGCTCCTGACTCATCTCGCCAATCATCTGCTCCGGGGTGATGCCAAGCTGCTGCGCTTTCAGCATAATCGGGGTGCCGTGGGCGTCGTCGGCGCAGATGAAGTTGACTTCGTGGCCGCGCATTCGCTGGTAACGGACCCAGACATCAGCCTGGATGTGCTCCAGCATGTGGCCGAGGTGGATAGAGCCGTTGGCGTACGGCAGCGCGCACGTTACCAGAATTTTTTTCGCGACTTGAGTCATAGTGGGCATTACATCTTCTGTTGTAAAAAGGGCTTTTGATGTTACCTGAAAGGTAATAATTTGGTAAGCCCAAAGCTTATTGTGGGGGAATTATTCCCTTTCAGGTAAACTTAACGGACAAGAATCAACTCACAATAACAAAGGAGTCGGGATGAGTTCGCAATCCCAGGCCAAATCCCCCGAACGTCTACGCGCGATGGTCGCCGGGACTCTGGCTAATTTCCAGCACCCAACCCTGAAACATAACCTCACCACGCTAAAGGCGCTGCACCATGTCGCCTGGCTTGACGATACCGTGCATATCGAGATCCAAATGCCGTTCGTCTGGACCCGCGCGTTTGAGGCGTTGAAGGAGCAATGCAGCGCCGAGCTGCTGCGTATCACCGGCGCGAAAGCCATCGACTGGAAGCTCTCTCACAGTATCGCCACCCTGAAGCGGGTGAAAAACCAGCCGGGTATTAATGGCGTGAAAAACATCATCGCCGTCAGTTCCGGTAAAGGCGGGGTGGGAAAATCCTCTACCGCCGTCAACCTCGCGCTGGCGCTGGCGGCGGAAGGGGCCAAAGTGGGTATCCTTGATGCCGACATCTATGGCCCGTCGATTCCGACCATGCTTGGTGCGGAAGACAGCCGCCCGACATCGCCGGACGGCACTCATATGGCGCCGATTATGAAGTATGGCCTGGCGACGAACTCCATCGGATATCTGGTGACCGATGACAACGCCATGGTGTGGCGCGGCCCGATGGCCAGCAAGGCGCTGATGCAGATGCTGCAGGAGACGCTGTGGCCGGATCTGGATTACCTGGTGCTGGATATGCCGCCGGGAACGGGCGACATCCAACTGACCCTGGCGCAGAACATTCCGGTAACCGGCGCGGTGGTGGTGACGACGCCGCAGGACATCGCGCTGATCGACGCCAAAAAAGGCATCGTGATGTTTGAGAAAGTAGAAGTGCCGGTCGTAGGCATCGTGGAAAACATGAGCATGCATATCTGCAGCAACTGTGGCCACCACGAACCTATCTTTGGCACTGGCGGCGCCGAGAAGCTGGCGGCGAAGTACCACACTCAGTTGCTAGGCCAGTTGCCATTGCATATCACGCTGCGTGAAGATCTGGATAAAGGTACGCCGACGGTTATTGCGCGTCCGGAAAGCGAGTTTACCGATATCTATCGCCAGCTGGCGGGACGCGTGGCGGCGCAGATGTACTGGCAGGGCGAGGTTATCCCGAGCGAGATCGCCTTCCGCGCCGTTTAAGGCTGGGTGTAACGCATCAGCCAATAATCTCCGTCAGGAGACGCGCCCTGTGCTTCGAGTTTCCAGCCGTGATGCTGGTAGAAGCGCAGGGCGTTTTCATTTCGCGACAGACACTTCAGCGTACCACTGCGCTTGAATGAGCGCTGAACCTGTTCCAGCAGCAGGCTACCGACGCCTTTTCCCTGCCACTGCGGATCCACAAACAGGTTATGCAGGAAGTTGTCGATAACCCACACCGAGGCGAATCCTGCCAGCACATCGCCGCATTCGGCGACCCATAGCTGTTCGTCTTGCACCACGGCATCAAAATCTTCCAGCCGCCATTGATCGCCGTTAAGCCATGTCCATGAGGCAAGACGCGCGTCAAGAAACAGCTGACGCAGGCGAGGGTAGTCGCTGGCGCGACCGGGGCGAATGCGCAATTGCGCCTGCGTCGAGGACTTAGCGATGATAGAAGATCTCGCCGTCATACACTTTCAGGATCTTGCCTTCGGTGTCGGTGATCAGAACGTAGTTGCCGCCCATATAGGT
Source organism: Klebsiella sp. JN_Kp122 (assembly GCF_040062085.1). Lineage (NCBI taxonomy): Bacteria > Pseudomonadati > Pseudomonadota > Gammaproteobacteria > Enterobacterales > Enterobacteriaceae > Klebsiella > Klebsiella sp. JN_Kp122. Next base: position 93,568 of record NZ_JBEAHW010000043.1, read on the forward strand.
CCAGTGACTGCCGGCATCCGGCGCGGGCAGGTTACGCAATTGCCACTGTTTGATGTTGTACTCTGGAGTGAGGTACATCGCCGGCACGGTATCGCCAATATGAAATTGGGTAAAATCAGCGGTGAATTCTTTCATCGCATACTGTTCAATCCCGGAGGCCGGCGCCGCCCAGCTTGCGCTGGCGCTGGCAAGAAGTACGCCCAGAAGCATCATTTTTGTTTTACGCATATTTTCCTCAATATTACCTGGACTCAAAATAGCAGCCTCGTATCATTCCTGAAGCGCTGCTGAAATGGCAAGCACTGGTTTTTTAAAAAGTGTAAGCAAAACACGGCTGAAGTCTTGTCCCGCTTGCGTTGTTAGGCGGTAAATCGCTATTTTGGGAGCATTCTGAAGCAGGGGAGACTTGGCATGTTCAGGCTGGAAGATCTGACCTTATTTGTCCGCGCGGCGGCGTTAGGCAGTTTTAGCGAGGCGGCACGAGAAGCGGGGCAGCAGCCAGCGCAGGTCAGCGCGGCGATAAAACGCCTGGAGACGACGCTCAACATTCGCCTTTTTGCTCGTTCGACCCGTAGCCTGCGCCTGACCCCGGAGGGCGAAACCTGGCTGCCCTACGCCACCCAGATGCTTGATACCCTACAGGCCGGGTTACAGAAAATTCAGGCGCCGGGGGATGAAGTCCGCGGCACGCTGCAAATCGCCGTGCCATCCGATCTTGGACGTAACCTGCTGCTCAAGGTGTTTTGCGCTTTTCGCGAACGTCACCCGGCGTTGCGCCTGCGGCTGCACTTTTCCGATCATCTGACCGACGTGTTTAAAGATCCGGTGGATGTCGCTTTTCGCTACGGCTACCACGAAGACGCTTCGTTTATCTCGCTGCCCGTCGCGCCGGAAAACCGTCGGGTGTTGGTGGCTTCACCGCAGTGGGTTGCCCGCCACGGTCAAATCAGTAGTCTGGAGGAGTTATCCCGGCACAGCGCGCTGTTGTACGTATTACGCGGCCGCCCTTTTGACCGCTGGCCGCTGATTTCAGGTAATGAAGTGCATACCGTGGAGATGAACGGCGCGATTATGAGCGATGATGCGGAGGTGATCCGTCGGCTGGCGGTAGCCGGGGAGGGGATCGCTTATAAATCGTTTCTTGATGTCAGCGACGACCTGCGGGAAGGGCGTCTGGTGCGGTTGCTGCCGGACTTTCAGGGCGATTTAACGCCGCTGAACATGATTTGTCCGCACCGCAAACAGCTCTCTGCCGCGGTGCGTTTGTTATATCAAGAGGTGAAATCACATTGTGAAGCGCTTAGTGCTTAACTAAGGTCGCGAAGTAATAGATTAGCGGGATCGCCAGCACCCACAGGCCAATCGGAATTTCACGCCACTTGCCGGCGATCGCTTTGATGACAATGTAAAACAGCAGTCCGCCGGCAATACCGGTGCCGAAGCTGTTGGCGATTAGCGTAATCATCACCATCATTAACACCGGCAGTCCGTCGGTAAAGTTCCCCAGATCGACTTTGCGCAGGCCGCTAAACATGTTCAGGCCTATCAAAATTAACGCCGGCGCGGTGGCCTCTTTAGGGATCATGAGCGCCACCGGCGTAAACAGCAACATCAGCAGGAACATCACCGCCGCCGCCAGCGCGGTGAGGCCGGTCTTGCCGCCGGCTTCCGCTGCCGCGGATGATTCAATCAGCGCCGTAGCCGCCGGAATACCGACCCACGGGCCCAGCGCGGCGGCAATCGAATCGACCATAAACGGGCGATTAATCTGCGGCATGTTGCCTTCTTCATCCAGTAAGCCCGCCTCGCCGCCGACCGCCAGGGTCGTACCCATGGTCGAGAAAAACTCGGACGCGAAAAAGACGAACAGGAACGGCAGGAAGGCGATATTTAATGCCCCCAACAGATCGATTTGCCCGAACACCGGAGCCAGCGAGTGAGGAACATCAATAAAGCTGTCCGGTAGCTTTGTCACGCCGAATGGAATACCCACCAGGGTGGCGAAAAGAATAGCCCACAATATCGCGCCTGGCACTTTACGCGCCTGTAGCGCTATTGCCAGAAACAGGCCGCACAGCGCCACCAGCGCGCCGGGGGCAAGAAAATCACCGAGCATCAGGGCGTTGGTTTTGGCATTCGCCAGCACCAGCCCGGCATTGCGAAAGCCGAGAACCGCGACGAATAACCCGATCGAGGCCGTCAGCCCCAGCTTAATTGATTGCGGTACCGAGCGGGTGACCACTTCGCGCAGGCCGAATTGGGTCAACAGGAAGAAGAGGATCCCCGACCAGCAGGCAATCCCGAGGCCAATCTGCCAGCCGATACCTTCGCTGCCCGCCAGCGTCACCCCCACCAGTACCGAGCCGCCAATGCCCGGACCGACGATAAACGGCAGGTTGGCATAAAACGCCATTAATAACGAACCAGCGACAAAGACCAGGATGGTGCCGGTGGTGGCGGCGCCTTTATCCATTCCGCCAATCGCCAGCAGCCCTGGAATGACCACCAGTAAATAGGCGGCGGCGAGAAAGCCGGTGATCCCGGCCAGGCATTCGGTGCGTAGCGAACCGCCCCGTGAGTGCAGCGCAAAGCGGCGCTCCAGCCAGTGGCTACGGGCAGAAGTATGAAGTGTGTTATCGGCCATGCTCAGGCTCCCTGAGGATTATTGTTGTGATGAGTGGGCGCCGGAGTCTCCCGGCAGGCTATCAACGGGTCAACTATCTGGCGACTGCCGCCGTCGGTGAGACCCAAATCGGTTAGATGCGGCCCGGCATTACAGGCGAGGCAGGTGCCTTCAATCGCTTTAAATACCCGGTATGGCGGCTCCCAGTCGGCGACTTTACTGCTTAAATCTCGCAGCTCGCGGAACTGCCGCGCCAGCTCGGCGGCGGGAAGATCGGAGAGCATGCCGGCAATCGGCATCGCCACATGGGCCAGGATCTCGCCCTGTTGCGCCAGCGCCATTCCGCCGCCGGAAGCGATCAACTGATTTGCCGCCAGCGCCATATCATTCGCAGCGCGCCCGAGCACCACCAGGTTATGTGAGTCATGCGAGTAGCTGGTGGCAATGGCGCCGCGCAGCTCGCCCCAGCCTTCGAGCAGGGCGATTTGCGGCGATGCCTGATGGCGGCCATGGCGGTGTTTCACCCAAATCAGGCTAAAGCCCGCGGGCAGTTGTACTTCGCCGTCGCGGATCTGTACTTCTACTTCACCCCATTTCGTGAAGCGCGCGCCGCTGATGTGGCGCAGGCGGGCGACGCCATGGCGAATGCCCTTAATTCGCAGAACAAAATCTTCTGCATCGAGGGGGGCTAACTGCAAGGTATCACGCGGTGGCGTCACGCCGGGCGCGGCGGCAATGGGGGTTAGCAGGCGGCCGTTACGAGCGATAAGTTTGCCGCCGACATAGACCTCCTGAGCCTCGAGTTTCTCCAGCGAATCAAACACCACCAAATCCGCGCGTCGCCCCGCGGCAATTAGCCCAAGATCGTTGCGCTGCAGGCGAATAGCGGCATTGAGGGTGGCGAAACGCAGCACATCGACCGTTGGCAAACCGTGTGCAATCAGCAGGTTGAGCAGGGCGATAATGCCGCCTTTCTCCAGCAGCATATCCGGCGGTACGTCATCGGTGCAGACGGTGATTTGCGAGGAGAGATGCGGCAGCGTTTTTAACGCCGCAACGATATCGGGCAGTAGATAGGGGTGCGAGCCGCGAATTTCGATAGTCAGCCCGGCGCGCAGTTTTTCCAGCGCATCGGCCGCTGAAGTCAGTTCGTGATCGGAGGTGACGCCGGCGGCGAGATACGCCTGTAAATCGGCGCCGCTGAGCCCACGGGCATGGCCCTCAATCAGTTTGCCGCTGTTAAGTCCGGCCTGGACAATCTCCTGCATCCGTTCGCTGCCGTTCAGCACGCCATGCATGTCCATCACTTCCGCTACGCCGCGTACTTCCGGCCAGCCAAGCATAGTTTCCATTTCAGCGCCGGCGAAATCAGCGCCGGACATTTCGAGACCTGGCGTAGAGGGGACGCTGGATGGCGCGGCCACCATCACCTGTAGCGGCAGGTGGCGGCTGGCATCAACCGCGTAGCGCACGCCATCGACGCCGAGCACGTTGGCCAGTTCATGTGGGTCCCAGAACACCGCGGTGGTACCCTGCGTCAGGACGATTTCGGCGTAGCGCTCGGGCGGAAGATGCGAACTTTCAAGGTGTACGTGGGTGTCCATCAAGCCAGGCGACAGATAGCCGCCCTGCAGCGAGCGCACTTCATGGGCGTCGGTGCGGCTGCCGCGCGGATGCACGCTGGCAATCATTTCCCCAACGATGCCGACGTCAGCGTCGCGGATTTCGCCAGTGGCCATATCGACGATCTGCGCATCGACGAGCAACAGATCAAACGGGGATTCGCCGCGTGCGGCCTGCACGGCGCGACGACGGACTTCAGCATTGCTGGACATAACAACTCCACCACAAGGATAATGCGGATACTCTATGGGCACAGCAAACGTTTGCCCAGATGAATAAATTTATCGCCCGATAAGCTCGGGTTATTCTGTATGACCATTGGTAGCGAACCTGACAATGAACGAACCCTGGCAACGTCTGCCCGCGCTCTCACTGAAACAACTGCAGTATTTTGTGACCCTGGCTCAGTTGCGCCATTTTACCGATACCGCCAATCGGCTGGCGATTAGCCAACCGGCGCTCAGCAGTGCGCTACGGCAGATTGAAAGTGTGATCGGCGGCAAGCTGGTCAATCGTACCGCCTCGGCGGTGACTCTGACGGAACTGGGGGCGGCGATTTTACCCCATGCCCAGCGGATACTGAGCGTGGCCCAGGCATCTTTTTTTGATATGCAACAGATCGTGGAAGCGGGCGGCGATGGCACGGTGCGTATCGGGCTGGTGCCGTCGGTGAGCTCACTGCTGTTTCCGCTGCTGCCGCAAACCCTGGCGCAGGCCTTTCCGCGTCTGCGCATCGAATTTCATGACCAGACCAACGATGCGTTAATGCGGGCGCTGCAAAGCGGTGAGATTGATTTTGGTATCGGCGCGATCGACAGTTCGCTACCAGCTGAGCTACTGGTTTATCCGCTACGCGAGGATCCGTTCGTGGTGGTACTGCACCGCGACGATCCGCTCGCTGCGCAGCCAAATTTACCGTGGAAGCAGTTGGTAGGCCGTGATATTGCCGTTTTCTCAAAGGGGAATATTCAGCGGCTGGTGGCGGCGCTGGTGGAAAGCCAGCGTTTGACCTTAACGACGCGTTACCAGGTAGACTATATCGAAACCCTTTATGGGCTGGTACGTTCGCGGCTGGCGGTGGCCATTCTCCCGGCGCTGTATACGACCTATCTGCACGATCCGGCGTTAAAGGTGGCGCAACTGCAGCAGCCGGCGCTCACGCGGACGGTGGCCCTGATGCGTGGGCCGCAGGCGCTTGCACCGTTAATCGAAGAGTGTTTTTCTCTGTTACAGTCCGCATTGCGCTAGGGCAGGTGTTTTATCAGTACGTCCACCGTCAAATGGTTGATGTACTCCAGCGAGTGCGAGGAGAGCACCCCCAGTAGCCGGTTATGGTGTCCGGCGATAATTAAATCGATATGGCGTTGTTGTACGCACTCTTCGACATCAGCAAAACGGCGGGTCGTCACCAGCGATAGCGTCTGTACCGGCAGGGCGACGGTCGTCGCCAGCTCGTTGAGTAGGGCTTTGGCCTGAATGACCTCTTGCGATACTTCATCATTCTGCAGGCTGTCGGACACGTAATTAAGCGCCCGGTAGTCGGTGCTGATGTGGGCGATGGTAATCCGCATCCCGTTTTCCTGCGCCATCCTGGCGGCGTGTTGTAGCAACGGAACACCATCAAGGCTGCTATTAATCAGTACCAGCGCATGGTGATAAACGGTCATATATACCTCCGCGCAATAAAACAGTCCTGAACTCATTTTGGGCCTGCGGCGAGGGGAACGCAAATCAGAACATGCGAGGCGAATGGATAAAAAAATCCCCCGCGGCCAGAAAGGGCGCGAGGGAGATTCAGCGATTATCGCTTACGGGGTGACAATGTTGAACCAGAATTCAAATTTGTCCATGTAGCTCAGCATTTCATCGAGCTTAGCGCCATTGCCGCTAATCTTGACGTCGCCCTTATCTTCAGCCTGCTTCAGCGTTTCCTGTTTCAAAATGATCTTGTTCAGGGTATCGCGGTTCAGAGTAATACTGGCGTCAGCGTTGTCTGCTACCGCATTAGCGGTGTGGTTAAGCACGCCATTTTCCAGTTCCAGCTTGTACTTACCGCCATCTTTACCAAGATCGATGTTGAAGACCGCTTTTGCCGCGCCGGCTTTCTGGCCGTTGATATGTACGCCCAGGTAGTCGAAGAACATCTCCGGAGTCATTGCACGAACGGTATCCGGGCTGGCGGTGTTAGGCGTCGGGAGCTTCTGTACGCCGTTACGCAGTTCCTGCGCGCCGGTCAGGTAGAAGTTGCGCCAGGTACCGGCTTCCGCCTGGTAGCCTAACTGCTCCAGGGCATCCGCTTCGAGGTTACGCGCATCGGCATTCTGCGGGTCGGCGAAGACGATTTTACTGGTCACCTGCGCCACCCAGCGGTAGTTCCCCTGCTGATAGTCGGCTTTGGCTTTCTGCATGATGGCATCGGCGCCGCCCATGTATTCAACGAACTTCTTCGCAGCCTGTTGCGGCGGCAGCTCGTCGAGGGTCGCCGGGTTGCCATCGAACCAGCCGAGGTAGTAAACGTACGTCGCTTTCACATCGTGGCTGACGGAGCCGTAATAACCGCGGCTCGACCACTGTTTTTCCAGCGATTCCGGTAGCTTGAAGTTAGCGGCGATTTCATCGCGGGTCAGGCCTTCGTTGGCCATACGCAGGGTCTGGTCGTTGATGTAGCGATACATGTCGCGCTGACCTTTCATCAGCTTGATAATGTTGTCATTACCCCAGGTTGGCCAGTGGTGCTGAGCGATAATGACTTCAGCATCGTTGCCCCAGCGGTCGATAGCGGCGTTAATATATTTTGACCAGGCCAGCGGATCGCGGATCTTCGCGCCGCGTAGCGAGTAAGTGTTGTGCAGGGTATGGGTAACATCCTCTGCCGCTTCAATCATTTTCTTCTCTTTGACATACCACAGCATTTCCGACGGTGCTTCGGAACCTGGCGCCATCATGAAGTCGTAGGTCAGGCCATCAATCACTTCCTGCTGGCCGGTTTTAGTGATGTAGTTGGTCGGCTGGAGCAGCGTCACGGTACCCGCAGAGGTGGTGGTGCCAAGACCAGCGCCGACCTGGCCTTTGGCGTCAGGCTTCAGCAGGTTGCCGTACATATAGCTGGCGCGACGACTCATCGCGGTACCGGCCATAATGTTCTCGGAAACCGCTTCTTCCATGAATCCGGCCGGGGCGTAGATTTTTACTTTGCCAGCCTTCACGTCGGCTTCATCAACCACGCCGCGGATGCCGCCGTAGTGGTCAACATGGCTGTGGGTGAACAGGACGGCGACAACCGGCTTTTTACCGCGGTTGGCGTAGTAGAGATCCATCGCTTCTTTCGCCGGCTCGGCGCTCAGCAGCGGGTCGATAACGGTGATCCCTTTCTCGCCTTCAATGATGGTCATGTTGGAGAGATCGAGATTACGGATCTGATAAACACCGTCGGTGACTTTAAACAGGCCGCCGATATTAATCAGCTGTGACTGGCGCCACAAGCTCGGGTTAACGGTATCCGGGGCTTTTTCACCTTCTTTGACGAAGTCATATTTTGCCGGGTTCCAGATAACGTTGCCTTGCTCGCCTTTAATCATGGTCTGCGGCAGCGCGGCGATAAAACCTTTATGCGCGTTATCGAAATCAGTTTTATCGGCAAACGGCAGTTTGTTGTACAGCGCGTTATTTGCCTGCTGAGTTGCCGGGGTGGCGTCCTGCTGCTGGGCGGCAGCGAAGGCGGAAAGCGACAGCGAAGTTAAAACACCGGCCAGAGCCAGATGTTTAGCGATCTGATTTAATTTCATTGCATGGCCTCTTAGATTATTTGTTCCGCTATCAATGTTTAATATCAGCGGATAATTCAAATGCGGACTAATTACTGGCCATTTTAAAGCGAATACTTTGCGTTGATAGTCCCATATGGGACTGGTCATTATCAAAGAAATAATCACCCTCGAATCTGCTATCACTTCGCTGCTATACTCGATACCACAGCAGACTGCGCAGCAAGGGGCATAGCGTGAATTTTCAGGATATCCATAGCTATTATCAGCAACTCAACATTGATGCCTTTTTTCCGCAAATAATTGCGCAAGGGGAAGCCCTGACGGTTGCGGCTAATAAAAAATTAGCAATTCAGCCAGGATATATTTATTTTTGCACTGAAGGTTCGCTGTCAATATTAATGCCGGATAATGGCCTTCATATTGGTAATTCCATTGAGTATATGCCGATAGGGCTTATGGAAAGGTACTGCCCGCTGGCGAAGTTTGAATATATCAGCAGCGCGGCGGTGAAGCTGGTTAAAGTCACTTATGATGTCTTTGACCAAATCTTTTTACACGGCGGCCCTGAACGCGTGCAGGAGCTGGCGATCATTCTGACCTATATGTCGATTTTTACTATCGATCTTCATAACGAACGCCGGCAGATGACCAGCTATCAGACCATCAGGCCGATGCTGTTTCGTTATCTTTATCGCCAGAGTACCCATCAGGGGGAAAACGAAGGCCTGGCGCTGTTTATTATTAAGCGCACTAATCTGTCGCGCACGCATGTTTTTCGGGTGCTGGCGGATCTGAAAGCCGGGGGCTATATCACGATGAAGCGCGGCAAACTGGTTTCTATCGACCGACCATTGCCGGAAGCCTACTAGCAGAGAGGGAAAACTCCCGCGACCGGGCGCCGCGGGAGCAGGACATTATGGCGTAACGATGTCGAACCAGAATTCGAACTTGTCCATATAGCCCAGCATTTCATTGAGCTTATCGGCGTTACCGGTGATTTTCGCATCGCCGTTATCAACGGCCTGCTTCAGCGTCTCCTCTTTGAGGATGATCTTATTCAGGGTGGCGCGGTTGAGGGCGATAGTGGTATCGGCATCTTTCGCTTCCGCATTAGCGGTATGGTTCAGTACGCCGTTTTCCAGCTCCAGCTTATACTTGCCGCCGTCGCTGCCGAGATCGATATTAAAGACCGATTTCGCGTTACCCGCTTTCTCGCCGTTGATGTGCACCGCCAGATAGTCGAAGAACATTTCTGGTGTCATTGCGCGCACGGTATCCGGGCTGGCGGTGTTCGGGGTTGGTCCTTTCACCACGCCGTTACGCAACTCCTGCGCGCCGGTGAGGTAGAAGTTACGCCACGGGCCGGATTCCGCCTGATAGCCTAACTGTTCAAGGGCATCTGCTTCCAGATTACGCGCATCCTGGTTTTTCGGATCGGCGAAGACGATTTTACTGACCACCTGAGCTACCCAACGATAGTTACCCTGGTCGTAATCCTCTTTCGCTTTCTTCATGATGGCATCGGCGCCGCCCATGTAATCGACGAATTTCTTCGCCGCTTCTTCCGGCGGCAGTTCGTCGAGGGTGGCCGGGTTGCCGTCGAACCAGCCGAGATACAGCACGTAGGTGGCTTTCACGTCGTGGCTAACAGAGCCGTAGTAACCGCGGTTAGCCCAGGTGTTGGCAAGGCTATCCGGCAGTTTGAATTTAGCGGCAATTTCATCGCGAGTCAGCCCTTCGTTAGCCATACGCAGGGTCTGGTCGTTAATGTAACGGTACAGGTCACGCTGGCTCTTCAGCAGGTTGACCACGTTTTCGTTGCCCCAGGTCGGCCAGTGGTGCTGAGCCATAATAATCTCAGCCTTGTCGCCCCAGCGTACAATCGCTTCGTTGATGTACTTCGACCACGGCAGCGGTTCGCGGATTTTCGCGCCGCGCAGCGAATAGGTGTTGTGCAGGGTGTGTGTTACGTCTTCCGCGGATTCAATCAGTTTTTTCTCTTCGATGAACCACAGCATTTCCGATGGCGCTTCTGAACCTGGCGCCAGCATAAAGTCATAGGTCAGACCGTCAATAACTTCTTTCTGACCGTCTTTTTCAATGATATTAGTTGGGGCAATCAGGGTAACGGTACCCGCCGAGGTGGTGGTGCCCAGACCGGCGCCGACCTGTCCGGTGGCCGATGGTTTCAGCAGGTTGCCGTACATGTAGCTGGCGCGGCGGCTCATGACGTTACCGGCCATAATGTTTTCAGCCACCGCCGCTTCCATAAAGCCGGACGGTGCGTAAATTTTTACTTTGCCGGATTTCACATCCGCTTCATCAACCACGCCGCGCACGCCGCCGTAGTGGTCAACGTGGCTGTGGGTGTAGATAACGGCGACGACCGGTTTCTTACCGCGGTTTTTGTAATACAGATCCATGCCCACTTTGGCGGTTTCTGCCGACACCAGCGGATCCACGACGGTAATGCCTTCTTTACCTTCGATGATGGTCATGTTGGAAAGATCCAGATTGCGGATCTGGTAGACGCCGTCGGTCACCTCAAACAGGCCGCTGATGTTAATCAGCTGCGACTGCCGCCACAGGCTCGGGTTGACGGAATCCGGGGCTTTTTCACCTTCTTTGATGAAAGAGTACTGTTGCGGATCCCATACTACGTTACCTTGTTCTCCTTTAATGATCTCGGTGGGCAGGGCGGCAATAAACCCTTTATGGGCGTTGGTGAAATCGGTGTTATCAGAGAAGGGGAGTTGGTTATAGAGAGCGTCGTTGGCTTGTTTGGTGGCAGCGGTCGCTTCTTTTGCGGCGACTTCCGCCCATGCTGACAAGCTGATCGATGACAGCAAGCCGGCAATGGCTAATCCTTTCACTATGGGGGTCAATTTCATTGGAATCCTCTTACCTTAATGGCGATTCACTCGTTAATTCCGATCTGACGTGGTGTTACAACTTGTAACGCTTTCTTGAACTATAACCATTTGTTTACATTGAGCAAGTTTGTGGTTACAAAAAAAATACATTAATTAAAAAACTACTCTCTCGTAGGTAAAATGAGATTTATCCAATGGGATTAATGCCGCTTATTTAGCGCGGCGTTTGACGTGTCGGCTACTGCGGGGAAGGGGGAAAAAGCAGCCCTTAGGCCGCTTTTAAATTAACAAGGAAGAGACGCTATTTGGCGTAGCCTAAAAATTTACCGTCCTGCATGACGGCAATTTTTCCGGATTGGTAGACAATAAAAACGTATAAACCCTGCGAATAGGTTTTCGCGTCAGCATTGCTTTCGTCTAAGGCCGCGGGTTTGCCATCAACTGTCAGCCCGGTTGAGTTTGTGACAAGCTTCATACCATTGAAGATCTTGACTTTTTTGCTGGATTGCGCTTTCTGCACGGGATATAAAGCCTGTGCATTTTCCAGCGCCTGTTTCTCCGCTGCGGCGTTCACCGTAGCCTGTTTGTTTTGTTCCGCAATATAACAGGCATCTTTACTGATCCCCTGTGCTTCGCACTCGGCCATACGCTGCGCTGGTGAACTGCAACCAATCGCGATGGCTGCGCTGAGTGCCAGCAGCAGCATAGAAACGTGTTTCACTTTCATCATTAACGACCTTAGTGTCGAAATTATTTTTAACATGTTATGCAAACTAACGGCAGCGGCGACTACTGCGGTTACTGTGTTCGCTTAGTTAGTAACGCGTAGTAACTATGTCTTATGGTTATTAAGTGAATTGTGATCTAAATCAACCGCCGCACGGATAGCTAAAATTTTGTGTAATCGCTTACATGGCGCAGGAAAAAGTGGCGTCTCTGTGGCAAACGTACAAGGATGATACAACGACGCGTAATGACGGTATGCAAATCAGCCATTATGATGGCGCTTTCTACAAGGATCATAAGGGATTATGAAGTGGATACTGTTGAGGAAATAAATGGAACATACTTTTTTGCGGGGCGTTCAAACCTTACCGCCTCAGAACTATTTTTCATGGTCTTTGTCTTCAATACTGCTGATCAATTTGGTATCAAAGATGTTGCCTCTGTATATGCACTGTATGCGGGTATAAATGATCAGGCGACACGGGCTAAACCCGGAACGGCAATTCCTGGAACATCCAGACTATCGAAAGGTGCCAGACGAGTATTTGGCAATAGAATGTTCCCATTTGGGTTAAAAATGCCTACATGGATTGGCGGTTATACTCCATGGACTGCAAAAAGGAGGATGGTGAGGAAAATTGGAACGTGGGTGGGACGGACTATTCCCCTCATTGGTGAAGTGATCATTGTGGCTGATGTATCGCAGATCATTTACAACACGATCATTGAATACAATACCATCGCGCGGGGCAACGATAAGCTATGGTAGAAGATATCGAAAAACGCGTCATCAAGTTGTTCACTATTCGTAGTGGGACCTATATCCTCAGGAACAAGAAATACGCTACATACACGGCAGACTCGAGTATTCATTTTGATGTCCAGTTAGATCAAGATGACGTTGAAGAGTTGGTTGAAGACTATGCAAAAGAGTTCAACGTCGACATGTCGAATTTCCATCTTGAAACGTACTATCCCGAAGTCAATTTTTCATGGAATCCATTTAAAAAGCCTGAACCAGTAGATGTTCCAGAGTTCACCATTGATATGTTTATCCAGTCTGCCAAAGCCGGGAGATGGTTGTACGATTAAGGGACATATCGCCAGTAGATCTACCGCTTTTACCGTTTACAAGACTTATCGCTGGCATTACTATCCTGATTAAAGATTAACGGAACGTTAGTCGCCATTTTGTACCAAATGACTCGGGGTGCCCTTCTTTGTGAAGGCTGAGAAATACCCGTACCACCTGATCTGGATAATGCCAGCGTAGGGAAGTCAGAGACCGCATGGTCTGCGCTGCTTCCTCATCTGGCGGGAGCAAACCATGCATCAACCGCTAAATCCGGCGCATATCGCGCACCTACAACAGCTTTTCCGCACCTCTTCGCCGCTTGTTCACTGTATGACCAACGATGTGGTCCAGACTTTCACCGCTAACGTCCTGCTGGCTATTGGCGCCTCGCCGGCGATGGTGATTGATCCTACGGAAGCCGCGCAGTTTGCCGCCATTGCCGATGCGCTATTGATTAATGTCGGGACCTTAACCACTGAGCGCGCCAACGCGATGCGAGCGGCGGCGCAGAGCGCCCGCCAGGCGGGAAAACCCTGGACGCTGGATCCGGTTGCCATCGGCGCGCTGACGCTACGCACTGATTTTTGTCGCGAATTACTGGAACTGCGGCCTGCGGCGATTCGCGGCAACGCCTCGGAAATCATGGCGCTGGCGGGGAGCAGCGGCGGCGGGCGCGGCGTGGACACGACCGATAGCGTAGCTGCGGCGTTACCCGCAGCCCAGGCGCTGGCGCGCAAGCTCAATACCGTGGTCGCGGTGACGGGCGAGGTGGATTACATCAGCGATGGTGAGCGCACGCTTGCCGTGAGCGGCGGTGATGTCCTGATGACGCGGGTGGTCGGGACCGGCTGCGCGTTATCCGCGGTGGTGGCGGCAAGCGCCGCGATGCCCGGCGATCGGCTGCAAAACGTGGCAGCCGCCTGCGGCCTGATGAAAATGGCGGGAGGTGAAGCGGCGCGACACGGCGGCCCCGGCAGTTTTATCCCGGCATTCCTCGACGCGTTATACTCGGAGGTGCCGGCATGAAGCGGATTAACGCCTTAACCATCGCCGGCACCGATCCCAGCGGCGGCGCCGGGATCCAGGCCGACCTCAAAACATTCTCCGCACTCGGCGCTTACGGCTGCTCGGTGATCACCGCGCTGGTGGCGCAGAATACCCGCGGCGTGCAGTCGGTATACCGCATTGAGCCGGACTTCGTGGCGGCGCAGCTGGATTCGGTGTTTAGCGACGTGCGAATCGATACTACGAAAATCGGCATGCTGGCGGAAACCGATATCGTTGAAGCGGTGGCGGAACGTCTTGCCCGCTATCAAATTGCCAACGTGGTGCTGGATACCGTAATGCTGGCGAAAAGCGGCGATCCGCTGTTATCCCCTTCCGCCATTGCGACGCTGCGCCAGCGCCTGCTGCCGCACGTTTCACTGATCACCCCGAATTTGCCGGAGGCCGCGGCGCTGCTCGATGCGCCGCATGCGCAAAGCGAGCGCGAGATGCTGGAACAGGGCAGGGCGCTGTTGGCGCTAGGCTGCGGGGCGGTATTAATGAAGGGCGGACATCTGGACGACGCCGAAAGCCCGGACTGGCTGTTTACCCGCGAAGGCGAACAGCGCTTTACCGCGCCGCGCGTGCAGACCAAAAATACCCACGGTACCGGCTGTACGTTATCTGCCGCGCTGGCGGCGCTGCGTCCGCGCTATGCCGATTGGGGACAAACGGTCGCCGAAGCGAAAGGCTGGCTGTCGGCGGCGCTGGCGCAGGCCGATTCGCTGGAAGTGGGGCACGGTATCGGCCCGGTACATCATTTCCACGCCTGGTGGTAAATGGCAGTGAAACGAGACAGCAGAATCTACTGAAAAAACGCGCTCCCGGCTGGAAAATATGCTAACTCGGTACCAGGCTTAACCTGCCCAAAATTTTTGGGTTGGGATAAAACATGCTGGCTGCGGCCAGCACTTACGGGAGATAGCTATGACTGATATTACGCAGTTGCTTGGCAAAGATGCCGACAGCCTTTTACAGCACCGTTGTATGACTATTCCAGCCGATCAACTCTATTTACCGGGAGCGGATTACGTCGACCGGGTGATGGTGGATAACAACCGCCCGCCTGCGGTGCTGCGTAATATGCAGACCCTCTACAACACCGGGCGTCTGGCGGGAACGGGGTACCTGTCCATTCTGCCGGTCGACCAGGGCGTAGAGCACTCGGCGGGCGCGTCGTTCGCCGCCAACCCGCTCTACTTCGATCCGAAGAATATCGTGGAACTCGCCATCGAAGCCGGCTGTAACTGCGTGGCTTCTACCTATGGCGTACTGGCCTCGGTATCGCGCCGCTACGCGCACCGCATTCCATTCCTCGTTAAGCTCAACCATAACGAAACGTTGAGCTACCCGACCGAGTATGACCAGACCCTGTACGCCAGCGTCGAACAGGCGTTCAACATGGGCGCGGTTGCGGTTGGCGCGACGATCTATTTCGGCTCCGAACAGTCGCGTCGGCAGATTGAAGAGATATCCGCCGCCTTTGAACGCGCGCACGAGCTCGGCCTGGTCACCGTGCTGTGGGCCTATCTGCGCAACCCGGCATTCAAAAAAGATGGCGTCGATTACCACGTTTCCGCTGACCTGACCGGCCAGGCCAACCATCTGGCCGCCACCATTGGCGCTGATATCGTGAAGCAGAAAATGGCCGAGAATAACGGCGGCTATAAGGCGGTGAACTTCGGTTATACCGACGATCGCGTCTACAGCAAGCTGACCAGCGATAACCCGATCGATCTGGTGCGCTATCAGCTGGCGAACTGCTATATGGGCCGCGCCGGGTTGATTAACTCCGGCGGGGCGGCGGGCGGCGAAACCGATCTTGCCGATGCGGTGCGCACGGCGGTAATCAATAAACGCGCCGGCGGCATGGGGCTGATCCTCGGTCGTAAAGCCTTTAAGAAATCGATGAGCGAAGGCGTGAAGCTGATCAACGCGGTGCAGGATGTCTATCTGGACGGCAAAGTCACCATCGCGTAAGGCAAAAATCCGGGCGCGAGGCCCGGATTGACTATTTTACTTACCCCGGTCTCCGGGGTTTTTTTATGATTTTACTGTGCTGACGTTCAGCTGTTCAGCCGCTTCGCTGGTAGCAAAACCGGGCTGCTCAACGCGAATAAACGGGCACAGACAAAACGCCAGCAGATAGAGCGCGGTATAGGCCA
>NZ_JBEAHW010000021.1:0-104465 GCF_040062085.1 Klebsiella sp. JN_Kp122
TCAGGTGTTAGTGTCCTTACGGACGTGGGGGTTCAAGTCCCCCCCCTCGCACCAACGAGGCGATATCAGATTAAGAATACTGTGCGAAGGTGGCGGAATTGGTAGACGCGCTAGCTTCAGGTGTTAGTGTCCTTACGGACGTGGGGGTTCAAGTCCCCCCCCTCGCACCAATATTCTTACCCTTCTCTGTTTTATCCCATCAGCTTCAAATTCAACATGATCAGCATTATTCCACTGACCAGCGCTACGCTTGACGGCAACAGTACGAAATGACGTAACTGACGGTGCCAGATCATTGCCGCCGATAGTAGTAACCCCAGCACAATCATCACGCGCCAGGCTTCCACCGGCAGGCCAATCATGCCTAACGCCATCACCAGTACGCCCGGCAGCAGAATTCCCCAACCACTCCCTAAAGCTCGCTGCAACATGGTTTCGCCTCTCACAACGATAATGATAACCAATATCATATGATAATTCTTATCATTTGTCATGCCGGAGAGTTTAACTTTTATTACTCTTGCATTCAGGAGTAATGACATACATTCACTGGGATGATAAATTAAGCAAATTAAATCTATATATTACATTGTCTGATCATTTGCGCAGATAGCCTTATATTACGTGTTGTTTTATATTTTTCCCCCTTTGGCAGCCATCATCTTGAAACTTAACTACTAATAATGATAGTACCAATATGACTGCACAAACCTGGCGGGCTCATTACGAGCAAAAATATCAGTATTCCTTACGACTTTTTTTATTACTTAATTGTGTTTCTGCCGCTCTGTCGCTCCTCAGTCCGCTGTTTACCATTGTCACCGTCACGCTGCCGAGTTCGCTGATCTGTGCCGCCAGCCTGGGGTTCTTGTTATGGAATTGGAAATTTCCAAAACAGAAAATAAATATTCCTGTTATTTCTCTGTTATTTGGCATGCTATGGGCCTGGCACATCGTAATAAAAGCCTCATTGTTACCACCTCCACATTTTAACTTTCTGGTTATTGCCTTATTAAGCATCCTGTTTATTGGAACTATCGCTTTTTCTAACAATATCATTGCCTTTACTCTACATTCGCTACCGACTTTTATGGTGTGTCTGGTACTGGCCGGCGGCGAACAGTGGATGCGGATGTTTTACTGCTTTGTCCTGCCGGTTGCTGGAATTACGTTGCAAAACATTATGCAAAAGCGCAGCGATAATTTTACCCAAGGGCTAATGGATAAACTGTTGCAAGAGCGTAACACCCTGAACGATCTCAGTATGCTTGATCCATTAACCGGCCTGTATAACCGCCGTGGCCTGCAAAACCGGATGGATAACATCCTGGCAGTGGATACCTGCGAACATTTCATCCTGCTTTTGGATATTGACCATTTCAAAGCCTACAACGATAACTATGGCCATATGATGGGCGACCAGGCGCTAATCCAGGTATCCGCGGCGATTCGTAATTCCGTGCGTTCACGCGATATCGTCGCTCGATTTGGCGGTGAAGAGTTTATGGTGGTGCTGACCAGCAGCTCGGCGGAATCCGCCTTCCAGACAGCAGAGCGTATTCGCCAACGGGTTTACGATTTAAAAATCGCGCATCGTTTTAACGAAAGCGTCGCCACTCATGTCACTATCAGTATCGGGATGACCCCTCTGGTGAGTGGCGACATCGACAGTGCGATAAAACGCGCCGATAGCGCGCTATATGAAGCCAAAAACCAGGGACGTAATATCATTCTCGTCAACTAACGCTTCCAGCCCGCCGCGAGGGATATGCGGCGCTGACAAATCGCTTGCGCTCCCTGCAACGAACAACTAGTATCAGCAATCATTATCATTTAGATTTGTATCTGGAAATCTGATGGCTTACCGTACCTTCTCCTTCAGCGATGACATCATCTGGCGTGCGCCGCTTGCGCCCGTCGAGCATGCATTGGCGAATGCAGTACGGGAAAAGATCGCGGCGGTACGCCCGCATCTGCTGGATTTTCTGCGCCTGGATGAAGAAGCGCCGCCGCTTGCCCTAACCCTCACGGAATGGTCGCAACCGACCACCCTCATTTCGTTATTGGCCACCTATGGCGATCACATTTATCGCCATCAGCCCAGCCAGCCGCGCGAACAAAAACCCCTGCTTTCACTGTGGGCGCAGTGGTATATCGGCCTGCTGGTGCCGCCGCTAATGCTGGCGTTGCTAACTGAAGAACAGGCTATTAGCCTTGAACCAGAGCATTTTCGCGTTGAATTCCATGAAAGCGGGCGCGCGGCTTGCTTCTGGATTGACGTGCATGCCGACCATGATGCGTTGATGCTTCCCGCGCAAGCGCGTATGGATATGTTGGTCAATAAAGCCCTGAAACCGGTGGTGGAAGCGCTGGAAGCTACCGGCGACATTAACGGTAAGCTTATCTGGAGCAATACCGGCTATCTGATTAACTGGTATCTCGGTGAAATGAAAAATCTGCTTGGCGACGAGCAGGTGAACACGCTACGTCAACACTGTTTTTTTGCAAAACAGCAGGCCAGTGGCGAGGATAACCCGCTGTGGCGAACGGTAGTCCTGCGCGAAGGGCTGCTGGTACGCCGAACTTGCTGTCAGCGTTATCGCCTGCCGGACGTTCAACAATGCGGCGACTGCACGTTAAAGTAATTACCTGACGGGCGGCAATATGCCGCCCGTTGTCATTTTATGCGGTCTGCTCGTTCTCCTGCGCCGCGCGCTGCGCCTCTTCAGCTTCCTGCGCCAGCAGTTGCTTTTCGTACACTTTAAAGAACGGGAAGTAGATGATAGCCGATACGCAAGCGAGGACAACGACCAGAATCGCCGCGCGGAAATCCCATCCCAACGCCCATGCGCCGCCAATCGGCGCCGGCGCCGTCCACGGCACGACGGAGATAACACGACCGATCAGATCCAACTTCATGGCCGCCCAGGCAATCACCGCGTTAACCACCGGCGCCAGCAGGAACGGAATAAAGAATACCGGGTTCATCACGATAGGCGTACCGAAAATAACCGGCTCGTTAATGTTAAACAGGCTTGGCACCACGCTTAAACGGCCGATAGAGCGCAAATGCGCGGAACGGCTGCGCAGATAGCAGAACACCAGCCCCATGGTTGCGCCGGAACCGCCGACAACGATGAAGAACGTCCAGAACGCTTCCATAAAAATATGCGGCAGCGGCGCGCCCTGCGCCAGGGCCTGCTGGTTCATCCCCAGATTAGTGAGCCAGAACATCTGCAGCATGCCGGAGACAATCGCCGCCCCGTGAATCCCTGCGAACCACAGCAGGTGGCCAATCAACACTGCCAGCAGAATGGCCGGTAATGAATCCGCGGCGGATACCAGCGGTTTAAAGATAGCCATGATGGCCTGCGGGATCAGCATGTCGAAATGATGCTGGATAAACAGACTCAGCGGATAGAGCGTCAGTACCACTACCAGGACCGGGATCAGCAGATCGAAAGAGTTTTTAATCATCGGCGGCACCTGATCCGGCAGACGAATCCCGATGTTGTGCGCCTTCAGGAATCGCATCATCTCCACGCAGTAAATCGCCACCAGGATGGCAGTGAATATCCCGGTACCGCCCAGACTATCAACCGGCAGACTGCCATTGGTTTTTGGCGCTGCGATTAGCAGAAAGGCCATGATCGACAGCATGGCGCACATGAAAGGATCGAGCTGGTGCGCCTTTTCATAATGCTTGCC
Organism: Klebsiella sp. JN_Kp122; assembly: GCF_040062085.1. Taxonomy (NCBI): domain Bacteria; kingdom Pseudomonadati; phylum Pseudomonadota; class Gammaproteobacteria; order Enterobacterales; family Enterobacteriaceae; genus Klebsiella; species Klebsiella sp. JN_Kp122. The sequence continues at coordinate 3,709 of NZ_JBEAHW010000021.1, forward strand.
CAGGTTGTAGGAAATCGCCGCGCAGATATAAATGGACATGATGCCCATGGTCATATCAAAAGGCGTCAGAATGCGTCCTTCGAACTCTTTAGCCAAATCCAGCCAGGCGCGGGCGAAGCCCCAGGTAGTATCCGGCGAAAAAGGCGGATAAGCGAAGACTAAGAGAAAGGAACCCACGATCATAAACGGCATGGCCGAGATAAATCCGTCACGAATAGCCATGACGTGGCGCTGCGAAGAAATGCGCCCGGCAACGGGGCTTATATAATTCTCTACAAAGCGAAATATCAGATTAAACGCAGCATGGTTAGCAGACATAGCAGCCCTCCTGACAGGCTATCGAAACAGGCCCAACAACGGTAATCTTGCCGCTATGCTGAAATTAACTACGTATCGACAGTGGCTAATCGGAATTAAAGGTCGCCATATTGTCAGCAGAAATATCTCACGCGCGGCTGTTAGTTATCTTTGCTACAGGGAGTTACCTTGTCAGTATTCATCGACGAACGCCATACTGCAACCGGTTACAGTAACCGGTTGCGGTGATTGTGAAGAAGATCCAGAAATCAGAATAATTCCTGATTATCTATCGACAATATTTACAGATTTCCGGCCTTGTGACAGATTTAAGCGGATAACTATCAGGAGAACCCCATGAGTCTGCAGTCCGTGAGGCAGTTTTTTGCTGAACATGCCCCCGATATTGAAATCATCGAATTGAATCAAAGTACGGCGACCGTTGCGCTTGCCGCCGCCGCGCATCGGGTCGAACCGGGGCAAATCGCTAAGACTTTATCTTTAAAAGTAAAAGACCAGGTTATATTGATCGTCGCCAAAGGTGATGCCCGGCTTGATAATAAAAAACTGAAAGACGCTTTCGGGGCGAAAGCGCGCATGCTTAGTAGTGATGAAGTTGTTACGCTGACTGGCCATCCCGTCGGCGGCGTCTGCCCGTTTGGCCTGGAAAATCCACTGCCGGTTTATTGTGATGTCTCGCTCAAGCAGTATTCCGAAGTTCTGCCGGCAGCGGGGGCAATTCATAGCGCGGTACGAATTTCGCCTGAACGTATGGCGCAACTGACAGAAGCCGACTGGGTCGACGTCTGCCTGTAGATTGCCAGTTATTGCGCCAGGCGCATTCCCCGGCCGTCGTCATTATTAGCCGGCAGACACAGCAGAATGTCTGCCGCGCTGAGCAAGCCAATGTCAGAGTTCACACCCAGTTTGGTCATTGCATTAAATTTATGCGCGCGAATGGTTTTGATATTTCTATCAAGCCGGGTGGCTATTTCGGGCAGTGAATAGCCGTAAGTCATGTAACGCAGGATCGTATGCTCGGTTGGGCTAAGAATTTGCCCGCAGGAGCTATAGCTGCGATTGAGAATACTTTCTTTGTCCAGCGGCGCCTGTTCAATTAGCTGCAGTAAACGTTCTTGCAGGCGAGTAAGACAAGATGATTTATTGAGGATAGTTTGCGGGCTTGATGGCGTCAGATGGCTGATCAGACGCATTTCCGCCGTATTATCCGCCAGTACGATTCGCTGTATTTCGGGACGAGTTTGCGCAATCTCGTGTAAGAAGAGCAGGCTTTCCAGACGAATACGCCTGCTACCGGAAAGAGAAAAAATAACGGCAATAAAGTTTTTGGAAGCGAATTCGCGCTTTAGAGCCTGAGTATCTTTATAAAAATGAATGCTATATCTTTTACCCGCATCGTTACTTAAAATGTAACGAAGCGCCGTCTCAGTCATTGCGCATTTTTCTACGATAGCGACACATCGTGTTGTGAGATTTTTTTCCATTCCGTGTTATCTCCATAGGCTGAATACAGATTCAGTTCCTTCATTCCTTGAGCGCTATTGATCCAGGCATACATTTCTGCATTACTGCGTAACGAAAGTCGGCGCATGGCGCTATTTTTCTGCGCGCTTATCGTTTTATTGCTCTTTTTCAACAAGGCAGCAATCTGGTTAATTCCCCACCCTTTTGCCAGAAGCCGCAAAACTTTGCGTTCTGAAAAAGTTAAGATGACCGTCTCGCCAGCGTCATCACCTAAGTTATCCATCTCGGGTGAAAAAAGTGTCTGGCTAATTCTCTCAGCAGAAAGTTTGCCGGCGCGGATGACTTCAATGAAACGTCTTACCGGCTCGCTATCAGAAATCAGCGAACTCTCCGGCCGCATGAGAAACTCGACTGCCAAAGGGAAGCAGGAGTGGCCAACCATAAAAATCCAGTGAATATCCCGGTATTGATTCATTAACGAATAATAATGCTCACAAATATCTCGCGGGCGTTCAATGTGTCCGGAGAGGTCAACGACGACCAGTACGGCGCGGCGAAGCTGCAGTAACGTGAGTTCATCCTGCGAACCACAGAAACTTAGTTCGTAATCAGGAAGATGTTCCCTTAAAATAGCCTTCAGGCCGGATTGCATAACCGGTATTCTACTAATAATGACGCCAAATTTACCTTGTCCTGGCAACATAAAACCTCCGCATCCTGTCAAAGATTCACACCCGAAATAAATGACGGATGAATGGCTACTATAATATTATTTCACCTACTGAATCTTTATCGTCCCTGGTGGGCATAATGCACGCCCTGAAGTTAATTCCATAACCGTGAGGGATATATAACTATTACTCTCACCAACGATTTACCCTAACACAAAATGATGCCATCAATAAATTAGAAAAAATTAAAGCCCTCATTAGAAAAATTACCTTAAGAATTAAATAAATAACTTATTTAATTTCTTTCCTAAATGCTTTTGGCGAGACGCCATTATATCGCCGAAAGAATCTCGAAAAATAAGCAGCGTCAGTAAACCCTAAATAATCAGAAAGTTGTGTGATGGTCATGCTGGTATATTGCAGGTTACGCCGCGCTTCTAACATTAAGCGTCGATGTAAGACGCCTAATGCGCTGCAGCCATGAAATTCACGACACAAATAATTTAAATGCGTTGTGGAAAGCCCCACTAGCTTTGCATATTCAGCCAGCGGCAAATGTTCCCGGTAATGACTTTCAATCAGGCGGGAAAAATGGCGCATGACGCTGCGCTTACGTTCGGCTTTGTCTTCTGTCACCGATGTCGGCTGACACTGGCGGTTTAACCAGACCAGGAGCGCCCCCAGCAGCGAATGCAGCATCATTTCTCGCGCATCATGCTCCTCGCAGTACTCTTCACGCAAAGCGGTAAACAGCGAGTGAATATGGCCGCGTGAGCGTTTTACCGCCACGCACTGCGGCTGTGATAGCACATCAAGCGTTCGACCAAACTGGCTTTCAAAGCGGCTCAGCAGCGGCAGTGAAAGCGACAGGACAAATCCCTGAGTACCGGGGGAAAAACGGAAGCCATGAATGCATAATGCCGGCACAACCTGAATACAGGCTTCGGTCATGACCCTCGTCGCGCCCTCAACTTCGATTTCAGCGCGCCCCTTGTGCAGATATAATAGCTGCACCATTTCGGCATGTTGATGCACGCGGATATGCCACTCATAAAGGCTGCTGCGCTGCAAAATGGATTCACAATGCAGCAGATCCGGCGTCGGCCAACCGCGCTCTTCGCCATATAATTTAAAAACAGGGATCGTACTTGCGGTCGACATGGCATCTCCGGTTTTCGTTAGCCGTTACGTTACCTGCTCCATCGGCAAACCCACATAATTTTCGGCAATCGTCGTCAGCCCTGCGCGAGACCCCAGATAGTAGCGGCGGTCGGCGGACTGCATTTTTTTATCGAAATCACTTTGTTCAGGGAAGTCATGCAGCAGGCGAGTCATAAACCAGCTGAATCTCTCCCCTTTCCATACGCGGTCGAGAGCGAAGCGCGAATAGCTCGCAAGCAGGTCCGCACGGCCATGGCGATAATACTCGCGCAGGATCCGCCATAAATAATTGACATCCGACGCCGCCAGATTAAGCCCCTTCGCGCCGGTTGGCGGTACGATATGCGCAGCATCGCCGACCAGAAATAGCCGGCCATACTGCATCGGCTCGACGACATAGCTGCGCAGCGGCGCAATGCTTTTCTCAAGTGAGTGACCAGTCACTACCTTACTTGCCAGATCCTCCGGCAGACGCCGCTTTAACTCATTCCAGAAGCGTTCATCTGACCATGCCGAGACGTTATCGCTTAACGGCACCTGCAGATAATAGCGGCTGCGAGTGAGTGAGCGCTGACTACATAATACAAATCCCCGTTCGTGATGGGCGTAAATCAGCTCCGGATTTACCGGCGGCGTGTCCGCCAGCAAACCTAACCAGCCAAACGGCCACACGCTTTCATACTCTTTGAGAATGTCACGTGGAATGCTTTGCCGCGAAACGCCGTGGAAACCATCGCAACCGGCAATAAAATCGCACTCCAGGCGACACTTTTCGCCGCCGCTCACGTAAGAGACCACCGGTCGGTCGCTCTTAACATCCTCGATTGCCACCTCGCTAACGCCATAAATAATCGGCCCGCCGCTGTCGCGTCTTGCCGCCATCAGGTCACGGGTGACTTCGGTCTGGCCGTAGACCATCACGCTTTTACCGCCGGTCAACTCGCTGAGCGGTACCGGTACCCGCTGGCCTTCAAATAAAAACTCCACGCCATGATGAACCAGCCCTTCCGCATCCATTCGCTTTGCTACCCCCGCTTCGCGCAATAGCTCGACGGTACCGTTTTCGAGGATCCCCGCCCGTATACGTCCCAGAACATATTCCGCGCTCTGACGCTCAAGGATGACGGTATGAATACCAGCGTTATGCAGCAGTTGGCCTAACAGTAGCCCCGAAGGGCCCGCGCCAATAATGGCAACCTGTGTTCTCATGGGGTACTCGCTCTCAAAGGTTAATTATTTGTTTATTTTTTGTTTGCTAAAAGTTCCTGGATGCATTTTTGATAACTCAAACGGGAAAAAGAAGGGATGAATGGCGGTAAAAATTGCACTTTCCAACGAAGTGGTGAAAGTGTGGCGCGGTTCAAATTTCAGCCAACGCCATTGATGGAGCAATTTTTGCACATTGTTTGATCCGGCACGCCGCACAACGGGGTGGAGTTCAGGTACAAGTATCAATAGAGACGCGGACAGCAGGTACTTATGCAGGCAGATAAATCAGAGCAGCGCGCCGTCACCCGGTTGTGCATCCAGTGTGCCCTTTACTTACTCCAGCACGGTGCGGAAAGCGCGCTGGTTGAGGAGCTTTCTACCCGCCTCGGGCGGGCGTTAGGTATGGATAGCGTTGAAAGCGCTATCTCCTCTAATGCGATCGTGCTCACCACGATTAAAGACGGCGAATGTCTCACCTCCACGCGTAAAAACAGCGATCGCGGAATTAACATGCATGTGGTGACGGAGGTACAGCATATTGTGATCATGGCCGAACATAAGCTGTTGGATTACAAAGACGTCGAGAAGCGCTTCTCGCAGATCAAACCCTTACGCTACCCGCGCTGGCTACTGGTATTAATGGTCGGCCTCTCCTGCGCCTGCTTTTGTAAATTGAACAACGGCGGTTGGGATGGCGCGGTGGTTACCTTCTTCGCCAGTACCGTCGCCATGTATATTCGCCAACTGCTAACCCACCGTTCCATGCATCCGCAGATTAATTTCTGCATTACTGCCTTTGTCGCCACCACCATTTCCGGGCTGATGCTGCGTCTGCCGGCATTTAGCGAGACGCCGACTATCGCCATGGCCGCCAGCGTGCTGTTGCTGGTTCCCGGCTTTCCGTTAATTAACGCCGTGGCCGATATGTTCAAGGGCCATATCAATACCGGGCTGGCCCGCTGGGCGATCGCCAGCCTGCTGACGCTGGCGACCTGTATCGGGGTGGTAATGGCAATGACCATGTGGGGGCTACGCGGATGGGCATAATCTCTTATCTTTTCGACCTGGCGCAGGATATGGCGCTGGCGGCCATCCCTGCTGTCGGCTTTGCGATGGTGTTCAACGTCCCACAGCGCGCGCTGCGCTGGTGCGCGTTACTGGGCGCTATCGGCCACGGCTCGCGGATGGTGATGATGAGCGCAGGCTTCAATATAGAATGGGCCACCTTTCTCGCCGCGTTACTGGTCGGTAGTATAGGCATTCAGTGGTCGCGCTGGTATCTGGCGCACCCGAAGATATTTACCGTCGCCGCGGTGATCCCGATGTTCCCTGGGATTTCGGCTTATACGGCGATGATCTCGGCCGTCAAAATCAGCCATTTTGGTTACTCCGAAGAGATGATGATTATGCTGTTGAGCAACTTTTTAAAAGCCTCCTCCATCGTCGGGGCGCTCTCTATCGGGCTGTCTATTCCCGGTCTGTGGCTCTATCGCAAACGCCCGCGCGTGTAACCGCCAGCGCTGCTTCCTGGCCTCGCACTATGCTACTATGTCAGCAATTCCCCCACTCTTTGCTGTTCAGAGTTGAGATAGCGTTATGTCTTCACGAATTTTAACCACCGACTTTTGCGGTCTTGACGATTTCGTCGAGAACCACGCGGCCAGGCTGCAAAAATCAGCCAGCGGCGCCGTCGCCGTATTTGCCAATAACGCCCCGGCGTTTTACGCGCTGACGCCGGAGCGCCTGGCGCAGCTGCTGGAGCTGGAAGCTAAACTGGCGCGCCCCACCAGCGATATCGCGCTGGATGCGCAGTTCTTTGATGAGCCGAGCGCCGCGCCCGTCGCCGTGCCGATGGGAAAATTCGCCATGTATGCCGGCTGGCAGCCGGATGCCGATTTTCAGCGTCTGGCGGCGCTGTGGGGTATCGCCCTGACGCAGCCGGTCACCCCGGAAGAACTGGCCGCCTTCGTCGCCTACTGGCAGGCGGAAGGCAAAGTTTTCCACCACGTGCAGTGGCAGCAGAAGCTGGCGCGTAGCGTGCAAATCGGCCGCGCCAGCAACGGCGGGCAGCCGAAGCGCGATGTGAACGCTATTAGCGAACCCGATAACCAGATCCCGCGAGGTTTCCGAGGATGAGCATGAAAAACGTTGGCGATCTCATGAAGCGCCTGCAAAAAATGATGCCAGCCCACGTGCAACCGGCGTTTAAAACCGGCGAAGAGCTGTTGGCCTGGCAAAAAGAGCAAGGTAGGCTGCGTTCAGAGGCGCTGGAGCGGGAAAATCGGGCGATGAAAATGCAGCGCACCTTTAATCGCTCCGGGATCCGTCCATTACATCAGAACTGTTCATTCGATAATTACCGGGTCGAAAACGACGGGCAGATGATCGCCCTGTCCCGCGCCCGCCAGTACGTTGAAGAGTTTGACGGCAATATTGCGAGCTTCATCTTCTCCGGCAAGCCGGGCACCGGTAAAAATCATCTTGCCGCCGCTATCTGCAACGAGCTGCTGCTGCGCGGTAAATCGGTATTAATCATCACCGTCGCCGATATTATGTCGGCGATGAAAGATACCTTTGGTAATCGGGAAACCAGCGAAGAGCAACTGCTCAGCGACCTGAGCCGGGTCGATCTGCTGGTTATCGACGAAATCGGTATGCAAACCGAATCACGCTACGAGAAAGTGATTATCAACCAGATTGTCGATCGTCGCTCCTCCTCGAAACGCCCAACCGGCATGCTGACTAACAGTACCATGGATGAAATGAACAAACTGCTCGGCGAACGCGTTATGGATCGCATGCGCCTCGGCAATAGCCTGTGGGTGAATTTCACCTGGGATAGCTACCGCGATCGCGTTACCGGTAAAGAGTATTGAGAGATTTCCGAGCGTAAGCGGCGTTATACTGAAGGGATTCTTAAGTAACGACGAAGAGTACGTTTATGAAATCTTTGCAGACAGCTTTTTGCGTCGCTATCGCAGCCGGCGCGTTGATGGCGGCCCCTACCTACGCCGCCTCCTGGCAGGACTCGCTCAATAGCGCCGCCAGCCAGCTCAGCAGCAGTTCCCAGCAAAGCGGCGGCGGTATGTCGATGTCGTCCTTAACCAGCCTGCTCAACGGCGGCAACCAGGCGCTCACCTCCAGCAGCATGAACAATGCCGCCGGCGTTCTCTCTTATTGCGCGCAAAAAAAACTGACCTCGGTCACCAACGCCGACAACGTTAAAAACCAGGTACTGGATAAGCTTGGCCTGAGCACGCCGGAGAAACAGAAACAGGATACCGGTTATCTGGAAGGGCTACAGGGATTGCTGAGCAGTAATAACGGCCAGCAGTTGAATCTCAACACCCTGGGTAGCAGCCCGCTGGCTGAAAAAGTGAAGACCAAAGCCTGTGACCTGGTACTGAAACAGGGCGTTAACTTCCTGTCTTAAAGTTCCCCGCCGATGCCGCGTTTGGCGCTTTAGCGTTGCCAGCGCGGCCGCAATCGCTATTTTTACTTTTCTGCTCCTGTTTTCCCCGTGACGACAGGATGAGACATCGTACAAAAAAGACGCTTTCTAAACCAATTCTGAATCACAGCACACTTTCATGACACTACAATTGCAGCAGAAAGGCGCTGCCATTACAGTGTAGCGTGAAAATCGATCTATCCGGCCAGCCCGCCGCTGGCGCATACGAGGGTTAGCTGTGTCAGAGTTGTTATCCATCGCCTTGTTTCTCGCCTCGGTGGTGATCTATGCCTGGAAAGCCGGTCGCAACACCTGGTGGTTCTCTGCCACCCTGGCGGTGTTGGGGCTGTTTGTTGTGCTTAATATCACCCTTTACGCCAGCGACTACTTCACCGGCGACGGTATTAACGATGCGGTACTCTATACCCTGACCAACAGCCTGACCGGCGCGGGCGTCAGTAAATATATTCTGCCGGGTATCGGTCTGGTGCTGGCGCTGGTCGCCGTATTTGGCGTTCTCGGCTGGATATTACGCCGTCGCCGGCATCATCCGCATCACTTTGGCTACAGCCTGATTGCGCTGGTACTGGCGCTGGCCTCCGTCGACGCCAGCCCGGCGTTCCGCCAAATCACCGAACTCGTGAAATCGCAGTCCCGCGATGGCGATCCGGACTTCGCGGCCTACTACAAAGAGCCGTCGAAAAGCATCAACAATCCGCAGCTGAATCTGGTCTATATCTACGGCGAGAGCCTGGAACGCACCTATTTCAATAACGAGGCTTTCCCCGAACTAACGCCGGAACTGGGTAAAATCAAAAGCGAAGGGCTGGATTTCAGCAACACCGCGCAGCTTCCCGGCACCGATTACACCATCGCCGGCATGGTCGCTTCCCAGTGCGGTATTCCGCTGTTCGCGCCGTTCGAAGGCAACGCTTCCGCGGCGGTATCCAGCTTCTTTCCGCAAAATATCTGTCTCGGCGATATCCTGAAAAACTCCGGTTACGAAAACTACTTTGTGCAGGGCGCCAACCTGCGTTTTGCCGGTAAAGACGTTTTCCTCAAATCTCACGGCTTCGATCACCTGTACGGCGCGGAAGAGCTGAAAACAACGGTGGCTGACCCGTCCTACCGCAACGACTGGGGCTTCTACGACGACACCGTGCTCGACGAAACGTGGAAAAAGTTCGAAGCGCTCTCCCAATCCGACAAACGCTTTTCGCTGTTCGCTCTCACCGTCGATACCCACCACCCTGACGGCTTTATCTCACGCACCTGCGAGCGTAAACGCTATGACATGGATGGCAAAAAGAACCTCTCCTTCAGCGCCGTGGCCTGTAGCCAGGAGCACATCGCCGCGCTGATTGAAAAGATTAAGGCCTCGCCGTACTTCAAAAATACGGTCATCGTGGTTTCGTCCGATCATCTGGCGATGAAGAACACCGCCTGGGATTATCTGAACAAACAGGATCGCAGCAACCTGTTCTTTATCCTGCGCGGCGACCAGCCTCAACAGGATGTGCTGGCCGTGAAGCGTAATACCATGGATAACGGCGCAACGGTGCTGGATATTCTCGGCGGCGATAACTATATCGGCCTTGGCCGCAGCAGCCTTTCTGCAGAGTCGCTCTCCACTATCTTCATGAACATGAAAGAGAAAGTGCTGGCATGGAAACCGGACGTCATTCGTCTGTGGAATTTCCCGAAAGAGATGAAGAATTTCAGCATCGACTCGCAGAAGAACATGATCGCATTCTCCGGTAGCCACTTCCGTCTGCCGCTGCTGCTGCGGGTCTCTGATCAGCGCGTCGAGCCGATTCCGGAAAGCGAATATTCCGCGCCGCTACGCTTCCAACTGGCGGATTTCGCCCCGCGCGACAACTTCGTATGGGTCGACCGCTGCTACAAAATGGGCCAACTGTGGCGGCCGGAACTGGCGCTGTCCACCGACTGGTGCGTCTCTCAGGGTCAACTGGGCGGCGAACAAAAAGTACAGCATGTCGATAAGCCGCAGTGGCAGGGCAAAACCGCCTTTAAAGATACCGTCATCGATATGGAGCGCTATAAAGGCAACGTCGATACGTTGAAAATTGTCGATAACGATATTCGCTACAAAGCCGATAGCTTTGTGTTTAATGTCGCCGGCGCGCCGGAAGAGGTCAAACAGTTCAGCGGCATCTCGCGGCCTGAGCTGTGGGGACGCTGGTCTAATGCCCAGCTCGGTGACGAGGTGAAGATTGAATATAAAGAACCGCTGCCGGAAAAATTCGATCTGGTGATCACCGCCAAAGCCTTCGGCCCGAACGCCAACCAGCCAATACCGGTGCGCGTCGGGAAAAGCGAGCAAGTACTTACTTTAGCCAATGAAGTGACCACGACGACGCTGCATTTCGACAATCCGGCGCGCAGCAACACCTTAACCATCACTCCGCCGGAGCCCCAGTCCACCAACGAAGGCAATATTGTCGGCCACGCGCCGCGCCAGTTGGGCATTGGTATGGTCGACATTAAAATCGTCAGTCGCGAAGGTTAACGCCTGCGGCCCGGCGTCTGCGCCGGGCTAGTTCAAGCGCAGGCACATCTCGTACTGCTGCAGCGCCAGCGGCGCATAGCCCGCCGATTTAAACAGCGGCGTGAAGGTTTCCGGGATGGTCACCGAAGTGCTTAATCCCGGAAACTGTTGAGCCAGCGCGAGCAGCATTTCCCGCCCCAGCCCGCGTCCGCGCGCCGCCGGCGTCAGCCATAAAAACTGTAACTGCGGCTTGCTGGCGGTGGTTGCCAGTACGGCGAAGGCCTGCTGCTGCAGCGTCAACGCCCGACAGGGCAAGGTAATAAAGGTCAGCGGATCCAGCAGCCACGGCAGTTGCCCTTCCAGCTCCAGGCTTGCATGACGCAGCAGGCTCAGCAAATCATACTCATCCAGGCTGGATTCACGCGGCTCCGCTTGCCCCGCGCTGAGATAGCCGCACAGCCCGTGACGCACGGTAAAGCCCAATGACTGATACAGCGCCACCGCCCGGTGATTATCGCGGATCACCTCCAGCCACATTCGCTGTACGCCCTGAGCGCGTAAATCGGCGATAAGCGAGGTCATCAATTGTCGCCCTCGTCCTTTGCCGCGAAAGCCGGGATGTATAGCAAAGGCCGCCAGCCGCGCATCACGCCCGCGACGGGCGATGAGCCCGATAGCCGCCGGTTCATCTCCTGCCAGCCACACCTTAGACTGCAACAGGTTTAACCCTTCGGCGCTAAAGCGTTGTACAAACAGATCTACCGACATCGACACCGGCACCAGATAATCGGCAAAGCAGTCATTCAAAATCGTAGTCAACTGCGCGCCGCTAAACTGGACGGCAGGAACGGCGGTGAACTCCATGCATTTCTCCCTGAGGCTGCTATGCTGAGGCGATGAAAACTAACACTATAAACCCCACTATCACTTTTCGCCTGACTGAAGAAGGCGATCTGCCGCAGCTGCCCGCGCTGGAACGTTCGGCGGCACAATCCTTTGCGCGCATTCCCGCTTTCGCCTGGCTGGCGGAAAGCCCGGTAATGAGCGTTGAACAGCACCGGCAATACCTGGAAACCGGCCATAGCCTGCTGGCGCTCGCGGACGACAGGCCCGTCGGTTTCCTGCTGAGCGAGCCGCTGGACGATGCGCTGTTTATTGTAGAAATCTCCGTCCATCAGCAGTGGCAGGGCCAGGGTATTGGCCGCGCCCTGCTTAGCCAAACTATCGACAACGCCCGCCGCGACGGCTTCCCGGCGGTGACGCTCACCACCTTTCGCGAAGTGCCGTGGAACGCGCCATTTTATACCCGGCTGGGCTTCACCATCCTTAATGAACTGCACCTACCCGAAGGGCTGGCGGCGAAACGCGCGCTGGAAACGGAGCACGGCCTGACGGCGGAAACCCGCTGCGCGATGCGCCTTGATTTTTAGCGCCGCGAGAGGCGCCGCGCTGATTTTGTCACCGGCATATGGTACAAAGTACCATTCCCAATACATAACCTAATACATAACCTGATACCCGGAATGGCCTACTCGATCGATATCATCTCCTGCATCACCGACCGCTTTATGGCGCTGACCGCGACCGAAAAGCGCATTGCGCAGTTTATTCTCGACGACGTCGCCGCCGCGGCGGCAATGCCGATTGCCGAACTGGCGCGCCTGACCGACACCAGCCAGGCATCGGTGACGCGCTTTGCGCGTGCGCTGGGCTGCAAAGACGTGCGCGAACTGAAAATGAAGCTCGCCCAGTCGCTGGCCATTGGTCAGCGCTTTATTCTCGATGTGCCGGATCTGGAAGGCGTACAGGGAATTTATGAATCGATTATCAGCGTACTGGAAACCAACCGCCGGGCGCTGGATCTTGCGGCGCTGAAACGCGCGGTGGAATGGATTAGCGGCGCCCGCCAGGTGCTTGCGCTGGGTATGGGCGGCGGCTCGACCATCTGCGCGCAGGAGATCCAGTATCGCCTGTTCCGCCTCGGGTTGCCGGTAGTCAGCCAGAACGACGGCCTATTGGTTCGCATGATGAGTTCGGCGGTGACGGCGAAAGATGTGGTGATTGTGCTGTCGCTCGGCGGCTATACCAAAGAGATGATCGAAAGCGCCGCTATCGCCCGGCAATACGGGGCGAAAATTGTCGCTATTACCCCGCCGGAAACGCCGCTGGCGGCGCAGGCAGATTTATTGCTGCCGCTGCTGGTGAGCGAAAACGACTATATCTTTAAGCCCAGCGCCTCACGCTATGCGATGCTGGCGATGGTGGATGTGCTGGCCACCGAGCTGGCGATGGCCAATAAACCGCAGGCGAAAGACCGCCTGCGCCGCATTAAGCTGGCGCTCGACGACCACCGAGACGGCGTCGACCGACTGCCGCTCGGCGATTAATCACCGCAGGCGGCGATAAAGCGTTGCGCCTGCTGGCGGGTACGCGCCAACGACTGCCCGGCGCGGTAGAGATCGCTGCCTAGCCCCGCCCCCGCGCAGCCCGCCTGACGCCAGCTGTGCAGGTTTTCCGGCGTCACGCCGCCGACCGCCAGCACCGACACCTCCGGCGGCAACACCGCTTTCAGCGCGCGGATATAGTCCGGGCCGAATGCCGATGACGGAAAGATTTTCAGCCATTGCGCCCCGGCATCCAGCGCGCTAAACGCCTCGGAGGCCGTCGCGCAGCCGGCGCACACCAACATCCCCTTATCTACCGCGCGGCGGATCACCGCCGGGGCCGTATTGGGCGTCACGATAAGTTTCGCCCCGGCTTCAGCCAGAAAATCAACCTGTTCAACCTTCAGCACCGTCCCCGCACCAATCACCGCCCGCTCGCCAAACTGGCGCACCATCGCCGGAATACTTTGCTGCCAGTCCGGCGAGTTAAGCGGAATTTCAATATAGCGAAAACCCGCCTCGATAAGCGCGGCGATATGCTCTGCCGCCTCACCAGGCTGAATACCGCGTAAAATCGCCACCAGTTTAACCTTGTCCATCAATCATCCTCGCTATACCCGAAAGAAACGCCGCCTCGCCGGAACAACAGGAAACGGCTAACCCGCGCGCCGCCATCGCCTGCTGATAACGGGTGCTGAGCGAGTGCTCACCAACCAGCACCACGCGGCTGGCGCGATAGCGTTCGCTAAAGGTCGCCACCTCCGCGCCAATCAACAGCCCGGAGAGATAATCGCTCACCGAAGTCGCCGCCAGCGCACCTAACACCCGCGCGGCCCGAGCGCTGAATAACCCGTCCAGCAGCGCTGGCTGAGTTAGCCCTTTTTCCATACCGAGAGCGAAAGCGGCGTCATCGGGTTGTTGTACCGGCAGTTGCTGGCCGAGCAGCGAATGGTTAAGCAGCAGGTGATGCAGTTCGCCGGTCATCGCCGTGGCGAACTGGCGCACCACGCCGTTTTGCACCTGCACCCATTTGCAGTGGGTGCCGGGCATCACGTAACACTCCGCGGGCATCAGTTGCCAGGCGCCCAGCAGCTGCGTTTCTTCACCGCGCATCACGTCGTAATCTGCGGCCTGCGCCACTTTCAGCCCCGGCACGATCCACACGTTTTCCGCCACCTCATGTAACTGACCGTTGAGCGCCTCCAGCGCCAGCGGGCAGGCCAGATAAGGCACCGGTTGCCAACCGGCATCGCTGCCGATCATGCCCGCCATCACCACCGGCAGCGCGGGGTCGCCGCGCCACGGCGCCAGCTGCTGCTGAAATACCGCTTCGGCGCGCTGCCCGTTCAGACGCGTGACGCCGCAGGGCAGCTTCAGCTTGTCGATGCATTCGCCATCACGCATCCGCCATGCCCGCAGCTGCGTAGAGCCCCAATCGACGGCAATATACTCGTTCATGATTGCCCCTTACCCGCGTGAGGTATGACGTTTGCCAATCGGCAGCGGCGGCGGCGTTGGGCGGCTTTCACGCTCGCGGGTAATCATCTCCAGCGCCTGCTCGCGGCTCATGCTGCTGGCCGGGGTCAGTAACGTCACCACCACCGAAGCCACCAGGCTCGTCAGTACCGCCGGAATACACGGGTTGCCCCAGAAAGCTAACCAGTCGCTATCTACCAGCACCGCAACCGATGCCCCGGCGCCGCCGGCCAGCGCGGCGACCGCGCCCTGCCAGTTAAAACGTTTCCAGAAGCGGCCAAGCATGGTGCAGATAAACATGCCGGACATAATCATCGAGATCATTTTGGTGATGTAGCTGATGATGTCGTTGGAGGTCAGGGCAAACAGCAGCGCCAGCGCAATCACCAGAACCAGGAAGATCCGCGACAGGCGAATGGCTTTCTCCGGCGCGGGCATATGGCCGGTCACCAGGGTGTAGAGGTCGCGCAGCATGATGGACACCGCGGCGATGGCATCAGAGCTACCGGAAGACATATTGGCCGACATGCCGGCAATCAGGATCGCCATCGCCAGCACCGGCGGCAGCACCTGGGTGGCAAACAAGAAGGCGAAGCCGCTGTTCTCCAACTGCGGGTTCATGGTCCATACCGCCATACCGATGATCGCCGGCAGGAAGGAAAATCCCAAATACAGCAGGCCGGTAATGGTAAAGGACTGGCGCACCGAGGAGACGGTCTTCGCCGAGTAAATACGCTGGCGATAAGAAGGCGTCGCCAGCACGCCGACGCCAATCACCATCGCCAATGATAGCGCCGGCAACACGCCTAATTTATCGACCGCGAACAGGCTTTGCGCCGCCGGATCGACGGCCTGCTGAATATGGCTCCAGCCGCCAACGTGATGAACCGCCAGCACCGCCATTAAAATAAAGCCGACGAACAGCACGATTGATTGAATGGTATCGATCCACACCACCGCGGAATAGCCGCCGATACCGACATAAACCACAAAAGCCAGCGCGATAATAATTTTCGCGACATTAATATCAATGCCGCTGGCCCACGCCAGATATAATCCGCCGCCTAATATATGCGCTCCCAGCCAGCCGATAGAGGCAATAAAAATAAGTATCGCGACGAGGTTTTTGATAATTTTACTGCCGCCGGTGTAATACGACATTTCTTCACTCATGGTCATGAAGCGAAGTTTACGTACCGGTGCGAATAACCATGCCACCAGCAGGATCCCCACCGCGCCGCCAAGGCCGTAAAGCATCCCGGCCCAGCCGTTGCTGTAGCCAAAGCCGACGGCGCCGACGCTGGAGCCGGTCCCCACCATGGTGCCGACCGTCGAACCGAGAGTGAGGATCATCGGCAGCGAACGACCGCCAAGTAAAAAGTCTTCGCCGGTTTTCTGTTTGCGCGAAACGTACCAACCTAAGGTAATCATCGCGCAGGCATAAACGGAAAACCAAATCATAAATGACATATTATTCATGGCTCACATCCAGACGTAATAAATAATATTCGTGCCGCTGAATATTATGAGTTAACAGGAACCATGCCTGAAAAAAGGCATAGCGAACCCAGTGGCACCGATTTATTTATTCACTCTGGTGCCGATATCACATTTTTTTGATGATCCCCCCCGGAAAGGGAGGGAATTATTTTTTTTCCGTCAGGCGTTATTGTCGCGCAGCGTTAAAACAGGTCACATCCACTTCAACTTTGCAATCCACCACCAGGTCCGCCACGCAGCAAATGCGCGCTGGCGGATTATCGCCAAAGAACTCGCGAAATACCTTATTGAACGACTGGAAATAGCGCGCGTCGGTGAGGATCACTTTCACGTGTACCACGTCCGCCAGGCCGTAACCGGCTTCGCTCATGATGTCGACGCAGTTCTGGATCGCCAGCCGCGATTGTTCGACGATGCCGCCTTCCACGACTTCGCCATTTTTCATCGGCGTCTGCCCGGAGACATATAGCCAGCCGCCGGCTTCCACCGCGCGGGCAAACGGCAGATGCTGACCGCCGGTGCCGGTACCGCCTTCTACGCCATAACGTTTGATACTCATACTCAACTCCTTAGTCCATCCGACGGCGCAGGAAACGCCCTGCCCGCCCGGTAATTTTCTTATCACTGCCGTAGCTCATCACGCCGTTGACCATCACCGCCTCAATGCCGTCCGCCGGTCGTTTCGGATCGGAGAAACTGGCGACATCGCGCACCGTCTGCGGGTCAAACAGCACCAGGTCGGCAAAGTAGCCGATTTTCACCAGCCCGCGATCCGCCAACTGGAAGCGCGCCGCCGACAGCCCGGTCATCTTGTGTACCGCGGTAGTCAGCGGGAATAACTGCTCGTCGCGGCTATAGTGGCCGAGTACCCGCGGGAAGGCGCCCCACAGGCGCGGATGCGGCATCGGATCGTTCGGCAGCCCGTCAGAGCCAATCATGGTGACCGGATAGCGCATCACTCGCCGTACGTCCTGCTCATCCATGTTGTAGTAGATAGCGCCCGCCGGCATCAGCCGCGCCGCGGCGTCGTGCAGGCTCACCTGCCACTCATTGGCGATCTGCTGCAGCGTTTTCCCCGCCTGCTCCGGCTGCGCTTCGGACCAGGTGATCACGATATCAAACTCATCGGTCACCTGTTTCATATCCAGCGTCGACGAGCTGGCGGAGTAGGGATAACAGTCGCAGGCGATATCCTGCTGCTGGCGCATCTCATCGAAAAACGCCAGCGTCTCTTTGGTACGCCCCCAGTTTTTCGCCCCGGCGCACTTGTGGTGCGAAACCACCACCGGCACGTTGCCGTGGCGGCCGATGCGGAAGGCTTCATCCAACGCCTCGAGAATCGGCTCAAACTCTGAACGTAAATGGGTGGTATAGATGCCCTTCCCGGCTGCCAGCTCTTCCGCCAGCGCCATCACCTCTTCGGTAGTCGACTGGAAGGCGCTGGCATAGGCCAGCCCGGTACTGAGCCCTAATGCTCCCTGGCGCAGCGCATCGCGTAGCTGTACGCGCATACCGGCGATTTCCGTCTCGCTCGCCGGACGAAACAGATCGTCCATATGGTTATTGCGCAGCGCGGTGTGACCGATTAGCGTGCCGACGTTCAACGACGGTCGCGCCGCTTCCACCGCGTGGGCATAAGCCTCCACGGTGGGATAGATAAAGTGCTGCTGCTCGCCGAGGAGATTCATCGGGTCCGGCACTTCCCCGCGCATGGTAGCGGTCGCCGCGCTGATCCCGCAGTTGCCGACGATCACCGTCGTCACCCCCTGGCTGAGTTTCGGCAAGTACTCAGGCATACGGATAACGTTGATATCATCATGGGTATGCACATCAATAAAGCCCGGCGCCAGTACCCGCCCCTGGCCATCAATCACCTGCTCCGCCGCGACATTCAGCGCCGGGGCGATAGCCATTATTCGGTCGCCCTTCACCGCCACATCAGCACGGTATTGCGGCCCGCCGCTCCCGTCGATCACCGTGACGTTTTTGAAAAGCCAGTCAACTTTCATAGCAATTACTCCCTTTCGACATGCCGATAAGTTAACCATTTACAAGCGCAAAAAACAGTGGAAAACTACGCAAAACCCAGATCATTTTGTGATACTTTTATTCAAAACGAATAACATTTTTATATTAAAAATATATTTATCAAATAGTTACAAATGATACCAAGTGACTAACCGATTATAACCCCTGAAAGGATAGTGTTATGAAATACCATTCAGCACCGCTCATCCCGCACAAATCCGCCCTCATGTCCGCGCCGGCTAATCTGCTGGCGGAAGAGGTCTGTCTACCCGCCGCGCTGCTAAAAAAGTCGGCGCTGGAAAATAATATTTCATGGATGCAGCGTTACGCCGACGCCCGCGGCGTGTCGCTGGCGCCGCATGGTAAAACGACAATGACGCCATGGATTTTTCAGGCGCAGCAGCGAGCGGGAGCGTGGGGGATTGGCGTGGGTAGCGCCTGGCAGGCGAGCGCGGCGATGGCCAGCGGCGTCCAACGCGTCCTGATGGTCAATCAGCTGGTCGGCAAGGCCAATATGCAGGTGGTCGCGCAGCTAAAAGCCCACTATCGGGCAGTGGATTTTATCTGCTGCGTCGATAGCGAGGCCAACGTGCGCGCCCTCTCCGCATTCTTCGCCGCCCAGGGACAAACGCTGGATGTGCTGATTGAACTTGGCGTGCCGGGCGGGCGCTGCGGCTGTCGTAGCGTTGATGACGCGCTGGCGCTGGCGCAGCGGGTAAGCGATCTGCCGGGGTTACGGCTACGCGGACTGGAATTGTATGAAGGGGTGCTGCACGGCGACGATCCGCAACCGCAGGTGGAAGCGCTGTTACAACAGGCCGCGGCGCTTGCCTGCCGCATGGAGCCGCTGGTTGACGGCGAATTTATTCTCACCGGCGCGGGCACCGTCTGGTATGACGTGGTGTGCAACATCTGGCTGGCGGCGGCAAAACCGCGCCGCTGCCGTATCGTCATCCGCCCTGGCTGTTATATCACCCACGATCGCGGGATCTACGATCTCGCACAACAAGAGCTGATCGCCCGCGATCCGATTGCCTGCGATCTCGCCGGCGATCTTACATCAGCGCTGGAGCTGATGGCGATGGTGCAATCGGTGCCGGAGGCGGATCGCGCGGTGGTAAACTTCGGCAAGCGCGACTGCGCCTTCGACGCCGGGCTGCCGCAGCCGATCGCCCATTATCGTAACGGCCAGCAGTTAGCGCTGCGCGCGGAGTCGATCGTCAGTATCGGCATCATGGATCAGCACTGCATGCTGCGCCTGGCGCCAGGCAGCGATGTGCAGGTCGGCGATATTCTGCTGTTCGGCACCTCGCACCCCTGTCTGACCTTTGATAAGTGGAAGACGTTGCTGCTGGTCGATGACGACTACAACGTGCTGGACGAGCTCGACACGCTGTTTTGACAGGCATCCCGGGTGGCGGCGCTTCGCGCCTTACCCGGGCTACACAACCCGCGACGTTCGGTAGCCGGCTAAGCGTAGCGCAAGCAGGGGGATGCCCCAGTGGCGGCGCTTCGCGCCTTACCCCGGCTACACAACCCGCGACGTTCGGTAGCCCGGCTAAGCGTAGCGCAAGCCGGGGGATGTCCCGGGGGACGGCGCTTCGCGCCTTATCCACCCTGGCGCAAGGCGCAAATCTCATCATGCAATGAACGGCTGATGGCGACCCCCTGCCGCTCACTCTGCTGGCGGCAGGCGAAACGCCGCTCGCCCGGCAGCCGCGCGCCCTGATCCTGCATCGCATTGAACAGCGTTTCGGCGCACTCCAGCTGCTCTTGTGCCTGCGCGCCGAGAAAGCGCTGCGGATCCAGCGCCAGGATAAGCTCGCCGCCGTAAGGGAGACCTCCCGCGCCGTTATCCCACGCCAGCGATTCGGCGCTGGTCATATCGCCAATAAGCGGCCCGGCCAGCAGCTCAACCATTGCCGCCAGCGCCGAGCCCTTATGGCCGCCAAAGGTTAACATCGCGCCGTTCAGCACCTCTGCGGCATCGGTCGTTGGCCGTCCCTGACTGTCGATTCCCCACCCTTCAGGTAGCGCTTTGCCGGCGCGCTGATACAGCTGTATCTCGCCGCGCGCCGCGGCGCTGGTCGCCATATCCACAATAAACGGCGGTTTGTCCCGCCGCGGCCAGCCAAAAGCTATAGGATTGGTGCCGAACAGCGGACGCGTGCCGCCCGCCGGGGCGACCCAGGCGTGGCTTGGCGTGCAGGCCAGCCCCACCAGCCCTGCCTCGGTCAACGGCTCAATATCGGCAAACAGCGCGGAAAAATGGACGCAGCGGTTAATCGCCAACGCAGCAATGCCGCTGTGCCGCGCCTTCTCCAGCAGTAACGGCAGCGCGCGCTCGTAGGCCAGCAGCGAAAAAGCGCCGCCGGCGTCCGCCCGCGCAATCGCCGGCGCCTGATCGTGGATTTGCGGCTCGGCATCAGGCGATACCTTACCTTTACGCAAGGTATCGACAATGCCCAACAGCCGCCACAGGCCGTGGGAAGCGCAGCCGTCGCGCTCCCCGGCGGCCACATTACGTGCAATGGCCGCCGCGTGGTCGGCGCTAAATCCATTGGCGCTGAGTACCTCCAGCGCCAGGTCATAAGCTTCAGGTAACGATAGAGTTACCGACTCCATACTGTTCTCCTTTACTCTTCTTCGTCTCCGCTAAAGTTAGCCTGCGGCAGGCAGCTGCGCGCGCCCCAGTAGTAAATCCCCAACGACATCGCCGCCACCAGCACCGTATCCCAGGGGTGACCGATAACATTAAGCCCGCCGAAGCTGCCCAGCCAGGAAAAGAGGATAATCAACGCATAAAAAACGATCAGCCACAGCGAAGACTTAACCTGCTGCGCCAGGCTCACGGTATGTTCCGGCACCTTACCCTTGCACATCACGTAGACGACAAACATCACGATTTGCAGCCCCAGTAACCATGAGAGCGTATTCCAGCCGGACCAGTAGACTATCAGCGCCGAGATCATAAACGATACCGGGCCGATGATGCCGAAGGCGCGCACGCGGAAAGGCCGCGGCAGATCCGGCGCGTTGCGGCGCAGCCCGGCGGCGGTTACCGGGGCGATGGCGTAGCTCAGCACCAGGGCTGCCGATACCACGCTAATGAGCTGTTCCCAGGAGGGGAACGGCAGCGTCCAGAAAATCGACAGCCCAAAGGTCAGCCATAGCGCCGGGCGCGGAATCCCGGACGCTTTATCAATATGGGTAAAGGCCTTAAAGAAAGTACCGGCCTTCGCCCAGCCGTAGATCACCCGCGGCGTCGCGTTCATATAAATATTGCCGGTGCCGCTCGGGGAGATAATCGCATCGCTTATCACCATAAAGGCCAGCCAACCCATGCCGAGGGTAATGGCGATATCGCGATACGGCAGCGAGAACTGTTTGCTCACCTCGGCCCAGCCGCCGTTCAGCATCTCGGTGGGGATACTGCCAAGGAACGCCAGCTGCAGCAGCACGTAGATAATCGTCGACAGCACCACTGATAAAATCAACGCAATAGGGATAGTGCGCTGCGGCTTTTGTACTTCGCTGGCTACCGAGATAATCGGCGTCAGTCCCAGATAAGCGAAGATAATTCCGCCCGCGCTGATCGCCGCTTCCACCCCGGACATGCCGAATGGCGCAATCCCCTGAGCGTGCAGGTTCTCCGGTTTAAAGAAGGCGAACAGCGTCACCACCACCAGCAGCGGCACCAGAAACTTGAGCACGCTGATGAAGTTGTTCGATCGGGCGAAGGTCTTAACGCTGTAGTAGTTAAGCGCAAAGAAGAAACAGAGTAGCAAGAACTGCACCACCCACCCCAGCAGCGTCGGCGAACTGGAGCCCGGTTGGGTCAGCGCCGGAAACCAGGCGGCGGCATATTGCCGGGCGGCGACAATTTCAATCGAGATCAGGCTGGAGAAAGCGATCAGGGTGATGAACCCCAGTAGATAGCCCATCAGCTCGCCGTGGGAAAAGACCGGATAGCGAATAATGCCGCCGGCGCGCGGCAGCGCCGCCCCCAGCTCGCAATAGACAATCCCCAGCAGCAGCACCGCAAAGCCGCCGATCACCCACGATGCGATCCCGGCCGGACCAGCGATGGATGCGACGTGGCTGGCGGCGAATAACCATCCGGAGCCGAAAATTGCCCCCAGGCCGATAAAGGTGAGATCGGTTAGGGTCAGCTGTTTTTTAAACTTACCCGACTCTGCAACGCGGGTTTGACTGTTATGCGTAGAGTGAATGGTCATGGTGATGCCCTTGCGTCAATGAGAGGAGGAAATCGCTTCCCGGGTCCACTGGCCGTTGACCAGGCGCAGCAGGTTCAAAGGGTTCGCATCCTGCAGCGCCGGCGGTAACAGGGCGGCGGGCGCGTTCTGCAGACAGACCGGGCGCAGAAAGCGTTCAATCGCCCGGCTGCCGACCGAAGTCCCGCGTGCGTCGGTGGTCGCCGGCCACGGGCCGCCGTGGACCATCGCATCGCACACTTCCACGCCGGTGGGATAACCGTTAAACAGCACCCGTCCGGCCTTCTCACAAAGCAGCGGTAGAAGGCTCGCCGCCAGCGGGCCATCATCCGCCTCGGCATGCAGCGTCGCGGTGAGCTGACCCTGCAGCGCTTTCACCACCGCCTGCAGCTGGGCCACGTCGTCCACTTCCACCAGTAGCGATAACGGGCCGAAAACTTCGGTCTGCAGCAGCGTATCCTGCGCCAGCAGATCCTCGACCTGAGCCTGCCACAGCAGGGTCTGCGCCTGCCCGGCGCCGGCGGAGATGCCGCTCGCCAACTTCTCGATACGCGGGTGCGCCGCAAGCGCCGCCACGCCCTGACGGTAGTGCTGAAGGGTCGGCGCATTGAGCAACACCTGCGGCGTGGAGCCCGCTACCGCCGCGCACAGCGCCGACTTAAAGCGTTCCAGCCCGGCGCCGCGCAGCGCCAGAATCAGCCCCGGACGGGTACAGAACTGGCCACCGCCGAGGGTGAATGACGCCACCAGCTCGTTTGCCAGCGCCTCGGCCCGCGTCTGCAGCGCCTGCGGCAGAATAATCAATGGGTTAATCGCCGACATTTCAGCAAACAGCGGAATTGGCTGCGGGCGCTGCTGCGCCAGCTGATACAGCGCCTTACCGCCGGCCAACGAACCGGTAAAGCCAACGGCCTGAATCGCCGGATGACGGACCAATTCGGCGCCGATATCGGTCCCGAAAATCATATTGAATACGCCGCCGGGTAAACCGCACCGTACCACCGCCCTGACGATCGCCTCGGCGGTCAGCTCGGCGGTGGCCATATGGCCCGGATGGGCCTTCACCACCACCGGGCAGCCAGCCGCCAGCGCCGAGGCGGTATCGCCGCCAGCGGTAGAAAAGGCCAACGGAAAGTTGCTGGCGCCAAACACCGCCACCGGCCCTAACGCCTGCTGATACTGGCGCAGGTCCGGGCGCGGCAGCGGATGACGGTCGGCTAAGGCGGTATCAATACGGGCGGCGAAGGTATCGCCGCGCAGGATCACGCCAGCAAACATCCGCAACTGGCCGCTGGTGCGCGCCCGTTCTCCCTGTAGCCGCGCCAGCGGCAGCGCGGTCTCCTGCCCGGCGATAGCAAAAAACGCCTCGCCCAGCGCATCCAGTTCATCAGCAATGGCGTTGAGAAAGCGCGCCCGCTGCTGCGGCGTGGTTTGTGAATAGACGGCAAAGGCCTGCTGCGCGGCTTCTGCGGCCTGAGCGGCTTCCTCACAGGAAGCCGGATAAAAGCGGTGGCCGGTGGCTTCGCCGTCCACCGCCCGCAGGCTCAATAGCGTCGCCTCACCGCTGGCAATACGGCGTCCGGCGATAAACTGCCGTCCCGCCATGGTCTGAGATGCATTCATATTGACTCCTGTGCTCAGAGGCCGACATCCGGCAGCGTCGGACGAGTGGCCAGCGCCTGTTCAACGATCGCCACCACCTGCTGGCGCGTTTCGCCTTCCAGCGCCAGACGCGGCGGACGGGTAATGGCGCTACCGCGGCCCAGCAACTCTTCACACAGCTTGATGCACTGCACCAGATCCGGACGCGCATCGAGATGCAGCAGCGGCATGAACCAGCGGTACAACGCCATCGCCTCTTCGTAACGCTGCTGGCGGGCGAGACGGAATAACGTTTCCCCTTCGCGCGGGAAGGCGTTGGACATTCCGGAGATCCAGCCTTCCGCGCCGACGGCAATACTTTCCACCACCACGTCATCCAGCCCGGCAAACAGCACGAAGCGGTCGCCAACGGTGTTACGCAGGTCGATAAAGCGGCGGGTATCGCCGGAGGAGTCTTTAAAGCAGACGATGTTGTCGCAGTCGGTCAGGGTGGCGAGAATGTCCGGCGTCACGTCGTTTTTGTAAATCGGCGGGTTGTTGTAGACCATAATCGGCAGGTCGGTAGCGCTCGCCACGCTGCGGAAGTGGGCCGCGGTTTCATGCGGTTTTGAGGAGTAGACCAGCGCCGGCATCACCATGATCCCGTCGACGCCGACGCGCTCCGCCTCTTTCGCCATTTTCTGGGCAAAGGCGGTGGTGAACTCGGCCACCCCGGCGATAACCGGAATTTTGCCGCCGGCGGCATCCTTCGCCACCTCGATAATCTGCAGTTTTTCGTCGGTGCTCAGCGAGGTGTTTTCACCTACGCTGCCGCACACCACCAGCCCGGAAACGCCATCTTTCACCAGGTTTTTCATCACCGCGTGAGTGGCATCTAAATCGAGGGAGTAATCGCTACGAAACTGCGTGCTGACCGCCGGAAATACGCCGCTCCAGTGAATCGCTTTTTTGCTCATGCTCGGTTCCTTGTCGTCATTTTGTTAAGTCGAAGTGAATGAATGGTGAATATTCACTGACAGATTGACGTGTCGCGGAACCGGCGGCTTGTCGGTTTTCCCTCAATACGATGACGAAATTAGCACAGTCGGCAAAAGTGTGAGCCAGCGTTTATCCGAGCAGCGTGAGGCGAAAATCGCGCGGCGTCGAGCCGGTCATCGCCTTGAACTGGCGGCTAAAGGCGCTGTGATCGGTATACCCGCACTGCAGGGCGATATCGGTAATCGGCGTATCGCCAGCCAGCAGTTCGGTAGCTTTTTCCAGCCGCACTTTGTGGATCATTTGCCGCGGAGTGAGATGAAAGATCCGTTTGCAGTAGCGTTCGATCTGCGCAATCGACATTCCGCTTAAGGCGGTCAACTCTTCCATGGCGATCGGCCGGTGATAATGGCGGCGGATATGATCGTCGACGATCGCCAGCCGCTGCCACGCCGGATGGCGGGCGTGGGCCTCCTGCAGATCGTGCGAGATCCCGGCCATGCCGATCACCTGCCCGCTGATATCGCGTAGCGCCAATTTCTGCGTCAGACACCAGCCGCGCTCGCGGCCATTGTAGAGATGCATTTCCAGCTGATCGCGCAGGGTCACGCCTTCGCGCAACACCCGAAGATCCTGCTCGGTATAACCCTGACCCAGCGCGGAAGGAAAGACATCAGCGGAGGTTTTGCCCAGCAGCGAGGAGACGCTTTTGAAACCACAGCGGCGGGCCAGCGTCAGGTTCGCCAGCAGATAGCGCGCCTGACGATCTTTGATAAAAAAGACCACATTAGGGATGGCATTGAGCAGGGGCGCAATCAGCGCCAGCGCATTCAGCAGCGCGGGCATATTTTCCGGCCGCTGGCGCGCCAGCCCTTCGCAGATCTGGCTCAGCTCATCGACGGCCAGCTCAGGTTGGTTAACCGCCCGCGGCGGCGGCGCATCAGAAACACCGATCATAAGGCCTCCTCATGGTAAGTGACCGAAGGATATTTATTCACTTTCCGTTAACACCTCAAGCAGCAACCGTCGGTTTTGCGATCCTGGATCCGCTTTACGCCTTCCCCTGGTTTAGCCACTGGCACAATGGTCGCTTTCGGTTTACCACAGCATTAAACAAATGATTAATAAGAAATAACTATGTGAAATAGAAATATACCGCGCTCATTACTGTGCAGATTTCGTCATTTTCTCTGACGAAAGCGCTCAAGCAGGTCGGGAAAGGTTGCGCCAGCATGATGAAACATGTTGTTAACTTCCGGAGAGCCTGATGACCGCGCCACGCCCCCCTATTACGTTGAGAGCTATTGATTCACACACCGGCGGCGAACCAACCCGCCTGATCGTTGACGGATTCCCCGATCTCGGCGGCGGCAGCATGGCGAAGCGCCGCGACCGCTTCGCCCGCGACTTCGACCATTGGCGTCAGGCGGCCATTCTCGAACCGCGTGGTAATGACGTACTGGTCGGCGCGCTGCTGTGCAAACCGGTCTCGGCGGCGGCTACCGCTGGCGTGATTTTCTTCAACAATGCCGGTTTTCTGAATATGTGCGGCCACGGCACAATCGGGCTTATCGCCTCGCTGGCCTGGCTTGGGCGTATCCAGCCCGGCGTACATCTGATTGAAACACCGGTCGGCGACGTAAGCGCCACGTTGCACGACGATGGCAGCGTATCGGTGCAAAACGTCCCGGCCCGCCGCTGGAAAAAACAGATCCGCGTTGAAACCGCGCTGGGTCCCGTCATCGGCGATATTGCCTGGGGCGGTAACTGGTTTTTCCTGATTAACGACCACCCGTTTGCCATTACCCCCGAACATATTCCACAGCTCACCGACTACGCCTGGGCAGTGCGCGAGGGGCTGGAAGCCGCGGGGATCCGCGGCGACGACGGCGGCGTTATCGACCATATCGAACTCTTCGCCGATGACGATACCGCCGACAGCCGCAGCTTCGTACTCTGTCCGGGAAAGGCCTGGGATCGCTCACCGTGCGGTACCGGCACCAGCGCCAAGCTGGCCTGCCTGGCGCAGGATGGCAAGTTGCAGCCGGGGGAAATCTGGCGGCAGGCCAGCATCATCGGTAGCCAGTTTACCGCCAGCTACCAGCGCACCGCTGAAGGCATCATCCCAACGATCCGCGGCGAAGCCTGGGTCTGCGGCGATAACCAATTGATCCTCAACCCTGACGATCCCTTCTGCTGGGGGATCGCGCCGTGAAGCAGTGCGACGTCATCGTGATCGGCGCCGGGATCATCGGCGCCGCCTGCGCGTGGCAGCTGGCGAAGCGGGGGCAGAGCGTGACGCTTATCGATGACGGTCAGCCTGGCGCGACGGCGGCCGGTATGGGCCATCTGGTGTGCATGGATGACGACCCCGCCGAGCTTGCATTATCGGCATGGTCGCTGGAACGCTGGCGCGCTATCACGCCACGGATGCCCGACAATTGCGCCTGGCGCGGCTGCGGTACGCTGTGGCTGGCGGAAAGCGAAGAAGAGATGGCCGTGGCTGGCGACAAACAGCGGCGGATGGCCGGTCATCAGGTGCACAGCGAACTCCAGACCCCGCAGCAGATCGCCGGCCGCGAGCCGCTGCTGCGCGGCGGGCTGGCCGGCGGCCTGTGGGTGCCAGGCGATGGCATCCTCTACGCGCCGAACGTCGCCCGCTGGTTGATTACCGATGCCGGAAACCATCTTACCTGCCTGCGCGATAGCGTACAGACGATTGAAGAGCCGCAGGTGCTGCTCGCCAGCGGCAAACGGCAACAGGCGCGGGCGATCGTGGTGGCCTGCGGACTTGAAGCCAACGCGCTGTTAGCGGAAAACTGGCTGCGACCGAAAAAAGGCCAACTGGCGATTACCGATCGCTACCAGCCGCGGGTGCATCACCAGCTGGTTGAGCTGGGTTACGGCGCCAGCGCCCACGGCGGCGGCACCTCGGTGGCGTTTAACCTTCAGCCGCGGCCAACCGGCCAGCTACTAATTGGCTCTTCGCGTCAGTTTGATAACCGCGAGCGCGAGTTGGATCTGCCGTTGCTGGCGCAGATGCTCGATCGCGCCCGCCATTTCGTGCCGGCGCTGGCGACGTTGAATATCATCCGCTGCTGGAGCGGCCTGCGCGCCGCCTCTCCGGATGGCAATCCGTTGATCGGCCCGCACCCCACCCGCCGTGGTTTATGGCTAGCGCTGGGCCATGAAGGGCTGGGCGTCACCACTGCCCCGGCCTCGGCTGAACTGCTGGCGGCGCAGATCCTCGATGAACGCTGCCCATTGGCTCCCGACGCCTGGCTTCCGGCTCGTTTATCTCAACAGGAGGCGATCGCATGAATGCCACGCTCACTATCATCGTTGATGGCGAAGCGCTGACGGTGCCGGAAGGGATCAGCGTGGCGGCGGCGCTGGCGTTGACCGGCGACCCCACCACCCGCCAGGCGGTTAACGGCGACCTCCGCGCGCCGTTTTGCGGCATGGGCGTCTGCCAGGAGTGCCGGGTCACCGTCGATGGCCTACGGGTGCTGGCCTGCCAGACACTGTGCCGGTCCGATATGCAAATAGAAAGGAGCCGCGATGAACACGCTGCGCTGTGACATTTTAATCCTCGGCGCCGGCCCCGCAGGGATGGCGGCCGCGCTCTCCGCCGCCGCCTGCGATAAACAGGTGATTATTCTCGACGATAATTCCGCCCCTGGCGGGCAAATCTGGCGTGCCGGTCCGCAGGCGACGCAACCCGCCCTGGCCCGGCGCTACCGCGACGCCATCGTCACGTCTGCCGCCATCCGGTTAGTGAACGGCGCGCGGCTGATTGCCCGCCCCTCCGCGTACAGTGTGCTGTTTGAAACCGCCGACGGCGGTGGCGTGGTTCACTGGCAGAAACTGATCCTCTGCTGCGGCGCGCGCGAGCTGTCGCTGCCCTTTCCCGGCTGGACCTTACCCGGCGTGACCGGCGCGGGCGGCCTGCAGGCGCAAATCAAACAGGGCCTGGCGCTGAAAGGAGAAAAGGTGGTGATTGCCGGCAGCGGTCCGCTACTGCTGGCGGTGGCGGATACGGTGAACAAGGCCGGAGGCGAAGTGACGAATATCATTGAGCAAGCGCCGCTCCCGGCACTGCTGCGCTTCGCCGGTGGGCTGTGGCGCTGGCCGCAGAAGCTGCGCCAGTTAGCGACGCTGGCTCCGAAAGGTTATCTTAGCGGCACGCAGGTGATCCGCGCTCACGGCACAACGCGGCTGGAAGCCGTTACGTTGCGCCAGCGCGGCGTCGAGCGAACTATCGCCTGCGATCGGCTGGCTATCGGTTACGGGCTGATACCCAATATCGAGACGGCGCTGCTGTTTGGCTGCGCCACGGCGCAGGAGGCGATACAGGTTAACCGCTGGCAGCAGACCAGCATCGCGGATATCTACGCCGCTGGCGAGTGCACCGGTTTCGGCGGTAGCGAACTGGCGCTGGCGGAGGGCGAAATCGCCGGTTTTGCCGCCGCCGGGGCCAGCCATCAAGCGCAGGCGTTATTTGCCCGCCGCGCCCGCTGGCAGCGCTTCGCCGACGCCATAAACCGCGCCTTCCGGCTGGCGGAATCTTTGAAAAACGCGGCGACGCCGGAGAGCCTGCTGTGCCGCTGCGAGGATGTGCGCTGCGGCGATGTGGCGGCCGCCGGAGGCTGGCCGCAGGCCAAACTTACCCAGCGCTGCGGAATGGGCGCCTGTCAGGGGCGCACCTGCGCCGCCAGCGCCCGCTGGTTGTATGGCTGGCCGCTGCCGCAGCCGAGAGTACCGCTGGCCCCTGCCCGCGCGGAAACGCTTATTGCCCTCGCCAGGTTGAGCGCCGAGCCGTAACCGCTACTCTTCTTCATCACCGCGCCCGGCAGGGACGCCAAGCGCAATAAACTCCTCCAGCAGCGTGGTCAACTGACGCATCTTCTCCGCCGTAAACTGCGCTTCTATCTGCCGGTAGGCCTCTTCCACCTGCGCCTGGGCGCTCTCATACAGCGCCAGCCCGGCGGGCGTCAGCGACAGGTAGAGCTTGCGCTGATCGTTGACCGGTTTTAAACGCAACACTAAACCGTCGCGCTCCATGCGGGTCAGAATCCCGGTCAGGCTGGGGCGCAAAATGCAGGCGCGCC
Organism: Klebsiella sp. JN_Kp122; assembly: GCF_040062085.1. Lineage (NCBI taxonomy): Bacteria > Pseudomonadati > Pseudomonadota > Gammaproteobacteria > Enterobacterales > Enterobacteriaceae > Klebsiella > Klebsiella sp. JN_Kp122. The sequence goes on from NZ_JBEAHW010000021.1 coordinate 33,803, forward strand.
AGGCCAGGTCGTGGAAATCCATCGATGGGTTTTCCGCAAGGATACGCACAATACGCCACTGCTGTTCGGTCAGGTTGTGGCGTTTGACGATCGGCCGGAAATGGGCCATCGCCGCTTCCCGCGCCTGCAGCAGCGCAATGGTTAATGAATCATGCATGGTATCCCCTCAACAACGCTCACCAAAACTTATTAACAATTTAATAATTAGCCATAATCCTGCCATGTACAACCGGTTTCTGCACCTGAAAAGTACCAGCTGTCATTAAAAATAAATATATCTATATGATAAATAATAAATAAATAAAAAATATGTAAATATTGTGTTAATCCGATCACAAAATATTCACTTCTATTTGCCAAACCGGCGCGCAAAGAATAAAAGATGATCATTAACATATTAATGAAATTCCTTCGAATCGATAATCAGTACCAGAGGAGTGGTGAATGAAAGGTACCATCTTCGCCGTTGCGCTCAATCATCGCAGCCAGCTCGACGCCTGGCGCGAAGCGTTTCAACAGGCCCCCTACAAGACGCCGCCGAAAACCGCGGTCTGGTTCATCAAACCCCGCAATACCGTGATTGGCGATGGCGAAGCCATTCCCCATCCGCAGGGCGAGACCGTACAAAGCGGCGCGACGGTGGCGCTGATTGTCGGCAAAACCGCGCGTAAAGTGGCGGCGGAAGAGGCGGCGCACTATATCGCCGGCTACGCGCTGGCTAACGACGTTAGCCTGCCGGAAGAGAGTTTTTATCGCCCGGCGATCAAGGCCAAATGCCGCGATGGCTTCTGCCCCATCGGCGCGCTGTCGGCGGTGCGCAACGTCGATAACCTGACCATCATCACCGAAATCAACGGCCGCGAGGCGGATAGCTGGCATACCGGCGATCTGCAGCGTAACGCCGCGCAGCTGCTGAGCGCCTTAAGCGAGTTCGCCACCCTCAATCCCGGCGACGCGATCCTTATCGGCACGCCCCACTCCCGCGTCACGCTGCGCCCCGGCGACCGCGTACGTATTCTCGCCGACGGTTTCCCGGCGCTCGAAAACCCGGTTGTCGCAGAAGGAGAGCTGGCATGAAACAGGCACGTATTGAATGGCAGGGACAGGTACGCGACGTGCTGGTCGATGAACGCGACCAGGTGCGCCTGCCCGATGGCACGGTATTGAAAGAAGGCGAATTCCGCTGGCTGCCGCCCGCCGACGGCACGCTGTTCGCGCTGGGGCTGAATTACGCCGACCACGCCAGCGAGCTGGAGTTTAAACCGCCAACCGAGCCTTTGGTATTCATCAAAGCGCCGAACACTTTTATTGGCCACCAGCAGCAGTCGGTACGCCCGGATAACGTCGAATACATGCACTACGAAGCCGAACTGGTGGTAGTGATCGGGAAAACCGCGCGCCGCGTCAGCGAAGCCGAGGCCATGGATTATGTCGCTGGCTATACCGTGTGCAACGACTACGCGATCCGCGACTATCTGGAAAACTACTACCGCCCGAACCTGCGGGTGAAAAGCCGCGATACCCTGACGCCGATTGGCCCGTGGATCGTCGCCAAAGAGGCGATCCCGGATCCGCATAATCTGGCCCTGCGTACCTGGGTCAACGGCGAACTGCGCCAGCAGGGCACCACCGCCGATCTGATCTTCAGCATCCCGTTCCTCATCGCTTATTTAAGCGAATTTATGACCCTGCAACCGGGCGACATGATCGCCACCGGCACGCCGAAAGGGCTATCCGATGTGGTGCCGGGCGACGAGGTGATCGTTGAAGTCGAGGGCGTGGGCCGCCTGGTCAACCATATCATCAGCCAGCAAGCGTATGAGGAGACACTGTCATGAAAAAGATTAACCATTGGATTAACGGTAAAAACGTTGCCGGCGCAGACTATTTTCATACCACCAACCCGGCCACCGGCGAGGTACTGGCTGAAGTCGCCTCCGGCGGCGAAGCCGAAATCAACCAGGCGGTAGCGGCGGCGAAAGAGGCCTTCCCGAAGTGGGCTAACCTGCCGATGAAAGAGCGCGCGCGCCTGATGCGCCGCCTGGGGGATCTGATCGATCAGAACGTCCCGGAGATCGCGGCGATGGAAACCGCCGATACCGGCCTGCCTATCCACCAGACCAAAAACGTGCTGATCCCGCGGGCGTCGCATAACTTCGAATTTTTCGCCGAAGTGTGCCAGCAGATGAACGGCAAGACCTATCCGGTCGATGACAAGATGCTCAACTACACCCTCGTGCAGCCGGTTGGCGTCTGCGCGCTGGTGTCGCCGTGGAACGTGCCGTTTATGACCGCCACCTGGAAGGTGGCGCCGTGCCTGGCGCTGGGGAATACCGCGGTGCTGAAAATGTCCGAGCTGTCGCCGCTGACCGCCGATCGTCTGGGCGAGCTGGCGCTGGAGGCCGGGATCCCGGCTGGCGTGCTCAACGTGGTGCAGGGCTATGGCGCCACCGCTGGCGACGCGCTGGTACGCCATCATGATGTGCGCGCCGTCTCCTTCACCGGCGGCACCGCCACCGGGCGCAACATCATGAAAAACGCCGGCCTGAAAAAGTACTCCATGGAGCTTGGCGGAAAATCGCCGGTGCTGATTTTTGAAGACGCCGATATCGAGCGCGCACTCGACGCCGCGCTGTTCACCATTTTCTCGATCAACGGCGAACGCTGCACCGCCGGTTCGCGCATTTTCATTCAGCAGAGTATTTATCCGGAGTTCGTCAAACGCTTCGCCGAGCGCGCCAACCGCCTGCGCGTGGGCGATCCGACCGATCCGAATACCCAGGTCGGCGCGCTGATTAGCAAGCAGCACTGGGAGAAAGTGTCCGGCTACATTCGCCTCGGCATTGAAGAGGGCGCCACCCTGCTGGCCGGCGGCGCGGATAAACCGTCCGACCTGCCGGCGCATCTGAAATCCGGCAACTTCCTGCGCCCGACGGTGCTGGCGGATGTCGACAACCGCATGCGCGTCGCCCAGGAAGAGATTTTTGGCCCGGTCGCCTGCCTGCTGCCGTTCAAAGACGAAGCGGAAGGGCTGCGTCTGGCCAACGATGTGGAATACGGTCTGGCGTCGTACATCTGGACCCAGGACGTCAGCAAAGTGCTGCGCCTGGCGCGCGGTATTGAAGCCGGGATGGTGTTCGTCAACACCCAGAACGTGCGCGACCTGCGCCAGCCGTTCGGCGGCGTGAAGGCCTCCGGCACCGGCCGCGAAGGCGGCGAATACAGCTTTGAAGTATTCGCCGAAATGAAAAACGTCTGCATCTCGATGGGCGACCATCCGATCCCGAAATGGGGAGTCTGATATGGGTAAGTTAGCGTTAGCAGCAAAAATCACTCACGTGCCGTCGATGTATCTGTCTGAGCTGCCGGGGAAAAACCACGGCTGCCGTCAGGGCGCGATCGACGGGCATAAAGAAATTGGCAAGCGCTGCCGTGAAATGGGCGTTGATACCATCATCGTGTTCGATACCCACTGGCTGGTCAACAGCGCCTACCACATCAACTGTGCCGACCATTTTCAGGGCGTCTACACCAGTAACGAACTGCCGCATTTTATTCGCGACATGACCTACGACTACGACGGCAACCCGGAGCTGGGCCACCTGATTGCCGACGAGGCCGTCAAGCTTGGCGTACGCGCCAAAGCGCACAATATTCCGAGCCTGAAGCTGGAGTACGGCACCCTGGTGCCGATGCGCTACATGAATAGCGATAAGCATTTCAAAGTGGTGTCCATTTCCGCCTTCTGTACCGTTCACGATTTTGCCGACAGCCGCAAGCTGGGCGAGGCCATCCTCAAGGCCATCGACAAATATGACGGCACCGTAGCGGTGCTGGCCAGCGGTTCGCTGTCGCATCGCTTTATCGACGACCAGCGCGCCGAAGAGGGGATGAACAGCTATACCCGCGAGTTTGATCATCAGATGGATGAGCGCGTGGTGAAGCTGTGGCGCGAGGGCAAATTCAAAGAGTTCTGCACCATGCTGCCGGAGTACGCCGACTACTGCTACGGCGAAGGCAACATGCACGACACGGTGATGCTGCTCGGCCTGCTGGGTTGGGATAAATACGACGGCAAGGTGGAGTTTATCACCGAGCTATTCGCCAGTTCCGGTACCGGCCAGGTTAACGCCGTGTTCCCGCTGCCGGCGCAGGCGTAAGGAGGCCGTATGCCGCATTTTATCGCCGAGTGTAGCGACAATATCCGCGAACAGGCCGATTTACCGGGGCTGTTCGCTAAAGTCAACGAGGCGCTGGCCGCCACCGGTATCTTTCCGATTGGCGGCATTCGTAGCCGCGCCCACTGGCTCGATACCTGGCAGATGGCCGACGGCAAGCATGATTACGCCTTCGTGCATATGACCCTGAAGATCGGCGCCGGGCGCAGCCTTGAGAGCCGTCAGGAGGTGGGCGAAATGCTTTTCGCGCTGATCAAAGCCCACTTTGCCGCGCTGATGGAGAGCCGCTATCTGGCGCTGTCGTTCGCCATGGAAGAACTCGACCCGACGCTGAACTACAAACAGAACAACGTGCACGCGTTATTTAAATAATACATCGAGGCTCAAGCAGGTAGCCCGGCCGAGCAACGCGACGCCGGGGTTTGCTCCGGGCCACCCCGGGGTCGGCGTAAACGCCTCGCCCGGGCTACTCGATTGTGCACATTTCCGGTAATGCCACAGGAATCTCTATGCTCGATAAACAGACCCGTACCCTGATTGCCCAGCGGCTGAACCAGGCCGAAAAGCAGCGTGAACAGATCCGCGCGATCTCGCTGGATTATCCGTCGATCACCATTGAGGACGCCTACGCCGTCCAGCGCGAGTGGGTCGAGATGAAGATCGCCGAAGGCCGCGTGCTCAAAGGCCACAAGATCGGCCTGACCTCTAAAGCGATGCAGGCCAGTTCGCAGATCAGCGAGCCGGACTACGGCGCGCTGCTCGACGATATGTTTTTCCACGACGGCAGCGATATTCCCACCGACCGCTTCATCGTGCCGCGTATCGAAGTCGAGCTGGCCTTCGTTCTGGCCAAACCGCTGCGCGGCCCGAACTGTACGCTGTTTGATGTCTACAACGCCACCGACTACGTTATCCCGGCGCTGGAGCTTATCGACGCGCGTTGCCACAACATCGACCCGGAAACCCAGCGTCCGCGCAAAGTGTTCGACACTATCTCCGATAACGCCGCCAACGCCGGGGTGATCCTCGGCGGCCGGCCGATTAAACCGGACGAGCTCGACCTGCGCTGGATCTCCGCCCTGCTGTATCGCAACGGCGTGATTGAAGAGACCGGCGTCGCCGCGGGCGTGCTTAATCATCCGGCCAACGGCGTGGCCTGGCTGGCCAACAAACTGGCGCCATACGATGTCCAGCTCGAAGCCGGGCAGATTATCCTCGGCGGCTCCTTCACCCGCCCGGTCCCGGCGCGCAAGGGCGATACCTTCCACGTCGACTACGGCAACATGGGCGCCATCAGCTGCCGCTTTGTTTGAGGAGAGCAACATGAACAACGCATTTAAAGAGGCGCTCAAGGCCGGGCGTCCGCAAATCGGCCTGTGGCTGGGGCTGACCAGCAGCTACAGCGCCGAACTGCTGGCCGGCGCGGGCTTCGACTGGCTGCTGATCGACGGCGAACACGCGCCCAACAATGTACAAACGGTGCTGACCCAGCTTCAGGCCATTGCGCCCTACCCCAGCCAGCCGGTGGTGCGTCCGTCGTGGAACGATCCGGTACAAATTAAACAACTGCTGGACGTCGGCGCACAGACCCTGCTGGTGCCGATGGTGCAGAACGCCGAAGAAGCGCGGCTGGCGGTCAGAGCCACCCGCTACCCGCCAGCCGGCATCCGCGGCGTCGGTAGCGCGCTGGCCCGCGCCTCGCGCTGGAATCGCGTCCCGGATTATATCCACCGGGCCAATGACGCCATGTGCGTACTGGTGCAGATTGAGACCCGCGAAGCGCTGAAAAATCTGCCGCAGATCCTCGATGTCGAAGGGGTGGATGGCGTGTTTATCGGCCCGGCGGATCTCAGCGCTGATATGGGCCACGGCGGCAACCCACAACACCCGGAAGTGCAGGCCGCCATTGAAGATGCCATCCAGCAAATCCGCCAGGCCGGAAAGGCGCCGGGGATCCTGATGGCCAATGAACAGCTGGCGAAACGCTATCTCGAACTGGGCGCGCTGTTCGTCGCCGTCGGCGTCGATACCACCCTGCTGGCCCGCGGCGCAGAAGCGCTGGCGGCCCGTTTTACCCACACCGCAACCACCACAACCGATAACAATAAATCCGTCTATTGAACGGATAATGTGGAGCGCAACATGACTACCTCTACCCTGCAACACAATGATAATAAAGCCGTTGAAGTAGAAAACCGGGTGATCAAAAAGCTGTTCCGCCGTCTGATCACCTTCCTGTTTGTTCTCTTTGTTTTCTCATTTTTGGATCGCATTAATATCGGCTTCGCCGGCCTGACGATGGGTAAAGATCTTGGCCTGACCTCCACCATGTTCGGCCTGGCGGCGACGCTGTTCTACGTCACCTACGTGCTGTGCGGGATCCCCAGCAATATCATGCTGGCGAAAGTTGGCGCGCGCCGCTGGATCGCCGGGATCATGGTGGTCTGGGGGATCGCCTCGACCTGCACCATGTTCGCCACCAGCCCGCATACGCTGTACATCCTGCGCATGCTGGTCGGCATCGCCGAAGCCGGTTTTCTGCCGGGGATCCTCGTCTATCTGACCTGGTGGTTCCCGGCCTATCATCGCGCCCGCGCCAACGCCCTGTTTATGATCGCCATGCCGGTGACCATGATGCTCGGCTCGATACTTTCCGGCTATATCCTGGCGCTCGACGGCCTGTGGAACCTGAAGGGCTGGCAGTGGCTGTTTCTGCTGGAAGGCCTGCCGTCGGTGGTGCTCGGCGTCGTCACCTGGTTCTTCCTCAACGACACGCCGGATAAAGCCAACTGGCTGGATAACGAAGAGAAACAGGCGCTGAAGGCGATGATCGATCGCGAGCGGGAACATGCGGCGATCGTCCCGGCTTCGCCGCGTTCCACGCTGCGCGAAGTACTGACGCCAGCGGTGCTGATGTATACCCTCGCCTACTTCTGCCTGACCAATACCCTCAGCGCTATTAATATCTGGACGCCGCAGATCCTGCAGAGCTTCAACACCGGCAGTAGCAACATCATGATTGGCCTGCTGGCGGCGATCCCGCAGTTCTGCACCATTTTCGGCATGATCTGGTGGAGCCGCCGCTCCGACCGGCGCAAAGAGCGCAAGATGCATACCATCCTGCCCTACCTGTTCGCCGCGGCGGGTTGGCTGCTGGCTTCGGCAACGCACCACAGCCTGATCCAACTGATCGGCATTATTATGGCTTCGGTGGGATCCTTTACCGCGATGGCCATTTTCTGGACCACCCCGGATCGGGTGATCAGCCTGCAATCGCGCGCGGTGGCGCTGGCGGTGATCAACGCCATCGGCAACGTCGGCTCTGCCGTCAGCCCGCTGTTGATCGGCATTTTGCGCGATACCACCGGCAGCTTTAGCTCCGGGCTGTGGTTTGTCGCCGGGCTGCTGATCGTCGGCGCGCTGGTGCTCACCCGCATTCCGATGAGCCAGCGCGAGGACGCCGCCGCCGCGCCGGGCTTAGCGGCGCAAAAAGGCCACTAAGGAGCGGGTATGTGCCAGCATTCAATCGCCAACATCGACATCAATAAAGATTACGACGAGAGTCTGGGCACCGAAGAGGTGCACTATCAGTCGTTTGCCCGCATGGCGGCCTTTTTTGGCCGCGACATGCAGGCGCATCGCCACGACCGCTATTTTCAGATGCACTTTCTTGATACCGGACAGATTGAGCTGCAGCTTGATGACCACCGCTATTCGGTGCAGGCGCCGCTGTTTGTGATAACACCGCCCTCGGTACCGCACGCCTTTATTACCGAGTCCGATAGCGATGGTCACGTGTTGACGGTGCACGAAGAACTCATCTGGCCGCTGCTGGAGGTGCTTTATCCCGGCACGCGGGAGACCTTCGGTCTGCCGGGGATCTGCCTGTCGCTGGCGGATAAACCCGACGAGCTGGCGGCGCTGGCGCACTACTGGCAGCTGATTCGCCGTGAATCCACCGCTCAGCTGCCGGGGCGCGAGCATACCCTGGCGCTGCTGGCGCAGGCGGTATTTACCCTGCTGCTGCGCAACGCCAGGCTCGACGATCATGCCGCCAGCGGCATGCGCGGCGAGCTGAAATTATTCCAGCGCTTTAACCAGATGATCGACAGCCACTTCCATCAACACTGGACGGTACCGGATTACGCCAGCGAGCTGCATCTGACCGAATCGCGGTTGACCGATATCTGCCGCCGCTTCGCCAACCGCCCGCCGAAGCGGCTGATATTCGACCGCCAGCTACGCGAGGCGAAGCGGCTGCTGCTGTTTTCCGATAGCGCGGTCAATGAGATAGCCTGGCAGCTGGGGTTTAAAGATCCCGCTTATTTTGCGCGCTTTTTTAGCCGCCAGGTCGGCTGCTCGCCAAGCAGTTACCGGGCGCAAAAAGTACCGGTGTCTTAATACCCCGGCGGCGCGGCGCTTGCCGGGGCTACAGACCGTAGGGCGAGTCAGCGCCGCGCCGCCCGCCAAAAGCTGCAGAGATCACAAAATTCACTCCCGCCTGAAAAGTACCCGCCGTTGTCGCAAACGTCCCTTCACGACAAGCGCAATAACCGCTTCAATTAAACAACAAAAACAAAACATATATTTAACATTATTATTCCGATAAATACTGAAGAGGCCCCTATGAAACCTGAAGATTTCCGCGCCGACGCGAAACGCCCGTTAACTGGCGAAGAGTATTTAAAAAGCCTGCAGGATGGCCGCGAAATTTATATCTACGGCGAGCGCGTGAAGGATGTCACCACGCATCCGGCCTTCCGTAATGCCGCGGCTTCCGTCGCTCAGCTGTACGATGCGCTGCACAAACCGGAGATGCAGGATTCCCTGTGCTGGGGCACCGATACCGGTAGCGGCGGCTACACCCATAAATTCTTCCGCGTGGCGAAAAGCGCCGACGATCTGCGCCAGCAGCGCGACGCCATCGCCGAATGGTCGCGCTTAAGCTACGGCTGGATGGGCCGCACCCCGGACTACAAAGCCGCTTTCGGCTGCGCGCTGGGCGCCAACCCGGCGTTTTACGGCCAGTTCGAGCAGAACGCCCGCAACTGGTACACCCGCATTCAGGAAACCGGCCTGTACTTTAACCACGCTATCGTCAACCCGCCGATCGACCGCCACAAGCCGGCTGATGAAGTGAAGGATGTCTACATCAAGCTGGAAAAAGAGACCGATGCCGGGATCATCGTCAGCGGCGCGAAAGTGGTCGCCACCAACTCGGCGCTGACCCACTACAACATGATCGGCTTCGGCTCCGCACAGGTGATGGGCGAGAACCCGGACTTCGCGCTGATGTTCGTCGCGCCGATGGATGCCGAAGGCGTCAAGCTTATCTCCCGCGCCTCCTATGAGATGGTCGCCGGCGCGACCGGATCGCCGTACGACTATCCGCTTTCCAGCCGTTTCGACGAGAACGACGCGATTCTGGTAATGGATAAGGTGCTGATCCCATGGGAGAACGTACTGATTTATCGCGACTTTGACCGCTGCCGCCGCTGGACCATGGAAGGTGGTTTCGCCCGCATGTACCCGCTGCAGGCCTGCGTGCGCCTGGCGGTGAAACTCGACTTTATCACCGCCCTGCTGAAGCGTTCTCTGGAATGTACCGGCACCCTCGAATTCCGCGGCGTACAGGCCGACCTTGGCGAAGTGGTGGCGTGGCGCAACATGTTCTGGGCGTTAAGCGATTCCATGTGCTCGGAAGCGACGCCGTGGGTCAACGGCGCATGGCTGCCGGATCACGCCGCGCTGCAGACCTATCGCGTGATGGCGCCGATGGCCTACGCCAAGATCAAGAACATCATCGAGCGTAACGTCACCAGCGGCCTGATTTATCTGCCGTCCAGCGCCCGCGATCTGAACAACCCGCAGATCGATCAGTATCTGGCGAAGTACGTGCGCGGCTCCAACGGTATGGATCACGTTGAACGTATCAAGATCCTCAAACTGATGTGGGACGCCATCGGCAGCGAATTCGGCGGCCGCCATGAACTGTATGAGATCAACTACTCCGGTAGTCAGGATGAAATTCGCCTGCAGTGTCTGCGCCAGGCGCAGAGCTCCGGCAATATGGACAAAATGATGGCGATGGTCGACCGCTGCCTGTCCGAGTACGACCAGAACGGCTGGACGGTGCCGCATCTGCACAATAACGCTGATATCAACATGTTGGATAAGCTGCTGAAGTAATTCACAGCGGGAGGTCATAATGCAATTAGATGAACAACGCCTGCGTTTTCGCGATGCCATGGCCAGCCTGTCGGCTGCGGTTAACGTTGTCACCACCGCAGGTGAAGCCGGCCGCTGCGGCATTACCGCCACGGCGGTTTGCTCGGTGACGGATACGCCGCCATCGGTGATGGTTTGTATCAACGCCAACAGCGCGATGAACCCGGTATTTCAGGGCAACGGCAAGTTGTGCATCAACGTGCTGAACCACGAGCAGGAAATCATGGCCCGCCACTTCGCCGGGATGACCGGGGTGACGATGGAAGAGCGGTTTGCCCTCAGCGGCTGGCAGCAGGGCGCGCTCGGACAGCCGGTGCTGAAGGGGTCGCTGGCCAGCCTCGAAGGCGAGATTAGCCAGGTGCAAACCATTGGTACCCACCTGGTGTATCTGGTGGAGATCCGCAATATTACCCTGAGCCCGCAAGGGCACGGCCTGATTTACTTTAAACGCCGTTTCCACCCGGTGATGATGGAAATGGAAGTCGCGGTGTAATGGCCTCACCTGCCTCTCCCCGGATAACGGGGAGGGGCAATACAGATTCGCGTTAGCGTTCCTGCTGGGCAAACTGTGTCAGCGCCGCGCCGCCTGCACGTTCAGCTTGCCCTGCGTCACCGCCGGCTGGTTCTGCTCTTTCTCCTTGTCACATAGCGGACTCATAATATTATGAACAAACTTCTTCTGAACGTGAACTAGAATCCTTCAACCTTAAAAAGGCGCGAAAGAATAATTCCGATACCTAGTACCCCTCCTCCCACACTCCCGATTTTTATGCCTTGTAGGATATCATTCCATGACAATTGAAATTCATCACCCAGAATCCATAGCACTGTAACAAAAAAAATTTTTGCCAATAGCCCAGTAATAATTACAGAGAACATACAGACAAAAAATATGCAAAAACTAGCGATCATTTTTCTTTTTAAAAGAAAGATTGAACTACTCATTTCTTAACCTTATTGATAATTTCTTGAGTTTCAACACTGCCGTATTCTGTGCGAAAGGAACCAGTTATGTTTCCTGTTGCTCCAGGAATTTTACTTGGCGATATTTCTTTCGATATTCAAATCAGCCCTTTTATTTCCGTATGTTTTAATCTAACGGGATCAAATTTGGGGTCCCATCCACCAGTTATCCATTTACCGATTGTATTTGCAGTAGGCTTCACTACATAATGACCAACCCCATATCCTAATCCAGAGCCAACACTACTTGTTATAGCCCCAACCATGGGGTCATCTCCTTTAATATAACTTGATGCCGCTCCACCTGCCGTATTCCATCCCACAGTTCCCAACCAACCAGTTTTTGAGGTTGCAGCTCCAACCCAAGTCGCTATCAACGCATCTGTGTAATTCACTTCACGAGTCGTGGCATATTGTATTGCAGTATTGGCTCCGCCACCGATGGCAGCTGTTACCAGAGCCCCCCTTTGGCAATATATCTAACCCAACAGTACCTGCCAGATGGGCTGATACTACTGCATTCCCTTTTGCCACATCTTCAGCAAGTTTTCCTTTACAGTCTGTATCGCAGTCTGGCGTCTGGCTGTGAATGATTTCCGCCACATACGGGCTCACTGCGCCACTCGCCGCCTGCCAGACCCTGCATCGCCGCCGTTACCGCCTGCGCCACCTTCTGGTACTTTCCGCCCGTATCGTAGTCCGCCGTCGCCGTCCGGCTCACCTGCGCTCTGATTTGCTCCTCGCTCGGGCTGGCATTCCCTCCCGCTACCTATTACGATTTTTCTTGTAGCCCTGGTAATAAATCCACCAACAACCAGTAGCTATCAACGCCCCTGTGAAACATGCAGCTTTTGTATACTTCCATGTATCACTCCAAATCAGCTCAAATGGGATGTGGTAAACCAATAAGAGGTAACCTCTAATGAGCACGTATATAATTAAAAACAATACGATCATTGCTACATTGCAAGCAAAAAATAGATAGAAAAAAATAAAGAACCAAGATTTTCTATTCATTTTTGGTTCCCTTTTTGTAATTTCACACCTGTTTTACCCGCTTGATCATTGAGGATCTCTGTCACCGCACTACCCGCGGCATTACCAGCAATACCTGGTACTGGATTAATCGGCAACGGTTTGGATATTCCCATCCCGACATCTGTCCAGATCCAGTCTTTCCATGGCTTCATTGGATTAAGGACTTTATCAAACGGCAATTCAACCAGTTTACCTGCACCATAGCCCATCCCAGAGGCCAAACCATTAATTAAGCCACCTGTAAAAGGATTATCCCCTTTCAGATAGCTGGATGTTGCACCACCTGCCGCGTTCCAGCTCATTGTTCCCTTTAATCCTGTATTTCTGGTAAAAGCTCCAACATACGTCGCAATGAGCACGTCCGTTGGATTAACTTCTCCATTAATAAGATACTGAATTCCCGCATTTGCCGTTCCGCCTATCGCGCCAGTAATCTGCATTCCTCCCGGCAGATAGATTAGCCCCGCTGAAGCCAACGCACCTGCATAAGCTTTATTCTCAGCAATTCCTCGCTGGCAGGCTTCACCAGACGGGTTATCTGCACATGAGAGAACATCTGCGCCATGCTCTCTGGCTCTCTCACCCTGGCTCCATTCGTTCCCACCCATCAGGTTATTTTCCACCGCGTTCTTCCCGGCCTGCGCACCCGCCACCGCATCCGCGCTGCTGCCTCCGCTAAGCCCCCCCATCAGTCCCGCCGCCAGCGTGCTCAGCGCGCTTATCGTCGACTTCTGCTCATCCGACAGCTCTTCTGTCTTAACACCCGGATAATATTCCGCCGCTATCCAGCGCCCCAGCAGCTCGCCGCTCACCGCGCCTGCCGCTCCCGCCAGCGCGCTGTTATTTCCCGATGCCGCCGCTATCGCTCCCCACACCGCATGCGCCATCGCATTGGCTTCCACATTCACCTTACCCGTCGCGCTGTCCGTCGTCTGGCTGTGAATGATTTCCGCCACATACGGACTCACTGCGCCACTCGCCGCCTGCGCCAGGTTGCCACCCGCCAGACCCTGCATCGCCGCCGTTACCGCCTGCGCCACCTTCTGGTACTTTCCGCCCGTATCGTAGTCCGCCGTCGCCGTCCGGCTCACCTGCGCGCTGATTTGCTCCTCGCTCGGGCTGGCATTCCCTCCCGCTACCAGCTTCGCCCGCGCCGCTGCCCGCGCCGCCGGGTCGCTCTGCGCCGCCTGCGCGTTCAGCTTGCCCTGCGTCACCAGCACATCACTCACCTGGCGCCCGATTTCACCTATCTTCTGCGCCGTCGCCAGCCGGTTCTGCTCTTTCTCCTTATCAAATATCGGACTCAGCGTCTGGTTCGCATGCGCCGCATCCCGGCTTAACCCCGTCACGTCCTGCTGCTGATTCGCGCCGTCGCGGATAACGATACTGCCCTCGCTCACCGCCGCCCGCGTCAGCGAACTGTCGCTGCCGCTGCCGTTCGCCCCCATCAGCAGGCCGCTGGCCGCATTCCCGAGGAACTGCCCCGCCACGCTACCGCTCGTGCTCACCCCCGCGCTCTGCTGCTCCACGCTGTACTCGGCATAGTTTTTAATATCCCGGAAACCCAGCGTCCCGGTATCCAGCCGGTTCAGCTCCGCCGCCGCCGTGCTCGCCAGCACGCTGCCATTCAGCTGCGTATGCCCGCCCACCTTCACATCAAAACCACCCTCGCCGGCAAAAATCCCCGTCTGCGCCTCCACCGACGCCCAGGTGCTGTGCATTTTGCTCTGGCTCAGGTTAAGAGAACCCGAACCACCGCCCATGCTGCCGCTCGCCCCCACGCTGCCGCTACGCTGCTTCGAATCGTAGTTATCGCTGTCCTGCTCGCTGCTCAGCGTCAGGTTACGCCCGACGTCCATTGTCACCTGATGGCCACTCACCTGCGCCCCGGTCAGCGTCGTATCGCGACCGCTGACAATAGTCACCCGCTCCCCGGCGCTGAAGGTCGTTTCGTTATGCGTCAGGCTGTTGCCCTTCTCGTGGCCCTTCGCGGCGTTGGCGCTGGCGCTGACCGTCAGCCCGTTCGCGCCCTGCCCGAAGTTAATACCGACGCCAAACGAACTTCCATGGCTCTCGTTTTTACCGCTCAGGGTGCTGGCGTTCTCCGCAGAGAATAAATTCACATCGCGCGCGGCATTGAGCAACGCGCTGCCGCCGGCCTGCAGCTGGCTGCCCTCAACGTTGATATCCGTCTCCGTGGCGATAATGCTGAGATTGTTGCCGGCCATCAGGCTGCTGCCGCGGCTGGTGTTCTGCGTTTGTCGCTGAGTGGATTTCGAGGACTGGCTACCCCAGGAAAGGTTGATCCCTATCATGCTCTCCGGACTGGAATCCGCAGTCTGCATCTGCGATGCCTGATACGCCTGTACGCCCGATAATGCCGACTGCAGCCCGCTCAGCGCGGCGAGACGGCCATTGCTCTCGGTGCTGGCCTGGTTGGCGCTAGAAACCGCGGTATTAAGGGCGCTGCCCACCATCCCGGATAACGCCAGCGTCAGGCCGCTGGTTTTCTGCTCCACGGTATGGGTCTGGGTGCTCTGGTTTTCCGCTGCCAGAATATTTACGGTTTTACCGGTCAAGGCCATATTGTTGCCGGCCACCAGGTCAGATCCCTGAACCGTCAATACATTACCGGCGCTCAGGCTCAAGTTGCCCTGTGAGCTTCCGACGGTACTGGCGGCGCTACTCAACGCCGTCGTTACGTCGGTGGCTTTCAGCGACGAACTGCCGACGCTGAAGCCGACACCGCCGGTGCCGGAAAAGCCGCTATGTTTCTCTTTACGTAGATGGTTTTCCTGGCGACTCTCCTCGGCGGTGGTGATGGTCAGGTTACGCCCCGCCACAAGGTTGACGTCCTGGGTGCCGGCAACACTGCTGCCGGACACCAGCAGGTCGCGCCCGGCCTGCATCACAATACTGTCACCGCTAAAATTGCTGCCGATGGCGTTCTGCGCCCACACTTCATCGTGAGTGGTGAGCGAGCGGCGAGCCAGCAGGCCGCTGCTGCTTTGATGGCTGTTTTCCGTCAGGTGCCATGAGGACTCGCCGCTGCTGAGGTTAATATCATTGCCGGCGGCAACCGTCAGGCTGCTGGTCGCCGTCACGCTGGCGGCGCGGGCATTCATATCGTGGCCGGCGGACAGCGCCACCGCGCCGCCGTTAATTTGCGTGCCGATATCGCTACGCTGGGTCAAGGAACGATCGTTGCCTTTCTCCCAGCTTCCGCTTTCGCTATGGGTGGTGGCGAGCGTCTGCAGGTTGAGATCGTTGCCGGCGATAATCTGCGTCTGGCTGCCCGCCGCGCTGTTACTCACCATGCTTGCCGTCAGATTAATGTTATGTAACGCCTGCAGCCCCAGTTGGCCGTTTTCATTCTGGACATAAATCCCCGCGGGCCGATCGAGGCTGATGTTACCCGGGCCGCCGCCGAGGGTGCTGGCGCTGTTGATATCACGCCCGGCTTGCGCGATCAGGCTATCGCCGCCCTGCAGCGTTCCGCCAATATTGTTGATATCAGTACGCGCGTTTAGCGTGAGCTGGTTGCCGCCGATATAGCCGCTGTTATGAATGTTTTCCGCGGTTAGCTGCGTCACGCCGCGGCTTTGGATGTGCCCGCTGTTGGTCACATCACGGCTCACGCTGAACGCCACGTTTTCACCGCCGAGCAACGCGCCGCTGCCATCGAGATCGCCCGCTTTAACCCGCGCGTAAACCTGCGGCACCAGCACCTGCTGCACGGAGCCATCCGTTAGCGTGACCTCTCTGGCGACCAGCCAGACCATATCGCTGGTCAGCAGCGCCATCTGCGCTGGCGTCAGCGCCACCCCGACCGTCAGGTTGTACTGTTTGGCGAAGGCGACGCCCGCGTCCATCAGCGCCCGGTACTGCTCTTCATCGTTACTGTAGCCCTGCAGGTAGCGCCCGCCGCTCAGCTTAACGATCTGCTCACGCACCAGCCGCTGTTCGTAATAGCCGTCGCCAAGCCGCTTCATCGCCTGATCAACGCCCAGCTGATTTTGCATGTAGTCGCTGGCGAGCCACGCTTTACCGTTGGTAAAACGCGGATCGGTTTCCACCAGATAGCCTGCTTTAGCCTGCGGGTCGATCTGATACAGACTGCTGACAGGAAGCCGGGTATCCGGCGTGACGACGCGAATAACCGTTCCGTCAGCGTTAACCGGCGTCACTTCCACCAGTCGTCCGGCGGGTATTTCGCCTGTTTCATCGGCGCGATCGCGCGGATTAATCACACCGCTATGGCCATCAATTTGGGTATTGCCCTGCCACTTCATGGTTTGCAAATCGATGGTCTGAACCGTCGGCGTCGGTTCATATTCGCTGCTTTTTTTCCCCTGGCTGGTTTTGGTGCCGCCAAACGGGCGGCTGGTCTTTTTCTCATACCAACGGGTCTGGGTGCCGACGTCGGTGGTCACCCGTTTGCCGGTCGTGGCGACGTTGTTTAGTTCGCCAATCACGCCACCGAGCGCTCCTCCGGCGATAATCTGGCTATCGTAGTTATTCAGCTTATCGCTGTTGATGATGAGCTGGCCGCCGGAGAGGATTTTGCCAGGATCGCTTTCCACCACCTGCGTTTCCACAACGGTACGCTGGTACTGGTATTCATAGAACTCATCGCCGCGGCTTCCGTCCGGCATGATGGCGTCGTGAACGCCGTATTTGTTTTTATAGCTGGTATCGACCAGCGACCAGTCGAAGCGCTGTACCGATCCTTTCAGCGCCGCTTCATGGCGCCATGACTGCTCGACCATCACATCTTTCGTCACCAGATGGTCGTTGTAGTTATTGATTTGTTGGATATCGAGCGCCATATCACCGGCGGACTCAAGCGTTGCGCTGTGGTTATTAAACACTCCCGCCCGGCCGCTGAGCGAACCGTCTTCGGCAAGCTGGCCGCCAATGGCGAGCGTACCGTCGCTGTAGATTAGCGCGTGATCCTGGTTATTGAGCGTGCCGACGCCCATTGCCAGCGATGCCCGTGCGGCAATCGTCGCCGCCACGCCGTTCTCCGCGGCGTTAGTCAGCGTTGCCGCCTGCAGCGCGATGGCGTCGCCGTACAGGCGCCCGCTGCCGATATTGGTTAACGTCGTGGCGACAATATGGGTTAAACCACCGTCAATCAGCCCCCGGTTGACCAACTCGCCGCTGACCGTCAAATGGTTCTCGCCAGCGCTGATTTCACCTTCCTGACGGTTATCCAGCTTTGCCGCATAGAGATTGAGCGCCCGGCCGGCGCTGATAACCCCCTGATTAATCAGCCCCAGTCCGGAGAGATTCCACTGCAGGTTGCCGTTGGCGATGATCCTCCCGGCGTTATGAAACGCCTGACGCAACGTGAGCGACATATCGCCCTGAGAGAGCACCTCGCCATCGCCGCTGAGGGAATCGGCATCGAGGCTAAGTTTGCTCGCGGCAAGTAACGTCCCGCCCGTATTAGCCAGCGCCAGGTTGACGCCTGCTATTTCCAGAGCGGCGGCGGAGACGATCTGCCCCTGCCGGTTATCCAGCCCCCGGTTGTGAATGGTGATATTGAGATTACCGCCGGACTGCAGTTCTCCCTGCCGGTTATCAACGGTGGCGCTCTGAATACCCAGGGCATCAAAGGCGGTAATTGTGCCCTGCTGGTTATCCAGTAAACCGCTCGTCGTCAGGTTGACGCTGCCCCGCTGCGCCGTGCCTATCTGCCCGTGACGATTAGTAAGATTTTCAGCCTGGAGTTGGATATCGCCGCTGGCGATGATATTCCCCTGCGAGTTATCCACCCCATGGCGCGCAGTGAGCTGAATGTCGCCCTGCGCCGCAATCACTTGCCCCTGCTGGTTCCGAAGGCTGGCCACTTGTAGAGAAAGGCTGCCGCCAGCAACGATATTCCCTTGCGAATTTTCCAGCTCATGACGCGTAGTGAGCTGAGCATTGCCCTGCGTCGTGCTGATTTTACCGCTGCGATTATTAATGTTATCGGAGTGCAAAACGATATTGCCGTTAGCGGCAATAGTGCCTTCGCCATTGTCCAGCGCGCCTTCGCTGGTAATAGACATGCCGCCGCTGCCGGTATGCAGCAGCGTTCCGTTTTGATTGAGCAACTGGCTGGTGCTGAGCGTCAAAGCATGGCTGTTGCTGGCGATCTCACCGCCGCGGTTATCCAACCCCGCGCGAAAATCAAGGCGTAGATCGTCCTCGCCCGTCTGCTGGATTACGCCCTGTTGGTTATCCAGCGCCATTGCTTTCAGCTCAAGCTGGCTGGCCGTCAACAGGCCACTGTGGTTGTTGAGTTTGCCGCTGGCGGCCAACTGCAGTTTTTCGCTGGCCGCCACCACCGCATCTCGGGTGGTGATATCGCCGGACGCGGCGCTGACCACGATCCGCGCCCCCGAGGTTCGACTGTTATCAAGATCCACCGTCCTGCCCTGGGCCGTCAGCGTTCCTGCCGCCATATTGCGGCCATTCAGCGCCAGCGAGCTCTGGCTATTCAGCGTCAGCGCGCCGCTGCTGGCGGTAGAACCATCGCTATTTAATCCGGCGGCGAGCGTACTGTTTTGCGCGCTACGCAAAGCGTTGGCGGCAATCCGCGTATCGCCTTGCGCGGCGATCATGCCGTCATTGGTTAGCGTCGCGCTGGCCGTCACCACGCTATCTTTTCCGGCGTACAGCTGGCCCTGGTTGTGAAGATCGCCCTTAACGGACAGTTGCAGATTCTGCGCGGACTGAATCACGCCGCTGTTGCTGAGCGAGCCATCAGCGCTGATTGCTACGTCCCCCGCCGCCGCGCCGATATTGCCGGCATTGTGAACGCCTACGCCGCGCTCGGTACCGACAAGACGAATTTTATGGGCGTACATCCCGCCCAGGGCGCTGACGTCTATCGCCACCGCTGGCGGCGCACTGCCGTCGGCTGATTTTGCCGTCGTTCGGGTGTGCGCCGCATCGATCTGATTACGCCCTGCGGTGACCTTTAGCTCCTGCGCCCAAACCCCGGCGTTGATTTTCACCGCGCGGGCGAGCAGGTCGGTACTGTCTACCGAGCTCGCATCAAGGCCGCCGCCCTGTACGATAATTTCGCCGCGATTGACATCATAACCACTAATCTGCCCGTTACCGTACTGCACCTGGCCTGTCGTCAGTGTCGCGCGGTTAGCATTGATGAACCCGCAGCCATCGCAGCTAATTCCGGCAGGGTTAGCGATAACCACCTGCGCTTTTTGTCCGGCAACCTCGATATAGCCATTCAGCCGGCTCGGATCGCGGGTATTCACCTCGTTGAGGATCACTCTGGCTTCCCCTTTCGCCAGATTCGGGTTGCCGGCGACCATCCCGGCCAGTTGGGTTGAAGTGTTAGCGTGGCTGTTATTCAGCACCACGCCGCGCCCATCGACATCAAACTGGCTGTAGACGTTGCGTGAAACGCCTGCGCCGCTCGGTGTCTGAATATTGACCTGCGGCGTGCCATTGGCGCTATTGGCGATCTGCGGTTGCTGGCCGCCGGGCGCATGGTTATCGGCGACAATCGCTGCCTGAGCCGGAGTGAGACAGGAAAAAGCGAGCAGAAAGCTAAAGGCCAGCGGCGCCAGGGTGGACGCCAGCGTCGACCCGGTTCGCGCGTCGGCGCCGGATTGCGGCGACACGCCCGCCCGATGAGAGCGGGTCGTTTCCGCCACCACCATCAGCATCCCGCGAGCCTTATTAAATACGATTCGATAAAAGCGTTTATTCATTGCCGTTACTCGTCATCCGTTGTCCACCGCGGCGCGGAAGATCGTCCATGTGCACAGCACGCGCCGCCGGGCGGCGCGTGAGTATAGTCAGTAGTTCCAGCTGACGCTGAAACCAAAAGTCGCCGGGTCGGTTTTAAAGCCATCGGGTTTGGCTAAAGGGATACCGGCGAACAGGTCGTAGCTGGCGCGCTGGTACTGGCCGCGCAGCCCTGCCACGCCCCCGGCGAGGTGTTTGCCTACCAGCGTTTCACTGCCTGCGCCGCCGACTTCGCCGTAATCCGCCCCCAGATAAAACTCCTGCCCCGGCAACGGAGTCGACCAGGCGATATCGTTACGTACGTACCAGCCGTGACTGGCGGTCAGGGTGCGCTCGCCGTCAAAGCCGCGTACCGTCCAGCGGTTGCCGATGGAAAACATATCCGGCGAAGTCAGCGGCGTGCTGCTCATCTGCCGCTGATAGCGGCTGGTAAAGCGAAAATTTTGCCCGCCCAGGGCAAAAGGCAAATTGAGCTGAGCATTGAATTGCAGGATTTTGCTGAGGGCGGTTGCTTCTCCCCACTGCTCTTCCGGCGCGGGCTGAGCGCCAAACCAGCGGGTACCGCGCTGATAGCTCGCTCCGGCATCGAGAGTGGCGTTGCCCAGGTAATGGCGATGCTGCAGACCAAGCTTCCAGGCCGCCGTCTGCCGCCGCTGAACGGCAATCTCGGTGTCGTTAATGAAGTTGCGCTGCTCGCGGGCTAACACATCGGCGCTAAGCGTGGTCTTCTGACTACCGCTACGGTGCAGTACGCGGCTCATCTGGAAATCAACGTTCTTGCTTTTACCGCTGTACTGGTAATCGCCGTTGGCCCCCGCCACGGTTTGCACGTAATCGTACTGGCTGGCGGTTAATCCGAGCTGCCAGTAGCCCAGCGGGATCGAATAGTGGCCGGTCAGGTTCTTTGAGGATTTACCGCCGTTGCCATCGAGGTTATGTGAGCCGGAAAGGTAAAAAAGATCGCTTAAGGCTAGCGGGTTATCCAGTGATAGCGTCAGGTTACCCTGATAGCGGCCGGTGGCATTAGAGCCGGAATCATCGAGCGAGGCGTCAACGCGCCAGAAGCGTTCCTGTCGGCGGTTAATAACAATATCGCTTTGCCCCGGCGTTTCGCCCGGAACAATTTCCATGCTGGCCTGTACCGTCGGCAGGCGCTGCAAGTTTTCCAGCCCCTGTTCAATATCGCGCAGATCCAGTAGTTTCCCGTCAGTCGCCGGAAACGCGCTCGCCAGCCACAGATAATCATCGCTGTCCTCCGTAAGTCTGGCTTCACGGATATAACCCGGCATCACCACCAGGCGCAAAACACCGCTTTTTAAATCCTGCTGCGGGGCAAGGATCCGGCTGGTGATATAACCGCGATCGATTAATATATTCTGCAACTGGGCCATCAATAGATTAATGCCCTTCCCTCCCAGACAACGCCCAATCGCTTTATTTGTCTGGCGCTGGAGCGGAAGCCAATGCGGTAAGGCTTCAGCGCCCTGCAAAATAACCTGAGAAATAGCAAAGCAAGGTTGTTCCACGGGAAATAAACCATCATCGACATTTATTTCTTCCGCTGATAAATGAATATCCGGTGACGGAGGCGCGAGCTGACTTTCCAAGGCTTGCTGGCGCTGCTGCTGGTTGATGAACTGCTGCTCACGTTCGGTATCCCCAGGCGCGGCGTATCCCCACACTGGCAGCGCAGAGATAATAAAAACCTTATGAATTAAACTCCATTTATTCATTATTATTAAAGCCAAAGCCATCCATGTTGGATACAACGAAAAGTTATAACCTTTAAATACATTCAAACGTGTATAAATATCAACTCATATTAACAAGGCAATCACCGCAAAAATAATTCAGCGGGAATTTCATCAATGGCAGGCTATTTTCATCGGATCAGTGAATATATTTCAGTAACCGATGTAAAGTGTGAAGTCATTATGAAATGAGAAAAATGAGTTTAAATTGATATATTCTGACGCAGGTATGCCTCGCGACACACGACAATACCCCGTGATCTCAATCACATATTTCCCTCTTGCTCACTTCATAGCCAACCGCTTACCCCGGCTAGCGACCGCTTAACCCCGCATATAACCACTCACCGATTTACCCAACTTTACGCGCGCGGCGTTCTGGCAAGATCGGAGGCAGCCTAGCTAATCAATACCTCCACCAACCCAAACACAAAACCAGACGGCTTCGGCCAATTATTAATCTAATTAACGCCAGGTTTTACTATGGATACCAAAAAACTACTCAAGCACATACCCTGGGTGATTCTCGGAATCATCGGGGCATTTTGCCTCTCAGTCGTCGCGTTGCGCCGCGGTGAGCACGTCAGTGCCCTGTGGATCGTCGTCGCGTCGGTTTCCGTGTACCTCGTCGCCTACCGTTATTACAGCCTGTATATCGCGCAGAAGGTGATGAAGCTTGACCCAACGCGCGCGACGCCGGCGGTCATTAATAACGATGGCCTGAACTACGTGCCGACCAACCGCTACGTGCTGTTTGGCCACCACTTCGCCGCCATTGCCGGGGCCGGCCCGCTGGTTGGCCCGGTACTGGCCGCGCAGATGGGTTATCTGCCGGGCACCCTCTGGCTGCTGGCCGGTGTGGTGCTGGCGGGCGCGGTACAGGACTTCATGGTGCTGTTTATCTCCTCGCGGCGTAACGGCGCTTCGCTGGGCGAGATGATTAAACAGGAAATGGGGCCGGTACCGGGTTCTATCGCCCTGTTCGGCTGCTTCCTGATTATGATCATCATCCTCGCGGTACTGGCGCTCATCGTGGTGAAAGCGCTGGCGGAAAGCCCGTGGGGCGTCTTTACCGTCTGTTCGACGGTGCCTATCGCGCTGTTTATGGGTATCTACATGCGCTTCCTGCGTCCAGGGCGCGTGGGTGAAGTCTCGGTGATCGGTATCGTGCTGCTGGTGGCATCTATCTGGTTCGGCGGCATCATTGCCCACGACCCGTACTGGGGCCCGGCGTTGACCTTTAAAGATACCACTATCACCTTTACCCTGATTGGCTACGCGTTCATCTCCGCGCTGCTGCCGGTATGGCTGATTCTGGCGCCGCGCGATTATCTGGCCACCTTCCTGAAAATCGGCGTGATCGTCGGCCTGGCGCTGGGGATCGTTATCCTCAACCCGGACCTGAAAATGCCGGCAGTGACCCAGTACATTGATGGTACCGGCCCGCTGTGGAAAGGCGCGCTGTTCCCGTTCCTGTTTATTACCATCGCCTGCGGCGCGGTCTCCGGTTTCCACGCGCTGATCGCCTCCGGCACCACGCCGAAGCTGCTGGCCAACGAGACCGACGCCCGCTTTATCGGCTACGGCGCGATGCTGATGGAATCCTTTGTTGCAGTCATGGCGCTGGTTGCGGCCTCGATTATCGAACCGGGCCTCTACTTCGCGATGAACACCCCGCCGGCAGGCCTTGGCATCGTCATGCCAAACCTGCATGAAATGGGCGGTGAAAACGCGGCGATGATCGCAGCGCAGTTGAAAGAAGTCACCGTCCACGCGGCGGCGACCGTCAGCTCCTGGGGCTTCGTAATTTCACCAGAGCAGATCCTGCAGACGGCCAAAGATATCGGCGAACCTTCAGTCCTGAACCGCGCCGGCGGCGCACCGACGCTGGCCGTTGGTATCGCCCATGTGTTCCATAAAATCATCCCGATGGCGGATATGGGCTTCTGGTACCACTTCGGTATCCTGTTTGAAGCGCTGTTTATCCTCACCGCGCTGGATGCGGGTACCCGCGCAGGCCGCTTTATGCTGCAGGATCTGCTGGGTAACTTCGTGCCGTTCCTGAAAAAAACCGACTCGCTGGTCGCCGGTATTATCGGTACCGCCGGCTGCGTCGGGCTGTGGGGCTACCTGCTGTATCAGGGCGTGGTCGACCCGCTGGGCGGCGTGAAGAGCCTGTGGCCGTTGTTCGGTATCTCTAACCAGATGCTGGCCGCGGTGGCGCTGGTGCTTGGCACCGTCGTGCTGGTCAAGATGCAGCGCACCAAATATATCTGGGTCACCGTTATCCCGGCTGCGTGGCTGCTGCTGTGTACCACCTGGGCGCTGGGCCTGAAGCTGTTCAGCAGCAACCCGCAGATGGAAGGCTTCTTCTTTATGGCTCAGCAGTATAAAGAGAAGATTGCCGCCGGCGGCGAGCTGACCGCACAGCAGATCGCCAACATGAACCATATCGTGGTCAACAACTACACCAACGCCGGCCTGAGCATTCTGTTCCTGGTGGTGGTGTATAGCATCATCTTCTACGGCATCAAAACCTGGCTCAATGTCCGCAACAATAAGGTGCGTACCGATAAAGAGACTCCGTACGTGCCGGTACCGGAAGGCGGCGTGAAGACCTCGTCACATCATTAATCCTGATGCCGGATAGCGCTACGCTTATCCGGCCTACAAAAAGCACATTAACGTAGGCCGGATAAGGCGCGAGTCGCCATCCGGCTTTATTCGTTATCTGGAACTTACAATGTTTGGTAACTTAGGTCAGGCAAAAAAATATCTCGGTCAGGCGGCGAAAATGCTGATCGGCATTCCGGATTACGACAACTACGTCACCCATATGCAAACCAACCATCCGGATCAGCCGTACATGACTTATGAAGAATTCTTCCGCGAACGCCAGCAGGCCCGCTACGGCGGCGACGGCAAAGGCGGCGTACGCTGCTGTTAATGGAGGCAATAATGGCACCGATTGCAGTCACCCTATTAACCGGTTTTCTCGGCGCAGGAAAAACCACCCTGTTGCGCCACATCCTTAATGAGCAGCACGGTTTCAAAATCGCCGTGATTGAAAATGAATTTGGCGAAGTGTCCGTTGACGATCAATTGATCGGCGACCGCGCCACGCAGATTAAAACCCTGACCAACGGCTGTATTTGCTGCACGCGCTCAAACGAACTGGAAGATGCCCTGCTCGATCTGCTCGACAGCCGCGATCGCGGCGAGATTGCCTTCGACCGACTGGTGATTGAATGCACCGGCATGGCCGACCCAGGGCCGATTATTCAGACCTTTTTCTCCCACGAGGTGCTTTGCGAACGCTATCTGCTGGACGGCGTGATTGCCCTGGTCGACGCCGTCCATGCCGACCAGCAGATGGATCAGTTTACCATTGCCCAGTCGCAGGTCGGCTACGCGGACCGGATTCTGTTAACCAAAACCGATGTCGCCGGCGACACCGAAAAGCTGCGCGAACGGCTGGCGCGCATCAACGCGCGGGCGCCGATTTATACCGTCATCCACGGCGATATCGATTTAAGCCTGCTCTTTAATACCAGCGGTTTTATGCTGGAAGAGAAGGTTGTCAGCGCCACACCGCGCTTTCATTTTGTGGCGGAAAAACAAAACGACGTCTCGTCGATTGTGGTCGAGCTCGACTATCCGGTGGATATCAGTGAAGTCTCACGGGTGATGGAAAACCTGCTGCTCTCCTTCGCCGAGCAACTGATGCGCTATAAAGGCATGCTGTGGATCGACGGCGAGCCAAATCGCCTGCTGTTCCAGGGCGTGCAGCGCCTCTACAGCGCCGACTGGGATCGCCCGTGGGGTGATGAAACGCCGCACAGCACGCTGGTGTTTATCGGCATTCAACTGCCGGAAGAAGAAATCCGCGCCGCGTTTGCCGGGCTCCGTAAATAGCCGCCGCAAGGAAGAATCCCTCCCCCGATGGGAGAGGGATACTTCATGATGGATGGTTTAGCGGCGAACGACCACCAGCTTCTGATTCACAAACTCTTTGATACCGAGGTCGGAAAGCTCACGGCCAAAGCCGGAGCGCTTCACGCCGCCAAAAGGCAGCTCCGGCGCGGTATCCGTTAACCAGTTGATATAGACCATGCCGGTTTCAATCCCCGAGGCCATACGCTTCGCCCGCTCAATGTCCTGACTAAACACCGCGCCGCCCAGGCCGTAGTGAGAGTCGTTGGCGAGCTCAATCGCCTCATCATCGTCTTTCACCACGTATATCTGCGCCACCGGGCCAAAGAACTCTTCGAAGTACGCCGGGTTCTCACGGGTAATTCCCGTCAGAATGGTGGGTTCGTAGAAATTACCTTCGCCGGAAACCGGCTTGCCGCCGAGGTGTAATTTGGCGCCATACTTCACCGCCTCATCTACCTGTTTACTTAAGGTTTCCAGCGCCTCTTTCGACGAGAGCGGGCCAAGGGTGGTGCTTTCATCGAGCGGATCGCCGATCTTCACCTGGCGGAAGGCATCGCTAAACTTGCTCAGGAACGACTCGGCGATTTTTTCATGCAGAATGAAGCGTTTAGCGGCGGTGCAAACCTGCCCGGCGTTGTTCAGCCGCGCCTGTACGCCTATTTTCACCGCGCGTTCCAGATCGGCATCGTCGAGTACCACAAACACATCGTTGCCGCCCAGCTCCAGCGTCGCTTTCTTAATATGTTTCGCCGCCTGCGATGCCACGATGCCGCCCGCTTTTTCCGAGCCGGTCAGCGCCACCCCCTGCACCCGATCGTCAGCGATGATTTTCGCCACCTGATCCTGGGAGATAAACAGGTTGGTCCACGCCCCTTCCGGCGCGCCAGCCTCGCGCACCAGATGCGCGAAGGTCTCGGCGCATTGCGGAACGATGCTGGCATGTTTAGCAATAACCGGATTACCGGCCGCCAGATTTGGCGCCAGCACGCGCATTAACTGGTAATAGGGGAAGTTCCACGGCTCCACCGCCATTAAGACGCCGATGGGATGGTGTTCAACCCAGGCTTCGCCAAGGTCGGAGGGATACTTCACCGGCGCCAGGAACCGTTCGGCGTTGTCGGCATAATAGCGGGCAATCTGCGCGCAGAGTTTGACCTCGCCGCGGCTCTGTTTAATGAGCTTGCCCATCTCCTGGCTGGCGATTTTCGCCAGCTCCTCCGTCCGGCTGTCGATAAGGTCGGCAAGCTTATGCAGCACCGGCAGACGCTGCGCAATATCGCCTTTCGCCCACGCAGAATGATAAAGCGCATCTGCCTTCTGCAGCGCTGCCTCCACGTCCGCATCGCTGTGTGCGGGGTAGCTCTTAATTAGCTGGTTATTCGCAGGATTCACTGTCTGATAAGCCATATCGCATGTCTCCTTGTTATCGCTATTAACGCAGTCAAAAATGCCGCTAAGGATATTAAGGGTAGTCGAGATGGCTGACGATGCGGGTAAAGTTAGGTATATCCGGAATATTCCATGAGAATGGATAGCAAGGGCGCCTTGAGGGCGCCCCGGCATAACGGCTTTATCAATGTGGTAACGTGGCTATCTCTTCGGCAGCCAGACCGGTGATCTTCAGTACGGTTTCAGGTGCAATACCGTCGGCAAGCATCATCCTCGCAATTCGCTGCGCTTCGGCGTGCTGCCCTTCTTGCCATCCTTCAAGCCGCCCTTCACGTTTGCCTTTTCTGCGGCCAACTTCCTGTAATCTTTCGGCGATGGTCATCAATCTCTCCCTATGCTGAGGAACCCGATGCGCGACTTCGCGAATAAACCGGCCGAAGCGGCGCACGTTGCCAGTTTGCAGCAAATAATTAAATAGCGTTTTTAGCTGCCTGTCATTAGCGTAACCGCTAAGTAAAATTGATCCGCGCGTACAGGAAGTTGTGCCGATTTTTGCATGACCTCGCCGTCAGGTTATATGCTTAACCTTATGGAAAAACTCGCTGAATTAAAACGCGCCAAACTGCTGGCGCTGTCGCTGCTGCTGATTGCGGCGGCGCTGTTTATCACTACGCTGCTGCTACCGCCGACGCCGTGGGTCAGCGCGCTGAAGGCTATTTCCGAAGCGGCGATGGTCGGGGCGCTGGCCGACTGGTTTGCGGTGGTGGCCCTGTTTCGCCGAATTCCGCTGCCGTTTGTCGCCCGCCATACGGCGATCATCCCGCGTAATAAAGACCGTATCGCCGATAATCTTGGCCATTTCGTGCAGGAGAAGTTTCTTGATACTCCCTCACTGGTGGCGCTGATTCGCCGCTACGAACCGGCCTTGATGCTCGGTAACTGGTTTAGCCAGCCCGAAAACGCCCGCCGTGTGGGCCAACATCTGCTACAGGTGATGAGCGGTTTTCTCGAGCTCACCGATGATACCCGTATTCAGCGTCTGCTGCGGCGCGCGGTGCACAAGGCTATCGATAAGGTCGACCTGACGCAGACCAGCGCCATGATGCTGGAGGGGCTAACCCGCGATAACCGTCATCAAAAGCTGTTGGATTCACTAATAAGCCAGCTGATCGCCCTGCTACAGCGCGACAGCTCACGCGCCTTTATCGCCCGCGGTATCGTGCACTGGCTGGAGACCGAACACCCGCTGAAGGCCAAACTGTTACCCACCGAGTGGCTTGGCGAGCACAGCGCCGAAATGGTCACCGACGCGGTAAATACGCTGCTCGATGAGGTCACTCAGGACCGCAGCCACCAGATTCGCCAGGCCTTTGACCGCGCGGCGCAGAAGCTTATCGACAATCTGAAATCCGATCCGCAAATGGCGCAAAAAGCCGATAACATCAAAGCGTATCTGAAAAACGATGAGACCTTTAATCGCTATCTCGGCGAGGTGTGGGCGGATCTGCGCGGCTGGGTGAAAAACGATATCAGCAGTGACGATTCGCGCATCAAGCAGCGGATCGCCGAGGCCGGTCAGTGGTTCGGCGAAACGCTGGTGCGCGACGACGCGCTGCGTGAATCGCTGAATGAGCATCTGGAGCAGGCAGCGCATCGGGTGGCACCGGAATTCTCCGCTTTCCTCACTCGCCATATCAGCGATACGGTCAAAAGCTGGGACGCGCGCGATATGTCGCGCCAGATCGAGCTCAACATCGGCAAGGATCTGCAGTTTATTCGCATCAACGGCACGCTGGTCGGCGGCACTATCGGCCTCGGCCTGTGGCTGTTATCGCAAATTCCGGCCCTGCTGCATCTGCATATCGGCTGACAATGGTAGCATCATAACCATTCTAACGATGAATACCCGACGGCAAGGAGAAGGTTATGTCATGGATTTCGCGATTGAGCGCCCGCTACTGCGCATCGCTATTCTTTCCGATGGCGCTGATCCTGTACGATTTTTCCGCCTACCTGACCACCGATCTCATCCAGCCGGGGATCCTGCACGTAGTGCGGGATTTTAACGCCGATGTGGCGCTGGCTCCGGCCTCGGTGAGCCTGTATATGGCCGGTGGAATGGCGCTACAGTGGCTGCTGGGGCCGCTATCCGATCGTATTGGCCGCCGACCGGTACTGCTGAGCGGCGCGCTGATTTTTACCCTCGCCTGCTTCGCCACCCTGTGGACGACCTCAATGACCCAGTTCCTGATTGCCCGTTTTGTGCAGGGCACCAGCATCTGTTTTATCGCCACCGTCGGCTACGTCACCGTGCAGGAGGCCTATGACGAAAAGCGGTCGATCAAGCTGATGGCGGTGATTACCTCCATCGTGCTGGTGGCGCCGATCGTCGGTCCGCTTTCCGGGGCGGCGCTGATGCACTTTATCCACTGGAAAGCGCTGTTTGGCATTATCGCCGCGATGGGGCTGGTGGCCTGGCTGGGTTTACTGTTTAACATGCCGGAGACGGTGCGTCGCGGCGACGTGCCATTCAGCCCACTCGGCGTGGTGCGCGATTTTCGCGACGTCTTCCGCAACCGCATCTTTTTACTCGGCGCCGCCACGCTGGCGCTGAGCTATATTCCGCTGATGAGTTGGGTGGCGGTATCGCCGGTGATTTTAATGGACGCCGGCGGGCTCACCACCAGCGAGTTTGCCTGGAGCCAGGTGCCGGTCTTCAGCGCTGTCATTATCGCTAATCTGTCGGTGGCGCGCTGGGTGAAAGACCCGACTCGCCCGCGCTTTGTGTTAAGCGCCGTGCCCATCCAGATGGTTGGTCTGGCGATCCTGATTATCGGTAATCTGACGTGGCCGCACGTCTGGCTGTGGTCGGTGCTCGGCACCTGCTTCTACGCCTTCGGTATCGGGCTGATTTTCCCGACGCTGTTCCGCTTTACCCTGTTTTCCAACGACTTGCCGAAAGGTACCGTGTCCGCCTCGCTGAATATCGTGATCCTTAGCGTCAGCGCGTTATCGATTGAAGGCGCGCGCTGGTTGTGGTTCCATGGCGGCAGATTACCGTTCCACCTGCTGGCGGTAGCCGCCGGGATCGTCGCCGCCTGCTGTCTGGCAGGGTTACTCCGTAATTTGCGCCAGCGTTCAGAGGCGGTCATCGAAGCCCGGCAATCCTGAATTTAAAGAAGGTCTATTAACGCCGTCAGGATGGGCGGGAGATCAATAAATACACACAAATAACATGGTTATAATGGCGACTCTTTCATCATCTCCCGTGTACGGGGAAGGAAAATCATGTCGCTTATCACCGAACTACCCACCCTCTTCGATCAATTCTCAGAAGCTCGCCAGAAAGGCTTTCTCAGCGTAATGGAACTCAAAGAGCAGAACGTGCCGCTGGTCGGTACCTACTGCACTTTTATGCCCCAGGAGATAGCCATGGCGGCGGGCGCCGTGGTCGTCTCACTGTGTTCCACTTCTGATGAAACCATTGAAGAGGCGGAGAAAGACCTGCCTCGCAATCTCTGCCCGCTGATTAAAAGCAGCTACGGCTTCGGCAAAACCGATAAATGCCCCTACTTTTATTTCTCCGATCTGGTGGTCGGCGAAACCACCTGCGACGGCAAAAAGAAGATGTACGAGTACATGGCCGAATTCAAGGCGGTACACGTAATGCAACTGCCGAACAGCGCCAGCGACGCCGCCTCCCGCGCGTTGTGGAAAGCGGAGATCAAGCGTCTGCAGCAGGTGATTGAAACCCGCTTCGCCACGCCCATTAGCGAAGCGGCGCTGCGTGAAGCCATCGTACTGAAAAATCGCGAACGCCGCGCGCTGGCCAACTTCTATCGCCTCGGGCAGCTCAATCCGCCGGCGCTTAGCGGCGGCGATATTTTAAAGGTGGTTTATGGCGCCACCTTCCGCTTCGACAAAACCGCATTGATTGACGAACTCAATGCCATAGCGGAAAACATCCGCCGACAATGGCAGGAGGGAAACCGGTTAGCCTCCCGCCCGCGCATTCTGATCACCGGCTGCCCGATCGGCGGCGCGGCGGAAAAAGTCGTCCGCGCTATCGAAGAAAACGGCGGCTGGGTGGTGGGCTACGAGAACTGTACCGGCGCGAAGGCCACCGAGCGCTGCGTGGCGGAAGATGGCGACGTCTACGATGCCTTAACCGATAAATATCTCGCCATCGGCTGCTCCTGTATTTCACCTAACGACCAGCGCCTGCAATTGCTAAGCCAGATGGTTGAGGAATACCAGGCCGACGGCGTGGTCGATGTCATTCTGCAGGCTTGCCATACCTACGCCGTGGAATCGCTGGCGATTAAGCGTCACGTTCGCCAGCGGCACGACATTCCTTATATCGCGATCGAGACCGATTATTCGACGGCGGATCTCGGCCAGCTCAGTACCCGCGTCGCCGCGTTTATCGAAATGCTATAAGGAGCAAGCGTGATCTACTCGGTAGGTATTGATTCCGGCTCCACCGCCACCAAAGGCATCCTGCTGGCAAACGGCGCCATCGTGCGCCGTTTCCTCAGCCCGACGCCCTTTCGCCCCGCCGATGCCATTCATGATGCCTGGGAGACGCTGCGCGCGGACCTCGCGGCAACGCCTTTCTTAACCCTCACCGGCTATGGTCGCCAGTTGGTCGATTTTGCCGATAAACAGGTCACCGAAATTTCCTGTCACGGGCTCGGCGCGCGCCTGCTGGCGCCGGAAACCCGCACGGTGATTGATATCGGCGGCCAGGACAGCAAAGTCATTCAGTTGGATGCGCAGGGCAACCTCAGTGATTTTCTGATGAATGACAAATGCGCCGCTGGTACCGGGCGCTTTCTGGAAGTGATTTCACGGACCCTCGGCGCCAGCGTCGACCAGTTGGACGCCATTACCGAAGGTGTAGAACCGCACGCCATCACCAGCATGTGTACGGTGTTCGCCGAGTCGGAAGTCATCAGCCTGCGTTCCGCGGGGGTTGCCCCGGAGGCGATTCTGGCCGGAGTTATCAATGCCATGGCGCGGCGCAGCGCGAACTTTATTGGCCGTTTATCGGCGCAGGGACCGCTGCTGTTTACCGGCGGCGTCAGCCACTGCGCCGCCTTCGCCCGCATGCTGGAGACACATGTTGGCATGCCGGTCGCGACCCATCCCGACGCCCAGTTTGCCGGGGCAATCGGCGCGGCGCTGATCGGCCAGCGCCAGCGGAGGCGCGGATGAGCAAATATCTATTCTTATTCCATTCAACGGCGGGCGTCGTGCGGATGCGCAAAGCCCTGCAGGCGGCAGCGATGACCTTCGAGGTGAAGGATATTCCCCGCCAGCTGCGCAGCGGCTGCGGGTTGTGCGTATTGATTGAGGGGAGCGAAAAAACAGCGCGAAGTTGGATAATCGCCGGGCATACTGCGGCGCTGTATCAGCAAAACGGGGAAGCGTGGCGCTGCATCGCCCGCTTCCCGCAGGAGGATTAATCGGTCACTACAAAACGCGTCGGCGCGAAGCAGTTCAGTACCCGATGGACCAGAAACACCATGGTCAGCGTCGCCACCAGCGATACCGTGACTGAAGTAATACGGTACAGATCGCTGAACACCAGATCCTGATTCGGATGCAGATTCTGGCCAAACATAATACCGATAGTGGTGATGCTGGCGAATCCCACGCCCGCGCCCACTTTTTCCATCACGTGCAGGCGGGCGCTAAAGGCCAGACCAAGACCAATCAACGGCATCATCAGGATCATGTGGTTGCTGAAATCATAGATAATCAGCTGCACCACCAGAATGTACAGACAAGCCAGTACCACCCCCGCCACACGCCAGATCGAGCTGATTACCGCGCCGCGATAATGCATCGGGAACAGGATCAGTACCCCGGCCATCAGCGCAGATAGCGAATCGCTCAGATCGCAGATCTGAAAGATCACAAAGATAATGGTCGCAACCGTGCCGGAAAGCAGCGATTCATGACGGATCCGCGCGGCGTCTTTCTCTATGCGCGGCGGCGGCTTACGCGGTTCAACATCCGGGATCAAATAGTGCAGCAGCGCGCTCAGCGCCACCGCCATCACGCAGGCCTCCATATTGGAGAACATCAGCGTGTGCCAGTTGCTGGTGGGATAGCTCATAAAATTGAGCATCGTGCTCTGGCACACCACGCCCATCGACCCCAGCAGGAACAGCGGCCCCTGGCTCATGAAGCGAAAGCGCATCACATACAGACCGAACACAACTAACGTCATGATCACCGGCCACTGCGACAGATAGCCAACGATGAGCACCATTTCGACGCAATTGACCGCCGCGCTGAACACAAACTGCCGGGCGACGTGGCGGTTGAATACCGGCACCAGCGACATCAGCATCAGCGGATAAACGACGAAAAACACGCCGTACTGCACGTCGTAGAAGGTCGAAATACTCAGCGCGATGGTCCCGGCAACGGCAATGCGTACCGTCTGGCGAAAATCATTGGCCGTATAGACGATATTGCCGTGCGGGGTAAAGACGTGCGCCAGGGTGTTAATAGACATAGTGCAACCAGCTCACCAGGTGGATCTGCAGGCCGGCAAAGGTGCGGGCGAAGGGGCCGTCGCTATTGTACAACTGGACGGTGGCGCGGGCGCCGGTCGGCAGCGGCTTATCCAGAGGTTGATCCAGCGCGACGTGAATCCGCATGCGCTGCGCATCGCGCACCCAGCGGGTAGACTGCTCAGGCTGCGACAGTTGGCCATTCACCGCTTCCTGACCGGCAAGAATACCGGCGTCGCTGCTGGTCACGTGCGCCGGGAACACTTTACCCGGCAGGGCATCGAAAACCACCGCCGCGTCGGTATTCACCGCCGTATGGCGCAGGCTTTTTTCACGAAAGTCGGCGACGATATCGGTATTGTTGTTAACCAGCGCCAGCACGGCGGTAGCGGCGGTGGCGTAAATTCCCGGATTAAGCTGCAGGTTGCTGACCATACCGTCGGTCTCAGCGCGCACCTGGGTCCAGCCGAGGTTGAGCTGCGCCTCTTCCAGCGCGTTGCGATATTTCTGCAGCGTCACGTTGCGCTTGTCGTCGCGCTCGCCGCGCTGGATCAGCAGGTTCTGAATCTGCGCATTCAGGGCGCTGACCGATTGTTCGCTGGTCTGCCATGTCGTGCGCACCTTATCGAGATCCGATTGCGACACGTTTTGCATGGTGCTCAGGCGCTGGTAGCGGTCGAGAGTGACTTTGTCATTACGCGCGGTGTACTGCGCGGTGCGCAGGTTGGCGCGAGCGGCGGCGATTTGCGCATCCAGCTGCTGGTTGCTCAGTTTGGCCTGTTGCAGGGCGATTTGCGCCGCTTCAACTTTATTAATGAATGGCGTGGGATCGAGCTCATACAGCAGATCGCCCTTTTTCACCTGGCTATTGTTGTGCACGTAGACGTGCGAGACGTAGCCGGAGACCCGCGACGAGACCGGAGTCACCACGCGCATCACGGTGGAGTCCGGGGTCAGTGGGATCCAGATATCGGCAACGATAAACCAGGCGAATATCACCAGGAAAGCGGCAATACTTACCCTTACCCAGCGGGCAAATTTTTGTTCTGGCGTCATCATAGTGTTTTAGATCTTGTTATCTTCTTCGCGGATTGTCCGCAAGTTGCAGGCGATTTGATTTAACGTGGCGCTGAAGGTGTCGAGATCCGCATCGGGGATGGTTTCCGTCACGCGCCGTTGATAAGTCTCAATGACGCGGTTCAGCTTTTCCAGGATGGTACGGCCTTCTGCCGTCAGCGTAAGCAGGCGGATGCGCTTGTCGTATGGCGATGTTGAGCGCAGTAGATACCCCTGCTTTTCCAGCTGCGTGAGAGTGCGCATCAGCGGCGGCAGTTCAATACCCTGCACTTCCGCCAGTTCGCTTACCGAGACGTTGCACCCCAGCTGATGCAGCTGCATCAGCACCGTCCAGCTTGACTGGGTCAGGCCGGTATCGGTAATGGCGCTGTCGATAATCGCGCGCCACTGGCGCACCACCATCGCCATGCGCATCCCCATCGGGCGGCGGGCAAACAGTTCGTCTTCGGTCATGTTACTTTCCTCACTTAGCTGTGGGGAAAATAATACTTATCAGGGTAAGTATCAAGAAACGAAGGATGTAGAAGCATCAATTGATAAATTTTGTGAATGTAATTCCCCGGTAGCGCTGACGCTTACCGGGCTACAAAACGCACTTTTTAATTAATCTGATCCCGGCGCAACCCGACATCTTTCAGCTGTTCGTCGCTCATTCGCTGCAATATTTTGCGCGTTTGCCCACGAAGCCACCATTTTTTAATCGCTCGCACCAGAAATACCCAGCCGATAAACGGCTGTTTTGCCCGATTCTCGTGAAATTCCATCCTCTACCTCCTCGCCTTGCCAGAGGCTTTATCTTCACGGATCCGGGCCAGAACAATACAGATTCACAAAACACTTTTCTTTAACATACAGATTGGCTAAAACGTACACCATGCCCCATTTTTGACCGCCATCTGTACTGGTTTATCTATCTGTATGGCGATAATTAAGGATACAGCATGACCCGTTATCAACATCTGGCCAGCCTGCTGGCTGAGCGTATCGAACAAGGTCTGTATCGCCACGGCGAAAAGTTGCCGTCGGTGCGCAGCCTGAGCCAGGAGCATGGCGTCAGCATTAGTACCGTTCAGCAGGCCTACCAGACGCTGGAACAGCAACAGCTGATCGTGCCGCAGCCGCGCTCCGGCTATTTCGTCGCCCCGCGCAAAGCCCAGGCGCCGGTGCCGCCGATGTCGCGCCCGGTGCAGCGCCCGGTGGAGATCACCCAGTGGGACCAGGTGTTGACCATGCTCGATGCGCGCAACGATAAATCGATCATCACCTTTGGCGGCGGTTCGCCGGACGTCACCCAACCAAGCCTTAAGCCTATCTGGCGCGAACTGAGCCGGGCAATTCAGCACAACCTCAGCGAAGTGCTTAACTACGACGAGCTGGCCGGGCGTCGCGAACTGCGCGAACAGATCGCCCGCCTGATGCTCGACGGCGGGTCAGTCGTCACCGCCGACGATCTGCTGATCACCAGCGGCTGCCACAACGCATTATCGCTGGCGCTGCTATCGGTGTGTCATCCCGGCGATATTGTCGCCGTCGAATCCCCCTGCTACTACGGCACCATGCAGATACTGCGCGGCCTGGGGCTGAAAGCCATTGAGATCCCAACCGATCCGGAATCCGGGATCAGCATCGAGGCCTTAGAACTGGCGCTGGATCAGTGGCCAATCAAAGGGGTGATCCTGGTGCCTAACTGCAACAATCCGCTGGGATACATCATGCCTGACGCGCGCAAACGCGCGGTGCTGTCCCTTGCCCAGCGCCACGATATCGTGATTTTCGAGGATGATATTTACGGCGAGCTGGCGACCGAATACCCGCGCCCGCGCACGATTCATTCATGGGATATCGACGGTCGGGTGATACTTTGCAGCTCGTTTACCAAGACCATCGCCCCCGGCCTGCGCATCGGCTGGATTGCCCCCGGGCGCTACTACGATCGTCTGCTGCAGATGAAGTACGCCGCCAGCGGCACTAACGTCCCCTCCACCCAACTGGCGGCCTGTAACTTTATTCGCGAAGGCCATTACCACCGCCACGTGCGGCGGATGCGGCAGATCTATCAGCGTAATATGGAGATCTACACCTGCTGGCTGCGGGAGTTTTTCCCCTGCGGCATCTGCGTCACCCGACCGAAAGGCGGCTTTATGCTGTGGGTCGAGCTACCGGAGCAGGTAGATATGGTCTGCGTCGCCAAGCAGCTGTGTCGGCTGAAGATCCAGGTCGCGCCGGGATCGCTGTTTTCAGCATCCGGGAAGTATCGCAACTGCTTAAGGATCAACTGCGCCCTGCCGCCGATTGAGAAGCATAAAGAGGTGATGGTCAAACTGGGGGAAGCGGTGAAAGTGGCGATGGAGTGATTTTCCGCTGACGCTGTACTCACCGGAGCGATGGGTTTATCACCCTGCGCCAGCTCGTTGCCAGGCAAGAGATTGCTATCTTCTTCTCTGCTCAGTCGAAGTGCTGGCGAAAATAGTAAGAGTTATTGATAATTACTATGGGTGTATCTCGCGGATCGCCAATTTAATTATACTTGGCATAATATGCTGCAAAATAAGCAGGTGAGCAGTAAAAATCAGGAAATTAGCTATAGTGAATAAGACAATAAACAAAAAAACATTAGATACACCACTTTATTATATTTAATACAACCAAGTATAAAATTTTGATTTTAAATAATAATCACCGCAAACACTCTTAGGCCACTCATAATTGCCTTCCTGCGATATTCCCGATACATTCACCCTTTCCCCGACGGGAAATACCAAATAAAAAAACACAACAATATTACCGGGATGAATCTAATGAAAATAACCAAAGATCGGGTGGTTTACGCCATGTCGCGCGATAACGTTCCTTTCGCCACCGTCAACAGTGGAAGTGAAGTATTATTCGAAACCTGCGACTGCTTCTCCGATCAAATCACCTCAGCCGATGCCGTCTTTAATGAACTGGACTGGCAGCGCATTAACCCGGCGACCGGCCCCGTCTTTATTGAAGGCGCAGAGCCGGGCGATTGCTTAAAAGTCAGCATCAAACGCATCACCCTGACGGCTCAACAGGCGGTGATGGTGACCGCGCCGCAGCTCGGCGTCATTGGTGATGAACTGCATGAGCCCACGGTCACCATCGTCCCAATCGTCGAGGATCATGCGGTCCTCCCGGGGAACGTGCGCGTGCCATTGAAGCCGATGATCGGCGTCATTGGCGTTGCTCCAGCAGGAGAACCCATATCCTGCGGCACGCCGGATAGTCACGGCGGCAATATGGACTGCAAAATGATCGCCGCCGGCAGCACGCTGTGGTTGCCGGTCAACGTGCCCGGCGCGCTATTCGGGCTGGGTGATTTGCACGCCGCGATGGGGGATGGCGAAGTGTCTGTCTGCGGTCTGGAAGTACCGGGCGAAGTCCTCGTCGAGTTAACCGTTGTTAAAAACCGTCAGCTACCCTTACCGATGCTGGAAAACAACGAAACGATTTTCACCCTCGCCTCCGCCGTTACCCTAGACGATGCGGCAGCCCTTGCGGCACGTAATATGGCCCATTTCATCGCCGACAATACCGCATTAACGCTGGCTGAGGCGATCAACGTGCTGAGCATCGCCGGAGACCTACAAATTTGCCAGGTCGTTGATCCGCTGAAAACC
Source organism: Klebsiella sp. JN_Kp122 (assembly GCF_040062085.1). Lineage (NCBI taxonomy): Bacteria > Pseudomonadati > Pseudomonadota > Gammaproteobacteria > Enterobacterales > Enterobacteriaceae > Klebsiella > Klebsiella sp. JN_Kp122. The sequence continues at coordinate 72,298 of NZ_JBEAHW010000021.1, forward strand.
TGCCGCTACGCGCTGCCGAAAACGGTCGCCAAACAGCTTTCTCTGTCGATTGATGGGGGCAAGCATGAGCGTTGAACAGTTCGGCTATAAACAGGAGCTCCATCGAGCGCTGACCTTCCGCGATCTGCTGGTTTACGGCATGATTTTTATGGTGCCCATCGCCCCTTTCGGCGTCTTCGGCTACGTCTGGGATGGCGCGCAGGGCATGGTGGCGCTGGCTTATCTGATCGGCATGGTGGCAATGTTTTTCACCGCCATGAGTTACTGGTCGATGTCGCGCGCATTCCCGGTTTCCGGTTCGGTATACGCTTACGCTCAGCGCGGAATACACCCTATCGTCGGCTTTTTTGCCGGCTGGCTGATATTGCTGGACTACATTCTGGTGCCATCGCTGCTGTATATCGTCAGCGCGGCGGCGCTGGGGCCGATGCTGCCGGGCGTTCCGGGCTGGGTCTGGATTATCGGCTTTATCGCGATTAACAGCCTGATTAACTTACGCGGCATTACCTTTACCGCGCGAGCGAATAATACCATTTTGGTTGCTGAAATCGTGGTCCTCGCGATTTTTGTGGTGCTGGGATTTATTGCACTTTATTCCGGAGCCGGGGCAGGCCACCTGACGCTCGACCCCTTGTTTAATGCCGATAAATTCAGCCTGCCGCTGGTGATGGGCGCAGTCTCGATTGCCGTACTCTCTTTCCTCGGCTTCGATGGTATATCGACGCTGTCGGAAGAAACCAAAGGCGGCGTCGATACCGTCGGCAAGGCCTCGTTAGGCGCCCTGATGCTGGTGGGGACGCTGTTCATTGTCCAGACCTGGATTGCCGCGGATCTGGCGCAGGGTATGAAATTTGGCAGCCTCGATACCGCGTTCTACGACACCGCCAATCTGGCCGGCGGCCAATGGCTGAAATACGTCACCATGTGGTCCACGGTGATTTCCTGGGGGATCGCCAACGCGCTGGTTGCCCAGGCGGCGGTTTCACGCATCTTGTTTGCGATGGCCCGCGATAAGCAGCTCCCGCAGCTGCTGGCGAAGGTGCATCCACGCCTGAAAACCCCGTATGTCAGTACCTTATTTGTCGCGCTGATTTCACTGGTTTCCGGTCTCTGGTTCTACGGCGATATCGACAACCTCAGTCGGCTGGTGAACTTCGGCGCGCTGATGGGCTTCTTGGTGCTGCACGTGGCGGTGATCAACCACTATCTGATCCGCCAAAAGTCGCGCAATCTGGTGATGCACCTGCTCTTCCCGGTGATTGGGCTGTGCATTATCGGCTTTGTCATTTATGAGATGGATGTTGAAGCCAAAGTGCTCGGCCTGAGCTGGCTGGCCGTCGGCGTGGTCTATTACGCCATTATGCGTCTGGTGCTTAAGCGCAACGTGGAGCTGAATCTGGAAGGGTAAACATCACTGGGCGTCGGGCTCGCCGCTATTTGCGGGCCCGACGCCCCTGAGTATTTCCCCGCTCGCGCTGCGCTTAGCGGGGCTACTGGTTCACAGCCGTTTACGGGCCGGTAGCCCCGAAAAGGCGCGGCAAGCGCCGCCTCCGGGAGCCTCTCTATCACTCGCCAAAAAACACCATCCCCTTATACGGCTGCTCGCGGCAGGCGGCCAGGCGCTGGGCGAGGTTGCCAACATGTAGCTCCAGCTTGTGGCCGTCGGGGTCGAGGAAATAGTGCGATTCGCCTTCGCTACGGTTTAGCTTCCATACCGCTACGCCAGCGACCTCAAGACGGGCGGCAAAGCTGGCGAAATCCGCCTCGCTGATGCTAAACGCATAATGGGTGTAGTCGCTCTCCTCCGGCGGAGTGACGCGCCGCTGCGGATCCAGCGACAGGCACAGCCACAGATCGCCGCAGGAAAGATACGCGCCGCTATCCCAGCGCGCGTGCAGCGTCATGCCGAGTAGCTGATGATAAAACGCCACGCTCGGCGCCAGCTGGCTGACCGCCAGGGTCAGATGATTTAATCCGCTCAACATATCTGTTCCTCCGGTGAGATGCGCTAACCATACCCAATCCCACCCTAAACCACCATTGTGGCAGCGAAAGGACATCCTGCTGGCCGCTAAGGACCGGCAACTTCGCCCCCGGTCTCTTTCTGACGCCGCGTAATAGTGTATGTTCTCAACTATCGACATTGAACAACCCGGTAATGAGATGAGACGTATTGAGATAGTACTGCGGGAGCTGGAGAGGCTGAGCCAGGCCGTGACGCTGGAGGATTTAGCCAGGGGCTCGAACGCCTTCACCGCAGAGCAAATCGGCTTTAACCTCGGGCTGGCGCGCAACTCGGTGAGTAAAGATCTCAATCAGCTGTGGAGCGACGGGCTGGTGATTAAAACGCGCGGCCGCCCGGTGTTCTTTTTACATCGCCGGACGACGGAAACGCTGCTCGACCGTACGCTGACGGAAAGCGAACGCGAGCCGGCAACGCTCGCCGCTCTCCTGCCGCAGCCACAAGATAACAATGAGGCTGTCGACCCGTTCGCCATGCTGATCGGCCACGATCGCAGCCTGCACGATGCCGTGGAAAAAGGGAAAGCCGCGGTATTGTATCCCCACGGCCTGCACGTCCTGCTGACCGGCCCTTCCGGGGTCGGCAAAACCTTTTTTGCCGAACTGATGCACCGCTACGCCTGCGAGCATGCCGGTGAAAAACGGCCGCCGCTGGTCTACTTCAACTGCGCGGAATACGCCAACAACCCGGAGCTGCTGTCATCGCATCTCTTTGGCCACCGTCAGGGCGCCTTTACCGGGGCGACGGAAAACAAAAGCGGGTTGATCGAGCAGGCCGACGGTGGCTATCTGCTGCTGGATGAAGTGCATCGCCTGCCCTATGAAGGGCAGGAAAAGCTCTTCTCGCTGCTGGATAAAGGCGAATATCGCCCGCTCGGCGCCAGCGGCCCAGCGCGCAATATCGCCGTACGTCTGATTTGCGCCACCACCGAGCCCATCAGTTCATCGCTATTACGCACCTTTCAGCGCCGTATTCAGGTCACCATCGATCTACCCGGTATTCGCCAGCGTTCGGTAGAAGAGCAGATTGAGCTGATCATCGGCTTTTTACAGCGTGAAAGCCGCAAGATCGAACGCACGGTAAGCGTAGATAAACCCTTGCTGCTGTGGCTGTTGAATAAGCCGCTGGAAGGCAATATCGGCCAGCTCAAAAGCGATATCCAGTTTTTGTGCGCCCAGGCATGGGCCTCGGGGATGGCGGCCCATAACGAAGTATTGCTACTGGATAGCAAACTGGCGGACGGCCCGATCAATGCCACGCCGGAGCAACGACAGCTGGTCGATGCGCTGTTTAATGGCCGCAACCTACTGAATATCGACGCCCGCACGCTACCGCAGTTGAAAAGCCCGGCAGCCGATGACAGCGTCGAGGAGAGCGACCTGTTCTACAGTTTCCTGACCCGCGAGTACGTTAACCTGCGCAACAGCAACGTGCCGCCCGCCGAGACGCTGGCGATCCTTAAAAATAAGCTCAGCTCGATTTTTGAATATGGCCTCTATAGCCGCGATAACGCCAGCCATGCCCCGCGCTATGGCGATCGGATTGAAGAGCGGGTGGATCTGCTGATCGGTTACGTTGAGCAGGTACTCGGCTTCGTCCTGCCGGAAAACCTGGTCAACCCGCTGCGTAAACACTTTCTCGCTCTCATCAGCTACGTACAACGCGGCCTGATCCCGCAGTTATACTCTTCGAGCCTGATCCTCGATCGCTGCAAAGATGAATACGATAACGCCACTCTGTTGTGCAAGAAGATCAACGATCTGCTGCATATCCAGTGCCCGGCCACCGAGGTGGTCTGGCTGTGCCTGTTCCTCAAAGAGTGCCGCCATTACCGCCAGCGCATCAACGCCAGCCCGGACTGCGGGGCGATCCTCATAGCCCATGGCGCCACCACCGCCACCAGCATGGCGCAGTACGTCAATCGGGTGCTGGAGCGCGAATTGTTCAACGCTATCGACATGCCGTTCGAACAATCGGTGCACGATACGCTGGAAAAGCTGATCCAGTTGATCCACAGCAAAGGCTGGCAGCGGCTGATCCTGATGGTAGACATCGGATCGCTGGTTCATTTCGGTAGCACCATCAGCAAACTGTTCCAGATCGATGTCCTGCTGATGCCGAATATCACCCTGACCAGCCTACTGGAGATCGGTCTCGATCTCAGCTACGAAACCGGCGACCTGCCGCGGTTGGTCAATCTGATGCAGGAAAAAGGTATCGCCAGCCAGCTATGCACGCCGCAGCAGGAGAACGCCGGCAAGGTGCTGGTTATCTCCTGCATTACCGGCATGGGCACGGCGGAAAAAATCAAAAAGGTGCTGGAGGAGAGCTTTGGCGAGCTGATGTCGCAGGATACCCGGATGGTTATCCTCGATTACAACGAAGTTCGCAGCCCGGAGCGCCTGCAGCAGGCGATCAGGGCGCATGAACGGCTGGCGGGTATTGTCGGGACATTCCAGCCGGGGCTGCCCGATATCCCGTTTATCTCGCTGGAGGAGCTGTTTTCCGAGCAGGGGCCGGAGCTGGTGCTCAGCCTGCTGACCCCCGATTTGTCCAGCAGTGAACGTCGTCTGGAGATGGAGCGCAGCGCTTCACGGTTTATCAGCGCCCTGACCATGGAAAGCATTATCAACCATATTTCGGTGCTCAATCCGCAGCGCATATTAAAAGAAATGGAAGGGATCCTGAACCATCTCAGGAACACGCTGGCCATCGCGCCTAACCGCCAGGTGACACTACGCTTTCTGATCCACTGCTGCTGTATGGTCGAGCGTATCGTGATTAACCGTAAACCGTTACAAATGGCGCTGGAAACGCGGCCGGATATGGACGCTCAGGCATTTAGTGTCATCAAATCGGCTTTCCATCCGGTTGAAGAGGCCTATGCCATCCGTTTATCCGATGCCGAGTACATTTATATCTACGAATTATTATTTAGTTAACGCCTGTTCTGGCGCGGCTTTGCGGCCCGCCAGCCCTTTCCTCTTTGGTAGATGACACAAATTGTGGCACGCGCTTTGCTCTTATTAGTGCGTCAACGATTCGGCGCCAGGAGGCCACTTTGTCATCCACTGAACCTACCACCCAGTTACCCCAGATTCTGCTGCTGACGCACGGCGGCTGGGGCACGCAACTTTGCGACAGTCTGCGCATGGTGACCGGCGAAATCGCCGGCGTCAGCGAAATCGCGCTTATGCCGGTCGATACCCTCGGCGAGTTTTATCAGCGCGTCGAAGCGGCCGTGCAAGCGATGCCAGCAGGATCGCTGATTTTGACCGATTTTCTCGGCGGCACCACCTCCAACGTCGCCGCGCGCCTGAGCGCGGATTACCCCATCGCCGTCGTCTGCGGGCTCAACGCCTCGCTGCTGCTAGAGGCGTTGGATCTGCGCGAACAGGGTCCGCTCACCGGCTGCGTTGATGCGCTGGTCGAAGCCGGACGCAGCAGCTGCCGCGACGTTGTCGCCCACGTGAACCAGTTAACCTCTTAAGGAACCCATCATGGCAAAAATCGTTTTATGTCGTATCGATAGCCGTCTGATCCACGGTCAGGTCGTCACCAAATGGGTCGGCCAGTCGCAGGCCAATCGTATCGCCGTGGTCAGCGACGAGCTGGATGCCGATCCGTTTATGAAAAATATCTATTTAATGGCCGCGCCGCCGAACATCAAAGTCGACTGTTACGGCAACGCCAGCTTCGCCGCCGCCTGGAAAGAGAATCAGCTCGGCGATGGCAATGTGCTGGTGCTGTTCCCGTCGCTGTCGGCCGTTCAGGAAGCCGTCCAGTTGGGCTTTGACGTGCAGACGATTCAGGTTGGCGGGCTGGGCGGCGGGCCGAACCGCAAGGCCGTGTTCCAGAACATCACCCTTGATGAAAAAGATGTCGGCATCCTCGGCGCTCTGAAGGATAGCGGCATTCAGGTGTTCTTTCAGACCATCCCGGAAGATAAACCACAGTCACTGGACGACATCCTGAAAAAATTCTAACCAGTTGATAAAAAGGTAAAAAACTATGGATACCTTACTTTTTGCGAGCCTGATGGGGTTGTATTACTGGTTCGCCCGATTACGTTTAGGCTATACCTTCTCCGCCATGTTGCTGCAGCCCGTGGTGATCGCCGTATTCGTCGGCCTGCTGCTGGGCGATATGAAAACCGCGATGATCATCGGCGCGGGTATGCAGCTGGTCTATCTTGGAGTGACCTCCACGCCTGGCGGCAACGTGCCGTCGGACCCGGCGCTGGCCGCCTGTATCGCCATTCCGATCGCCGTGAAGGCCGGGATGGAGCCCAACCTGGCGATCGCGCTGGCAATCCCGTTTGGCGTCATCGGGGTATTCCTCGATCAGCTGCGCCGCACGCTCAACGCCGCGTGGGTGCATATGGCCGACAAACACGCCGAAAGCGCCAACATGGCGGGCATCATGCGCTGCGCCTTTATCTATCCGGCTCTGCTGGGGCTGGTGCTGCGCTTCCCGGTGGTCTTCGCCGCCAACTACTTTGGCCAAAGCGTAGTGGAAAAATTCCTCAAACTGATGCCGCACTGGCTGACCCACTCGTTTGAAATTATGGGCGGAATCCTGCCGGCGCTGGGCTTTGCCATCACCATCATGGTGATCGGCAAAAAGAGCCTGCTGCCGTGGTTTATCGGCGGATTTTTCGCGGTGCTCTACCTGAAGGTGGACATCATGGCGATGGCGATTTTCGGCACCTGCGTCGCCTTCCTGATTAAAGGCCTGGCCAAAAATGAAGGAGCTGCATGATGAGTAGCGATGTAATGGAACATGAACTGGTTGAACGCGCCCGCGAAACCCAGGCGCTGAGCAAAGCCGATATCACCAAGGCCTGGCTGATTTACTGGCTGGGGGCGGAGGTATCCAGCTCCTACGAACGTCTGCAGAGCCTGATTTTCTGCGCCTCAATGACGCCCATCATCAAAAAGCTGTACCCGGGAAAAGAGGAGCAGGCCGAGGCGCTCAAACGCCACCTGAACTTCTTTAACTCGGAGCAAACTTTCGGCTCGGTTATCCAGGGTATCTCCATCGCCATGGAAGAGCAGAAAACCCGCGGCGAGCCGATCAGCGATGCTTCAATCACCGGGATCAAAACCGGCCTGATGGGGCCGCTGGCCGGGATGGGCGACTCGATTATCTGGGCCGCGGTGATGCCGTTGCTGATTGCCATTTTCATCCCCTTCGCCGCCAGCGGCAGCGCGTTCGGCGGGATCGCCCCGCTGATCCTCTACCCGGCGATCACCATGGCGATAAGCTACGGACTGGTGCATAAAGGCTACACCCTGGGCCGTGACTCCATTATCGGCCTGCTGCAAGGGGGGCGAATTAAAGAATTGATTTACGGCGCCAACGTGCTGGGTCTCATCATGATGGGCGCGCTGTCGGCAAGCTACGTCAAAATCACCACCCCGCTGAAAATCAGCGCGCTTAAAGGCTCGGAAGTGGTGGTCCAGCAGATCCTCGACTCGATTGCCCCCGGCCTGCTGCCGCTGGCGGCAGTGTTCGCTATCTATTTCTACTTACTGAAAAAAGGGCCGCGCTACACCACCATTTTACTGTCAATCGTTGCTATCAGCATCGTCTGCTCGCTGTTGGGAGTGCTGTAAATCATGAACGGCAATATCTACCAGCAACTGGGCTTAAAACGGGTGATTAACGCCTGCGGCAAAATGACCATCCTCGGCGTGTCCGCCGTCGACCCGCAAGTGATGCAGGCCACCGCGCAGGCGGCGGGGGCCTTCGTCGAAATCGATAAATTAACCGACCGTGCGGGCGAGCTGATTTCCGCCCACACCGGCGCGGAAGACAGCTATATCACCTCCTGCGCCTCCGCCGGTATCGCTATCGCCGTCGCGGCGGCGATCACCCGCGGCGAGCCGGAAAAGGTGGCGCAGATGCCGGACAGCAGCCAGTGGCCGAACGAGATAGTGATACTGCGCGGGCATAATGTCGATTACGGCGCGCCAATCACCAGCGCCATCCGCCTCGGCGGCGGGCGCATTGTCGAAGTCGGCTCCAGCAATCTGGCGGCGCGCTGGCAGCTGGAGAGCGCGGTGAACGCACGCACGGCGGCGCTTCTGTATGTGAAATCGCACCACTGCGTGCAGAAAGGCATGCTCGGTATTGACGATTTCGTGCAGGTCGCTCGCCAGCATAATCTGCCGCTGATCGTCGATGCCGCCGCCGAAGAAGACTTGCGCCAGTGGGTCGCCAGCGGCGCGGAGATGGTTATCTACAGCGGAGCGAAAGCTTTTAATGCTCCAACCTCAGGCTTTATTAGCGGCAAGCGCACCTGGATCGCCGCCTGTAAAGCCCAGCACCACGGTATCGCGCGGGCGATGAAAATCGGCAAAGAGAATATGGTCGGTCTCGTCTACGCGCTGGACCGTTACCGGACGGCGGCGCCGGCGCCTGACGCCGCCGCGCTGCGTCCATTCGCCGAGGCGATTTCCGCGCTACCCGGCCTGTGCGCCGATATCGAACAGGATGAAGCCGGTCGCGCCATCTGGCGCATTCGGGTCAGCGTCGACGCCAATGAACTGGGACTCAGCGCCCGTGAGGTCGAAGCTCAGCTACGCGGCGGCGATATCGCCATTTACGCCCGCCGCTACTATCTGCATGAGGGCCATTTTAGCCTTGACCCCCGCACCGTCGGCGAAGGAGAAATGTCGCTCATCGTCGCGCGCTTACAGGAGATTACGCAACATGCAGCGGATTAACTTTTATCGCCAGCGGGTGGCGATTAATGTACTGGCCAAGGACATCGCCAACGCCCGGGAAATCCATGAAGCCGCCGAAGGGCACGCGGTGATTGGCGTACTCTCGGCGCAATTTACCAGCGTCGAACAAGGCGTTGCAGAAGTGCGCCGCTGGATGGCGGAAGTGCCTTCTATTTCCGTCGGTCTCGGCGCCGGCGATCCGGCGCAGTTTTACAAAGCGGCAATGATCGCCGCAAAGCTCCACCCCGCTCACGTCAACCAGACCTTCACCGGCAGCGGCTTTGCCGCCGGGGCGCTGGCGGCGACCGGAGGCCAGCAAACCTTTATTAATGCGCTGGTCAGCCCCAGCGGCACGCCCGGTGAAGTACGTATTTCCACCAGCGTGCGCAGCGCCAAGGGCATCCCGGCCCAGGTTTCCTGCGATGCGGCGGTCAGAATGATGCAGGATATGGGCGCGCACGCGGCTAAATTTTTCCCGATGGGGGGCGAAAAGTCGCTGGCGGAGCTGAAAGCGCTCGCCCAAAGCGCGACAGAAAACGGTATGACGCTGATTGAGCCCACCGGGGGCATCGATCTCGATAACTTTGCGCTGATTCTGCAAACCTGCCTGCAGGCCGGCGTCGCGCAGATCATGCCGCACGTGTACAGCTCCATTATCGATCCGCAAAGCGGCAATACCCGCCCGCAAGATGTCCATGCTCTGATGAACATCGTCAAGGAACTGGTCGATTAACCCCCCGCGCGTGCGGTGTAGGCCACTATTACCGCACGCGCTAACTTCCTGATCTGCTGAAGGTCACTGTCAATCTGTGAGCCTCCACGCAATAACCGCATCCCGCCGTGCAAAGCGCCCTCTCATATTGATAGCGATCAAGAATAATCATACCGTCTGGTCGGTATGATCCGGGCCATGAACATGGAAGCCCAGCATCGTAAAAAAGACCCCGTCCGTTTGCATCGTCAACTGCTTGAATCGGCGGCGATGATTGCCGGCCGGGACGGTATCGCCGCCCTGTCGCTGAACGCCGTCGCCCGCGAAGCTGGCGTCAGCAAAGGCGGGCTCATGCACCATTTTCCCAATAAACAGGCGCTAATTTTCGCCCTGTTCGCCCGGCTGTTGGCGATTATGGAAAAGGCGATTAGCGAACTGATGGCCGCCGATAACATCGCTTACGGGCGCTTTACCCGCGCCTATTTGCGCTATCTCTCCAACCCGGAGCTGACGGATACCCACGAAAGCCGGCAACTGATGGTGCTGTCGCTGGCGATGCCCGACGAACCGGTGCTGCGAAAATGCTGGCGCGACTGGATGCTGGATCATCTGGCGCAGGGCGATGCGCTCGATAACGGCCCGACCGGCACGCTGGTGCGCTATGCCGCCGACGGCATCTGGTTATCGGAACTGACCGAAGGGCGCACCATGAGCAGCGAACACCGCCAGGCGCTGGTAAACGATCTGACAAAAATGACGCTTCCCGCGTGAAGCGAGTAGAGTGAGGCCGCGATGCGCTACAACATCAATGCCCGTCTCATTTATGACGCAACGGACGGCACCCTAACATTACCGGGCGGCAATGAGCCGGATAGTCAGCTATCCATTACCGCCAACGCGCTGCTCTATTTTTTTCTTCGCCATACCGGCGTTGTCAGTCGCGATGAAGTGTTGAAAAAGGTCTGGGACGATAACGGCTTAACCTCATCCAACAGCAATCTCAATCAATACCTGAGCATGCTGCGCAAAACCTTTCGCCACTACGATATCGATAACATTATTGTCACCGTGTCGCGCGGCATGCTGCAGCTAAATCAGGATCTCAGCATCGAACTGCTCGACGCCGAGCCGACGCCCGCCGATGCCGTTCTCACATGCGCTACGCCTGATGAAGCCGCCCCCGCTGTGGCGCCAACGCCGCCCACCGCATCTCTACATGCGCGCGGTATGTGCTGGTATCTGGCCGGCGGCTGTCTGCTGCTCATCGCCCTGCTGCTGGTGGCATTTAGTCTCGCCGGCACCCACGTCGCCCGGCCAATCAATCTGACGCTGATGAGCCACAGCCAGTGCGAACTGCTGGCCAGCGATGAAATGCTGCGTTCGGTTTCCGCCACGGCCTACGGTAAGAATTTTGATGAGGTGCGTCAGCGGCTGAAGCTCAGCTGCAAGCCGGGGGAGCGTTTCGTTTTCTTCTACGGCGACCGGCTGGAGACTAACGGCCTGGGCCGGGTATTTCTCGCCCACTGCGCGATGCACGAAGACAACCCATTTAGCTATTGCGATAACTACTTTTACTACTCCTGGAAGCCGCAATGAGACTCGCGCCCCGCACCTTTTTCGCCCTCTCCGCCCTCGCGTTTATCGCCGCCGCCGGGTTTAGCGCCTGGCGCCTGCTGCCGGATGCCAACGACGGCGTGATGAGCTGCTCCACCAAAGCGATCATGCGTTTTGAGAACATGGAAAAAGAGAATGTGAACGGCAATATTCATTTTAATTTTGCCGCCAACGGTAACGGTTCGATGGTGGTGGAAGGCTATACCGATTCCGCCGCCGGCTGGCTCTACCTGCAGCGCTACGTCAAATTCAGCTACACCAGCCAACGTATCTCGGCAACCGAACGCCACTACCGCATTAAAAAATGGGAATCCAGCGCCTCATCCATCGACGAATCGCCGAATGTCATCTTCGACTACTTCATGCGCGAGATGTCCGACAGCCACGATGGCCTGTTCCTCAACGCGCAGAAGCTTAACGACAAAGCTATCCTGCTGAGTTCTATCAACTCGCCGCTCTACATCTGCACGCTGAAGTCCGGCAGCACGCTTAACTAACCCGTCCCCCCTGTACCGCCGCGAGGAAAATGCGCCCTCGCTCACGCGCCATTATTGCCCCCTCTTTCCACGATGCTAAAAGCGCACGTTTTGCATTTAGCTTCGACGCCAAAACATGAGCATACCCACAATTATCCCATGGCTATATTACTAACCGCTGGCAAGTAATTAGCATCTTATTAACATTCATCTCCCGCCGATAAATAGCCTAAAAAAGCGCCATATCATCATAAAAATAAATACGCATAAAACAGAACGAACAGATAAACAGAAGGCTAAATATGGCTAAATCACAGAGTAAAAACCTAAAATATTCATCCTCACGGATTTAAATTTCACTTCTTTCCCCATTCCCTATAGTGAACCCCGAACGCCGCTTCCGCGTGTTGATGCCGTTACGCGGACGGTTTTCCCGAATAACAAAACCTGTTCTGGAGGAAATCACGATGGGTGATGCATTGGGGCTTATCGAAACCAAAGGTCTGGTGGCCTGTATTGAAGCAGCGGACGCGATGTGTAAAGCCGCCAACGTCGAACTGATCGGCTATGAAAACGTCGGCTCTGGCCTTGTCACCGTGATGGTGAAAGGCGACGTCGGCGCGGTAAAAGCGGCGGTGGATTCCGGTGTGGAATCCGCGCAGCGCATCGGCGAAGTGGTGACCTCGCTGGTCATCGCGCGTCCACATAACGACATCAACAAAATCGTCATTAAACACAAGGCCTGAAGGCCAGGAGAACGCAAATGGGTGATGCATTAGGTCTGATTGAAACCAAAGGTCTGGTGGCCTGCATTGAAGCGGCGGATGCGATGTGTAAAGCCGCCAACGTCGAGCTTATCGGCTATGAAAACGTCGGCTCCGGCCTGGTCACCGCGATGGTGAAAGGCGACGTCGGCGCGGTGAAAGCAGCGGTGGATTCCGGTGTGGAATCGGCGCAGCGCATCGGCGAAGTGGTGACCTCGCTGGTTATCGCCCGTCCGCATAACGACATCAACAAAATCGTCTCGCATTACAAAATTGCGGACTAACGGAGAAACCTGATGAAAGAAGCGCTTGGTCTTATCGAAACCAAAGGTCTGGTGGCCTGCATTGAAGCCGCGGACGCGATGTGTAAAGCCGCCAACGTCGAGCTTATCGGTTATGAAAACGTCGGTTCCGGCCTCGTCACCGCAATGGTGAAAGGCGACGTCGGCGCGGTCAACGCGGCGGTCGACTCCGGCGTGGAAGCGGCGAAACGCATCGGCGAAGTCGTCAGCTCTCGCGTCATTGCGCGTCCACATAACGACATCGAAAAAATCGCGGCGCAGCACAAAGCATGACCTGACAGGGCGCGCCCCGTCTCCACTCTTTTCGTCTGATGAAGGATAGACTCATGATTGAACTGGATAACGATTTGCAATCCCGGCAGAACGCGCGGGAACTGGTGCGCAACGCCAAAAAGGCGCAGGCGATTCTGGCCACCTTTTCGCAACAGCAAATCGACGCCATCGTGAAAAACGTGGCCCAGGAAGCAGCGCACCACGCCGAAGCGCTGGCGAAAATGGCCGCGGAAGAGACCGGTTTTGGCAACTGGCAGGACAAAGTGCTGAAAAACCGTTTCGCCTCGCTGCGCGTCTACGACGCCATCAAAGATATGAAGACCGTTGGCATCATTCATGACGACCCGGTAAAAAAAGTGATGGACGTGGGCGTGCCGCTCGGCGTGATTTGCGCGCTGGTCCCCTCAACTAACCCAACCTCTACGGTTATCTACAAAGCGCTGATCGCCCTCAAGGCCGGCAACGCCATTATCTTCTCCCCTCATCCGGGCGCGCGTCAGTGCAGCTGGAAGGCGATTGAAATCGTCAAACGCGCGGCAGAAGCGGCCGGCGCGCCGGCAGGCAGCGTCGACGGCATCACCCAGTTAACGCTCGAAGCCACCTCCGAACTGATGCACAGCAAAGACGTGTCGCTGATCCTCGCCACCGGCGGCGAAGGCATGGTGCGCGCGGCCTACGCCTCCGGCACCCCGACCATCAGCGGCGGCCCGGGTAACGGCCCGGCGTTTATCGAACGCAGCGCCGATATCCACCACGCGGTGAAAGATATCGTCACCAGTAAAACCTTCGATAATGGCGTGATCTGCGCCTCCGAACAGTCGATTATCGTCGAACGCTGCATTTACGACGAGGTCCACCGCGAGCTGGAAGCGCAGGGCGTCTACTTCATGAATGAAGATGAGGCGGCGAAAATGGCGGCGCTACTGCTGCGCCCGAACGGCACCATCAACCCGAAAGTGGTCGGCAAAACCGCGCTGTACCTCAGCCAGATGGCGGGATTCTGCGTCCCGGCCAGCACTAAAGTACTGATCGCCGAACAGACCACCGTATCGCCGAAAAACCCCTACTCGCGCGAAAAACTGTGCCCGGTACTCGGCCTGTACGTGGAAGAGGACTGGAAAGCCGCCTGCCACCGCGTGGTGGAGCTGCTGACCAACGAAGGACTCGGCCATACGCTGGTGATCCACACCCGTAATCAGGACGTCATCCGCCAGTTCAGCCTCGAAAAACCGGTCAACCGCATTCTGATTAATACTCCGGCGGCGCTCGGCGGGATCGGCGCGACCACCAACATCTCTCCGGCGCTGACCCTCGGCTGCGGCGCGGTCGGCGGCGGCTCCAGCTCCGACAACGTCGGCCCGATGAACCTGCTCAATATCCGCAAAGTCGGCTATGGCGTGCGTTCGATTGACGAGCTTCGCGCGCCGGGCAGCCGCCCTGAACCACAGCCGACCATCGTTACTCCGGCGAGCGATCCGCAGCGCAGCATTCTTGATGACGTGCGTTTCAACGCCCCGGCCAGCCCCGCACCAGCGCGCACTGCAGGCAACGATGACCGTTTCGCCAGCGCAGGCGCCGCCAGTATGGAAGGTGAAATCAACGAACAAAACGTGGAACGCGTTATTCGCCAGGTGCTGGAGCGCCTCGCTAAGTAACGCACTGATATAAGGCGATAAACGATGATTCTCGCAAAGGTAACCGGCCATGTCGTCGCCACGCAGAAATGCGATGAGCTACGCGGCAGCAACCTGCTGTTGATCACCCGCTTAGATGACAAACAGCAGCCGATGAAAGACCAGACCTGGGTTGCCGTCGATAACGTCGGCGCCGGCATGCACGACATCGTGCTGGCGGAAGAGTACTTCGCGCTCAATAAAGACCGCTACAAAGCGATGTCGGTGGTCGCCATTGTCGAGAACGTGTTTCGGGACGCCTAACAGGAGTGAGTAGCCCAATGAGTGAATTTTTACTGAAACCGCGGATTTGCTTCGGTCAGGACGCCCTCTCGGTGCTGAACGAACTTTCCGCCCGCAGCGTGCTGCTGGTGACCGATAAAGCGATGGTCAAGTTTGGTCTCGCCGAGCGCGTCACCGCCCTGTTGCGCCAGCGCGGGATCGCCTGGCAGATGTGGGACGACGTGGTGGCGGATCCGGATATCGCCACCGTAGTGCGCGGCATGAAGTTAATGGATAACCACTACCCGGATCTGGTTATCGCGCTCGGCGGCGGTTCGGTAATCGATGCCGCCAAAGCGGTTATTTTCTCCCTGGCGCAAACCCGTCCGCAGACTGACCGCCCGCGTCCATGCTTTGTCGCTATCCCAACCACCAGCGGTACCGGCTCGGAAGTCACCGCCTTCTCGGTGGTGAAAGCCAACGCGGAAAAGCTGGTACTGGTGGATGCGTCGCTGCTGCCGGATATCGCCATTCTTGACCCGTCGCTGGTGGCTTCGGTGCCGCCGGCGATTACCGCCGACACCGGCATGGACGTGCTGTGTCACGCCCTTGAGGCCTACGTCTCCCGCGCCGCCAGCGACTTTTCCGATGCGCTGGCGGAGAAAGTGGTGCAGCAGGTATTTCGCTATCTGCCGACCTGCTGGCGCAACGGCGACAACCTGCAGGCGCGTGAAAAGATGCATAACGCCTCCTGCATGGCGGGGATGGCCTTCACCAACGCGTCGCTTGGGATAACCCACAGCCTGGCCCACGCCCTCGGCGGCGTCTTCCGCGTGCCACATGGCCGCGCCAACGCCCTGTTGATGGCGCAAGTCGTCGCCTGGAACGCCGATTTCGACGGCCAGTGCGACACCCTTGCAGCAACGAAATATGCCCGTCTGGCGCATCTGCTGGATCTGCCAGCCGCCTCGCCGCGCCAGGGCGTCGCCAGCCTGCTGGTCGCCATTCAGGCTTTAAAAGAAGAGATGAGCATGCCCTCCGGCATTAGCGACACCGGCATTGAGGCGGCTGAATTCGAACGCCGTTTGCCGGAGATGGTCGGCCAGGCGCTGCGCGACAGCTGTACCCCTACCAACCCACGCGCGCCGGACGCTAACACGTTAACCGAGCTTTATCGCCGGGCCTGGTCCGGTCATCCCGTACAGGGCCACTGATAACAAGATTTGGAGAACCTTACCCATGGCACACTACAGCTTAACGCCGCGCGTCAAAGTGCTGGCAGACCGTTTACGCTCGCAGGCAAGCACCCTGTGCACCGAGCACGCCGCGATCCTCAGCGCGCTGGATAGCGATATCGCGGGCATTCCCGCCGCCGTCAAACCGGCTCGCCGTATCTATGAACTGATGCGCCAGCTGCCGCTGACCATCAGCGCCGACGAACTGATTGTCGGTAACCAGACCCGTAAACCGCACGGGGCGATTTTCCATGATGAAAGCGCCGCGCATCGCCCATCCGTATTCCAGTTCCTCAACCTCAACAGCGATCTCGATTCACCGGATTACAAACTGGTAGTCGAAAAAGGCGTGCTGGCGATTAAACACCAGTTGGAAGAGAAAACCCGCGCCCTCGGTAGCGCCGTTAGCCGCAGCGGGATGGATGAAGTCAACGGCTGCCGCGCCGCCATCTACGCCTGCGACGCCCTGCTCGCGCTGGCGCAAAATCTGGCCAACAGCGCCGAACAGCTGGCGGCCGCGGAAACCAATGCTTATCGCAAAGCCGAGCTGCTCGATAGCGCGGCCATTCTGCACCACGTTCCGGCCCATCCGGCGCGTAATTTTAAAGAAGCCTGCCAGGCGTTCTATCTGTTCCAGCTGGCGCTACAGCTGGATAACGGCAGCTATGCGGTTAACCCGCAAGGGGCGGATATCGCGCTACTGCCTTACTTCCAACGCGATATCAACAGCGGCGCGCTGAATACCCAGCAGGCCTATGAAATCGTGGAGTGCCTGTGGTTCAAGCTGGCGGAACTGAGCGAAGTCCGCGCCGCCTGCGCCATTGACGGCTATCCGATGCTCGACGCCATGCTGCGCGGCGCCGCTTTTGACAACGCCGAAGTGAACGAACTCTCGGCGATGTTTATCAGCGCCCAGCGCAACCTCAGCGCGCTGAATCTGCCGGTACGTCTGTTTAGCGGCGTACAGCAGGTCAGCCACGCGCCGTTCGCCGCCTGCGCCGACACGCCGGCGATGGAAGGCTTAACCCCGCGTATGCAGCGCCTGCGTAACCACTACCTGACGGTGCGCCCGAGCGTCTCTATTTATCGCGCGCTGGCCTTTACCGAAGTGGTCAAAGCCAACCCTGGCATGCCGACTATTCTGCTACGGGCGAAAGCCTTCCGCCACGCCTGCGAAACCGCGCCGATTCTGATTCAGGACGATGAGCTGATCGTCGGCCATCCGTGCGGCAAGCCGCGCGCGGGCGCCTTCTCGCCGGATATCGCCTGGCGCTGGGTGCGCGACGAGCTCGACACCATGAGCACCCGCCCGCAGGATCCGTTTGAAATCAGCGAAGCAGATAAAAAAACCATTCGCGAAGAGATCGTCCCGTTCTGGGAAGGGCGTTCGCTGGATGAGATTTGCGAAGCGCAATACCGTGAGGCCGGCGTCTGGGCCTTCAGCGGCGAGACCTTCGTCAGCGATCTCTCCTATCACCAGATTAACGGCGGCGGCGATACCTGTCCGGGCTACGACGTGCTGCTATTCACCAAAGGGATGAACGGCATTAAAGCCGATGCCGAAGCGCATCTGGCCAGCCTGAGCATGGAAAACCCGGAAGATATCGACCGTATCTACTACTACAAAGCGGCGATTGAAACCTGTGAAGGGGTGGTCAACTACGCCCGCCGCATCGCCGCCCACGCCCGCGAACTGGCGGCTAAAGAGCAAAACGCCCAGCGCCGCGCCGAGTTGCTGACCATCGCCGACGTCAACGAAAACGTGCCGGCCAATCCACCGAAGACCCTGCAGGAAGCGCTGCAGAGTATCTGGACCGTCGAATCACTGTTTGAAATCGAAGAAAACCAGACCGGGCTGTCGCTGGGGCGCGTCGACCAGTACTGCTACCCGATGTTCGAAGCCGATATCCGCGAAGGCCGTCTGACCCACGACAGCGCGCTGGAACTGCTGCAGGCGTTCATCATCAAATGCGCCGAACTGATGTGGATGTCGAGCGAGCTGGGAGCGAAATATTTCGCGGGTTATCAGCCGTTTATCAACCTCACCGTTGGCGGCCAGAAACGTAGCGGCGGCGATGCCTGTAACGATCTGACTTATCTGATTATGGACGCCGTGCGCTTCGTGAAGGTTTACCAGCCGTCGCTGGCCTGCCGTATCCACAACCAGTCGCCGCAGAAATACATGGAAAAAATCGTCGACGTGGTGAAAGCGGGAATGGGCTTCCCGGCCTGCCACTTCGATGACTCCCACATCAAGATGATGCTGCGCAAAGGCTTCGATTTTGAAGACGCCCGCGATTACTGCCTGATGGGCTGCGTTGAGCCGCAAAAATCCGGGCGCATCTACCAGTGGACCTCCACCGGCTACACCCAGTGGCCTATCGCTATCGAATTCGTGCTCAACCGCGGGCGGATGGTGCTGTTCGATAGTTATCAGGGGCTGGATACCGGCGACCTGCGCGACCTGCGCACCTTCGAAGATTTCGACGCGGCGGTGAAACAGCAGATCGCCCATATCGTGCGCCTGTCGGCCATCGGCACCGTCATCAGCCAGCGCGTCCACCGCGATGTGGCGCCGAAGCCGCTGATGTCGCTGCTGGTCGAGGGCTGCATGGAGAGCGGCAAAGATGTCGCCGCCGGTGGCGCGATGGTCAACCACGGTCCGGGGCTGATTTTCTCCGGCCTGGCGACCTACGTCGATTCGATGGCGGCGATCCGCAAGCTGGTGTTTGAAGAGAAGAAATACACCCTTGAGCAGATCCGCGATGCGCTGCTGGCCAACTTTGAAGGTTACGAAGCGCTGCGCCGCGACTGCCTGAACGCGCCGAAATACGGTAACGACGATAACTACGTCGACCAGTACGCGCTGGATATTACCGAATGGACCGAGAAAGAGTGCCGTAAGTACAAGATGCTCTACTCGACCCTCAGCCACGGCACCCTGTCTATCTCCAACAACACGCCAATCGGCGAGCTGACCAACGCCACGCCGAACGGCCGCCTGGCGTGGATGCCGCTCTCCGACGGCATCAGCCCAACCCAGGGCGCGGATAAACAAGGCCCGACGGCGATTATCAAGTCGGTCAGCAAGATGAACGTGGAAACCATGAACATCGGCATGGTGCACAACTTCAAGTTCCTCAAAGGGCTGCTGGATACCCCGGAAGGACGCCACGGCTTGATTACCCTGCTGCGTACCGCCTCGATTCTCGGCAACGGCCAGATGCAGTTCAGCTACGTCGATAACGAAGTGCTGAAGAAGGCGCAGCAAGAGCCGGAGAAATACCGCGACCTGATCGTTCGCGTCGCTGGCTACAGCGCCTACTTCGTTGAGCTGTGCAAAGAGGTCCAGGACGAGATCATCAGCCGTACGGTGATTGAGAAGTTCTAGTTCTCTTAAAGAGAATTAAATGAGCTGTATTTGAGAAATAACCGGAAGTTCTCCGTCCCGTAACGGGACGGAGCGGGAGGCAAGCGTGATCGCAAAACAAGAATTAACGGGCCGAATTTTCAATATCCAGAAATATTCGATCTATGACGGCGATGGCATTCGCACGCTGGTGTTTTTTAAGGGCTGCAACATTCGCTGCCCGTGGTGCGCCAACCCGGAAGGGCTGAACAGCCAGTTCCAGGTGATGTTCTCGCACGACAAATGCATTAACTGCGGCGACTGCGTCAGCGTCTGTCCGGCGGGTATTCATTATCGGGCGGAAGAGAACGGCGAAATGAAGCACTTCGTCAACCGCAATAAAGACTGCATCGGCTGCCGCAAATGCGAAGAGATTTGCACCCAGAACGCGCTGGACATTATGGGCAAGGACGTCACCGTCAGCGAGCTGATGGAGATCATCATGCAGGACTACGACTTCTACATCTCCTCCGGCGGCGGCGTCACCATCGGCGGCGGCGAGATGAGCCTGCAGACCGATTTTGCCGTCGCCTTATTCAGCGAATGCAAAAAGATGATGATTAACACCGCCGTCGAAACCCAGGGCACCACCCCGCTTGCCAACTACCAGAAGCTGGCGCCGGTCACCGACACCTTCTTGTTCGACATAAAGCAGATTAACAGCGAACACCACAAGGCGATGCTCGGCATCGGCAACGAAGGGATCCGCCGCAATCTCGAATGGCTGGTGGATTCCGGCGCCAACGTCATTGTGCGTATGCCGCTCATTCGCGGCTACAACGACTCATTCGACGCCATTACCGGCGCCATTGATTACGTACAGAAGCTGGCGAAGCGTGGAAATATCCGCCGCATCGACATGCTGCCGTACCACCAGTTGGGACGCAAAAAGTACGAACGCCTGGATATGCCCTACCCGATTACCCAGGACCCGTCTTATACACCGGAAGAACTGGACCGGCTGGAAACCTTCTTCCAGCAATTTGATTTTGATATTCGCTTAGTCCGCCATTAACAGGAGCCGACCATGAAAAGTTTAGGCGTAATTGAAACGCGAGGATGGGTCGCCGCCATTCAGGCCGTCGACGCCGCCTGTAAAGCTGCGGGAGTGACCTGCATTGGCTATCGCAAACCAGGCTCCGGGCTGGTGAGCGTCTGCTTTGAAGGGGAGATCAGCGCCATCCACACCGCCATTGAACGCGGCGTGGCGGTCGCAGGCGCCGAGCACACCGTGAAGTCGCTGGTGATTGCCCGCCCGGAGCGCTGCGTGGTTGAAGCGTTAAGCAACCTCAAAGGCAACCCGCCGCGCGAGCAAAAAACGGCCGAACCGGTGGTTATCCCCGCCCCGGAACCTATTGTCCCCCCTGCCGCCCCGAACGAAACGGAAGATAAACATCCGGCGCTGAAGAAAGGGAAGAAGTCATGATCGACACCCTGGTTCGCGAAAAAATCGCCGCCCGCCTGAGCGCAACGGCGCCGGCGATCCCGGTGGGGATCTCCAACCGCCACGTCCATCTCGCGCAGCAGGACGTCGAGGCGCTATTCGGCAAAGGCTACAGCCTGACGCCGTTCAAACCGCTGCGCCAGCCGGGGCAGTTTGCCGCCCAGGAGTGCGTGACCATTGTCGGGCCGAAGGGCTCGCTGACCAACGTCCGTGTCCTCGGGCCGACCCGCCCGGTTTCGCAACTGGAGGTGTCGCGCGCCGACTGCTTCACGCTCGGGATTAAGGCGCCAGTTCGTGAGTCCGGCCAGCTGGAGAATGCCGGTAGCGCGCTGCTGATTGGGCCCGCTGGCCACGTTGAACTCCATTCGCAGGTGATCTGCGCCTGGCGGCATATTCACATGTCGCCGCAGGACGCACGCCGACTCAACGTTAGCAATGGCCAGAAGGTCAGCGTGCGCAGCAACGGCGAGCGCCAGCTGACTTTCGATGAAGTGGTGGTGCGGGTGCGCGATGACTTCGCGCTGGAGTTTCACATTGACACCGAAGAAGCCAATGCCGCCGGGTTGAAAAACGGCGCGCAGGTGACGCTCATCGGCTAACGGAGGCTCGCCATGACCGACGAACAGATTGAAGGTTTAGTTGCGCGTGTTTTGCAGCGCCTGCGCCCGCCGGTACTGGTGATGGTGACCGCCGCTGACGGCTATCGCGCGGCTATCCGCCAACGCCTGGCGGAAAGTGGCTATCCGCTACGCCTCGCGCTGGAGGATGGCCTCGCTGACGCCGCCGCGTGGCGGGAGGTCGGGGAGATAATTCCCTCTTCTGCCTGGCAGGATGCCCTGCCGTCAGCGCCATGGCGGGCGGTACTGCTGCCGTTTCTCGATTATCCGCTGGCTTCAGACCTGCTGAACGGCACGCTCAGCAGCCCACTCGCCCGCTGCGCACACGAGGCGCTGCTGGCGGGTATTCCCGTGCTGGCGCTGCGCTACCACTGCGATCCGCTCAGCGAACTCAACCAGCTACGTGGCGCGCAGGCCGACAGCGCCTATATCGGGCATCTGCAGGCCACGCTGGCTCGTCTGGAAGCCTGCGGCGTCTTCCTCGGCACCATGAATGAGCTGCTGGCGACGCTGGACGCGCCCACCGCGCCTGCCGCCGCCAGCGGCGAACCGCGCCGTTATCTCACCGTCACAGACGTGGTGAATAATCCGGCGCTGGCGGCGGCCCCGCACGCGCAGCTGACCGATGCGGCCATTGATTATTTAAAAAACAGAAAGATATGACCTTACCCAACTATGAACCTGGAGCTTAACGATGTCTTCGAAAACAAAATGCTGGTTATGGATGCTGCTGGTTATCCTCTCCGAAACCTCGGCAACCTCGACGTTAAAAATGTTCGGTAACAGCGAAGGCAGCACAAAAATGCTGCTGCTCGTATTGCTGATTGCGCTCTATTGCACCTGCTATTACTCGCTCTCAAGGGCGGTGAAAGATATCCCGGTCGGCCTGGCGTACGCCACCTGGTCCGGCACCGGTATCCTGGTGGTCTCGACGCTGGGAATGGCATTCTACGGCCAGCATCCGGATACCGCCGCCATCATCGGCATGGCGGTGATCGCCAGCGGCATCGTTATCATGAACCTGTTCTCGAAAATGGGTTCCGAAGAGAGCGAAGAGGCTGCGCCCGTCACGCCAGTCGCCTCCATGGATAAAAAAATCGCCAACTAACAGGAAAGGAACACCCTATGTTTAATCTCGGATTTTTATGGCTGGCGCTGTCTATCGGCTCCGAAATCACCGGCACCTCGATGATCAAAAAAACCAACGGTTTCAGCAAACTGGCGCCTTCGGTGCTGGTGGTCTGCGCCTACGGCCTGTGCTACTTCGCCCTCACCCGCGCGATGAGCACCATTCCGGTGGGCGTAGCCTACTCGCTGTGGTGCGGCTTCGGTATCGTCGGCGTCACCATCTGCTCCATGCTCCTCTATAAACAGAAGCCGGACCTGGCGGCCATTATCGCCATGGCGCTGATTATCTCCGGCGGCGTGATCATGAACGTCTTCTCGACCATGTAATACAAGGCGGGTTTACCCCGCCGTGATTTCGTGGCAGGATAAAAAGATGAACAGAAACGTTATCGTTACCTACCCCCATCGTTGGTGGCTGCCTGCATAACAGGCGGCAAGATACACGTTTCCATTTTCAAAGCCGCCGGAAGGCGGCTTTGTTATTTCCAGGACGTCTTTCGGCTGAACAGTCTGATAAGGAGTCCCTGATGAACCATCCACAAACCATCCTCACCGGCGACCGCCCGACCGGCCAACTACATCTTGGCCACTACGTCGGCTCGCTGCGCCAGCGCGTCACGCTGCAGCACGACCACCAGCAGTTTATCCTGATCGCCGACCTGCAAGGGCTCACCGATAACGGCAGCAACCCGCAAAAAATCAGCCACCATATCCTCGAAGTCATGGCCGATTATCTGGCCGTCGGCATCGACCCCAGGCTCACCACTATTTGCCTGCAGTCCGCTCTGCCCGCGCTGGCGGAGCTCAGCGCGCTGTATATGAATATCGTCACCGTCGCTCGCGTGGAACGTAATCCGACGGTAAAAAATGAGATTGCCCAGAAGGGATTCGCCCGCTCGCTGCCGGTTGGCTTCCTCGCCTATCCGATTAGCCAGGCCGCCGATATCACCGCCTTCAAAGCCGAGCTGGTGCCGGTGGGCGACGATCAGCTACCGATGATTGAGCAGACCAATGAAATCGTCCACAAAATGAATAGCCTCACCGGCGAACCGGTACTGCGCCACTGCAAAGCGCTACTCAGCGAAGTGAGCCGCCTGCCGGGCGTCGACGGTAACGCCAAAATGTCGAAATCGCTGGGCAATACGCTGACGTTATCAGCCAGTGAAGAGGAGATTCACCGCGCGGTCAGCGCGATGTATACCGACCCGACACACCTGAGAGTCAGCGATCCGGGGCATGTCGACGGCAACGTGGTGTTCACCTATCTCGACGCTTTCCATAGCGATAAGGCGCTGGTTGCCGAGATGAAAGCCCACTATCAGCGCGGCGGGCTGGGCGATCGCCAGTGTAAGAATGAACTGGAAACCTGCTTGCAGGAGCTACTGGCGCCGATCCGCGAACGCCGGGCTACCTACAGTCAGGATAAAGGAATGCTGCTGGAATTGTTGCGCCAGGGTAGCGAACGCGCCCACCAGCTCACGCAGCAGACGCTGCATGAAGTGAAGCGCGGGCTGGGGCTGCCGGTACTGTTCTGAGCTTCAGAGCCCTGCCCCGGTCGCGCTACGCTTGCCGGGGCTCGGTTTTATACCCTGCCTTTGTGCATTTTCACGCAGTTGCGCCCCTCGCGTTTGGCGGCGTACAGCGCATTATCGGCATCGCGCAACAGCAGGTTGTAATCAGGATGGCCGGAGTGCACGGCATAGCCAATGCTGGCGGTGATCGGGATCTGCGTGTCGCCGCCAACGTTAAACGCCAGTTGGCTAATTTTCTTGCGCAGGCGGTCGAGGATGGTAAACGCCTCTGACACGCCGGTCTCCACCAGCACCAGCAGAAACTCTTCCCCGCCGTAGCGGAAGATATAGTCGCTGGAACGGATATTATCGCTGAGCAGTTCCGCGACATGTTTAATCGCCCTGTCGCCGACCATATGGCCCCAGTTATCGTTAATGCCTTTGAAATGATCGATGTCGATGATCGCCACCGTCATCGGCAGCTCGTGCTCCATTGCCAGCGTCACTTCATGCTTCAGCACTACCGGCAAATAGCGGCGGTTAAGTAGGCTGGTTAACGCATCTTTGCCATTTTGCATCTGCGACAAGCTGCTAAAAATCACCCCCAGTTGGCTGCCTATTTGCTGGCAATGAATATGGATCCCCTGAATCAGGTTTTGTGTATTTTTATAATCCATGACAGAGGCGGATGCTCGCCAACCTATTAATAAGTCGTCAACCTGCGAAATTAATGCGGCAATTTCGTCCATCTGGCTATTTTTGTTAAAATAGCGTACGCATTTATGGCGGAACCATAGACCAAATTCTGATTCAGATAATAACGTAGCGTTAGTATTTGCTTTATTTTCGCTAACAATATTAAAAATTGCCGTATTTTCCCAACCGGAAAGCGCCGCCTGCTGTTTGCCATATTCCATCGGGACATTGTCCATCAAACTATACAGGCGATACGCCTCTTCGTTTTTGGTCGCCCGATAGTGCGATAAGGTATAGGCATGGCACATCATCTCAACGGCCATATTAATCGCCATAATAGCGTAATAGATGGCATCGACGGCAATCCGGCGGTCGTTAACGTGGCTGCGGATATACTCGATAAGCCCGGCCTTAATTTGCCGGGCGCCGCGCAGCACCGCCTCCGCCGGGATGCCGATCCGTGCGTGGATGCTGCCAATCTGATATTGCCGTTCCGCCAGCGCCGGCAACTGCGCTTTGCCGCTGGTCAGGATCTCCTTCACCCATAGCGCCAGCGAGCGGCTCAGACGCTCCTGAACTAAATCATAAGTCAGGTGGCGGGCAATATCCGGATCCTGAAAAATAAAATCATAAAACCGGGCCGCTAACGCTTCCGATTGCTCCTCTGCGATATTTTTAAGTACCTCCTTAACGGCTGGCGTCAGGCTGTCATACAGCGGTAGCCACTCCTTAAAAATAACAGAGATATATTTTTTGCTTTCATCGTTCATGAATAAAGCGCTCGCCGGGCGTTAGTCTATTTCGGGGTTGCCGATCATACATGAGTTGCCGCAGGTCAACCAGACGAAGAAAATCATAGGGATAGCGTAGTTCTCAGCCATTACAATGAGGGGTTCACAATTCCATAGTTTATATATGGACTTTGCCGCTACCGATGTTAGTATCCAGATTATAAATATGCGTGTTTCATTTAAGGCCAGGATTGCTGATGATGACCACTCTAAAAGCACATCTTCCCCACCGGTTGGCAACGTAACAGGATTTTGCGCCGGACGGCCTTATCTCCCCTTTTTTATCGTCCCGCCGGGCGAAATAGCGAAACGCGCACCACTCAGCAATACGGAACAGAGCGAGTCGCGTATGGATAAGAACAAACGACGTTGGGCCGGGTATATCGTAGTTGCAGCGGTGGTTATCGCCGCTGCATGGTGGATGTTGCGCCCGGCCGGGCTCCCGCCGGGCTTCGCCGCCAGTAATGGCCGCATCGAGGCGACGGAAGTCGATATCGCCACCAAAATTGCCGGGCGTATCGAGACGATTCTGGTCAAAGAGGGGCAGTTCGTCCATAAAGGCGATGTGCTGGCGCGGATGGATACGCGGGTACTCAATGAGCAGCGCCTCGAAGCCGCCGCGCAAATCAAAGAAGCGCAAAGCGCGGTTGCCGCCGCCAATGCGTTACTCGACCAGCGGCAGAGCGAAATGCGCGCCACCGAAGCGGTGGTGAAGCAGCGCCAGGCGGAGCTCGATTCCACCGCTAAACGCCACGTCCGTTCCAGTACCCTTTCGCAACGAGGCGCCGTCTCCGCTCAGCAGTTGGATGACGATCGCGCGGCCGCTGAAAGCGCCCGCGCGGCGCTGGAATCGGCGAAAGCGCAGGTCTCTGCCGCCCGCGCCGCCATTGAAGCCGCTCGTACCAGCATTATTCAGGCTAAAACCCGCGTTGAAGCCGCCGAAGCGACCCATCGGCGGATCCTCGCCGATATTGACGATAGCCAACTGAAAGCGCCGCGCGACGGCCGCATCCAGTATCGCGTTGCTGAGCCAGGCGAAGTGCTGGCCGCCGGAGGGCGGGTATTGAACATGGTCGACCTGGCTGACGTCTATATGACCTTCTTCCTGCCAACGGAGCAGGCGGGCCTGTTGGCGCTCGGCAGTGAAGCGCGCTTGATCCTGGATGCCGCGCCAGAGCTGGTGATCCCGGCAAATATCAGCTTTGTCGCCAGCGTCGCACAATTCACGCCAAAAACGGTAGAAACCAGCGACGAGCGGCTCAAGCTGATGTTCCGCGTCAAGGCGCGCATTCCGCCAGAGCTACTGGAGCAGCATCTGGAATATGTCAAAACCGGCCTGCCTGGGATGGCCTGGGTACGACTGGATAAGCAGAAAAGCTGGCCTGAAGCGCTGACGGTGAGGTTGCCGCAATGAAACTGACGCCGCAGGATACTTCGCCCCCCGTCGCCCTGCTGGAAAACGTTGGCCAGCAGTTTGGCGCCACCATCGCGTTGCGCGATATCAACCTGGCGATCCCGGCGCGGCGTATGGTTGGCCTGATTGGCCCGGATGGGGTCGGCAAATCAAGCCTGCTCTCGCTTATCGCCGGGGCGCGGGCCATCGAGCAGGGTAACGTGATGGTGCTCGGCGGCGATATGCGCGACGTTCGTCACCGCCAACAGGTATGCCCGAAAATCGCCTGGATGCCGCAGGGCCTGGGGAAAAACCTCTACCATACACTATCGGTCTATGAAAACGTCGACTTCTTCGCCCGCCTGTTTGGTCACGATAAAGCCGAGCGTGAACTTCGTATCAACGAACTGCTGCAGAGCACCGGGCTGGCGCCGTTTCGCGATCGCCCTGCCGGTAAACTCTCCGGTGGAATGAAACAAAAGCTCGGCCTGTGCTGTGCACTGATCCACGACCCGCAGCTACTCATCCTTGATGAACCGACAACCGGCGTCGACCCGCTCTCCCGCGCGCAGTTCTGGGATCTAATCGACAGCATTCGTCAGCGCCAGCCGGAAATGAGCGTGCTGGTCGCCACCGCCTACATGGAAGAGGCCGAGCGCTTCGACTGGCTGGTGGCGATGAACGCCGGCGAGATTCTGGCGACCGGTAGCGCGGCGGCGCTCAAAAAACAGACCGGCAGCCAGACACTGGAACAGGCATTTATCGCCCTGCTGCCGGAAGCGCAGCGCCTGGCGCATAAAGACGTGGTCATCCCGCCGCGCGACAGCAGTGAGGAAGAGATCGCTATTGAAGCGCGCGGCCTGACCATGCGCTTCGGCAACTTTGTCGCCGTCGACCACGTTAACTTTCGTATCGCCCGTGGCGAAATTTTTGGCTTCCTCGGCTCTAACGGCTGCGGCAAATCCACCACCATGAAGATGCTCACCGGCCTGTTGCCCGCCAGCGAAGGCGAGGCCTGGCTGTTCGGCCAGCCGGTCGACCCGAAAGATATCGCCACCCGCCAACGAGTGGGTTATATGTCGCAGGCTTTCTCGCTCTATAGCGAACTGAGCGTACGGCAAAACCTGGAGCTGCACGCCCGCTTGTTTCACATTCCGGACCATGAAATAGCTGGCCGGGTCGCAGAAATGAGCAAACGCTTTATGCTGACCGAGGTTGAAGACGCGCTTCCCGCTGACTTGCCGCTGGGGATCCGCCAGCGCCTGTCATTAGCGGTCGCGGTAATCCATCGCCCGGAGATGCTGATCCTCGATGAACCCACCTCCGGCGTTGACCCGGTGGCGCGCGATATGTTCTGGCAGCTGATGGTCGACCTGGCGCGGCAGGATCGTGTCACCATCTTCATCTCTACCCACTTTATGAATGAGGCCGAACGCTGCGATCGCATCTCGCTGATGCACGCCGGCAAGGTGCTGGCCAGCGATACGCCGCAGGCGCTGGTTGAGCAACGTGGCTCCGCCAGACTCGAAGAGGCGTTTATCGCCTGGCTGCAGGAAGCGGCGGATGCCGCGCAACCGACCGTTTCTGTCTCTACCACGCCCGCGCCGTCTGCTGTCGCATCACACCACAAGAACGCGTCCCCACGCCAGTCATTCAGCCTGCGCCGCCTGTTTAGCTATAGCCGCCGCGAAGCGCTGGAACTGCGCCGCGATCCGGTACGATCGACGCTGGCGCTGCTGGGAACGGTGATCCTGATGTTTATCATGGGGTATGGGATCAGTATGGATGTCGAGGATCTGCGTTTTGCCGTCCTCGACCGCGATCAAACGATCAGCAGCCAGAACTGGTCGCAGAATATCGCCGGCTCACGCTACTTTATCGAGCAGGCGCCACTGCAGAGTTATGACGAATTGGATCGTCGAATGCGTAACGGCGAGCTGGCGGTAGCGATAGAAATCCCGCCGAACTTTGGCCGCGATATCGCCCGCGGAACGCCGGTGCAAATAGGTGTTTGGGTGGACGGCGCAATGCCAAATCGCGCGGAAACGGTGCGCGGATACGTACAGGCGATGCATCTGGCCTGGCTGCAGGAGATGGCCGGGCAGCAAAGTAGCCCGAATCGTGATACCTCGATTATTTCCATCGAGACCCGCTATCGCTATAACCCGGACGTAAAGAGCCTGCCGGCCATCGTCCCGGCGGTGATCCCGCTGCTGCTGATGATGATCCCGGCGATGCTCAGCGCGCTGAGCGTAGTGCGTGAAAAAGAGCTCGGTTCGA
This sequence comes from Klebsiella sp. JN_Kp122, assembly GCF_040062085.1. Taxonomy (NCBI): domain Bacteria; kingdom Pseudomonadati; phylum Pseudomonadota; class Gammaproteobacteria; order Enterobacterales; family Enterobacteriaceae; genus Klebsiella; species Klebsiella sp. JN_Kp122. The sequence goes on from NZ_JBEAHW010000021.1 coordinate 101,592, forward strand.
TCATCAACCTGTACGTGACGCCGACCACCCGCAGCGAGTTCCTGCTCGGCAAACAGCTGCCTTACATCGTGTTGGGGATGTTTAACTTCTTTCTACTATGCGCTTTATCGGTCTTCGTATTTGGCGTCGCGCATAAGGGCAGTTTCCTGACCCTCACCCTGGCGGCTCTGCTGTATGTCACCATCGCTACCGGGCTGGGATTGCTGATCTCGACATTTATGAAGAGCCAAATCGCCGCTATTTTCGGTACCGCGATTATTACGCTGATTCCGGCCACCCAGTTCTCCGGGATGATTGACCCGGTGGCATCGCTGGAGGGGCCAGGTCGCTGGATCGGACAAATCTACCCGACCAGCCATTTCCTGACCATCGCCCGTGGCACCTTCTCCAAGGCGCTGAATATTAGCGATTTGTGGGTTTCGTTCATTCCACTATTGATTGCGGTGCCGCTGGTGCTCGGGCTGAGCGTGTTGCTGCTGAAAAAACAGGAGGGATGATGCGCGGATTACGCAATATTTATAACCTCGGTATCAAAGAGCTGCGCAGCCTGCTCGGCGATAAAGCGATGCTGGCGCTGATTGTGTTTGCTTTTACCGTGTCGGTTTACTCCTCGGCCACGGTAATGCCCGGCTCTCTGCACCTGGCGCCTATCGCCATTGCCGATATGGATAAATCACAGCTCTCATCGCGGATCATTAACGGCTTTTATCGGCCGTGGTTTTTAACGCCGGAGTTGATCAGCGCCGATGAAATGGATGCCGGGCTGGATGCGGGACGATACACATTCGCCATCAATATTCCACCAAACTTCCAGCGCGATGTGCTGGCCGGTCGTCAGCCGGAGGTGCAGGTCAACGTCGACGCCACGCGAATGAGCCAGGCCTTTACCGGCAACGGCTATATCCAGAATATTATCAGCGGTGAAGTGAACAGCTTTGTCGCCCGCTATCGCGACAACAGTGCGCTGCCGGTAGAGCTGGCGGTGAGGATGCGCTTTAACCCTAACCTTGAGCAAGAGCGCTTCGGCGCGGTGATGGCGATTATTAACAACATCACCATGCTGGCAATTGTCCTCACCGGCTCGGCGCTTATCCGCGAGCGAGAGCACGGCACCATTGAGCACCTGCTTGTGATGCCGGTAACGCCGTTTGAGATAATGATGGCCAAGATCTGGTCGATGGGTCTGGTGGTACTGGTTGTCTCCGGGCTGTCGCTACTGCTGATGGTACAGGGAGTTTTGCAGGTACCGATTGAGGGGTCGATTCCGCTATTTATGCTGGGGGTTGCGCTCAGCCTATTCGCCACCACCTCCATTGGCATTTTTATGGGCACGCTCGCCCGTTCTATGCCGCAACTGGGGCTACTGATGATCCTGGTGCTGCTGCCGCTGCAGATGCTCTCCGGCGGCTCCACGCCACGGGAGAGTATGCCGCAGCTGGTTCAGGACATTATGTTGACCATGCCGACCACCCATTTCGTCAGCCTCGCGCAGGCGATACTTTACCGCGGCGCCAGCTTTACCATCGTCTGGCCGCAGTTTTTGATTTTGTTCGCTATCGGCGGCACTTTCTTTACCATTGCGCTGCTGCGTTTTCGCAAGACAATTGGTGAGATGGCATAAAACCTGGAGCAGGCGCTGCGCCGATGGCTTATTTTTGACGATTCATAAAGCGGCGCAGACCCCAGGTGAAGGCCATCGCCATACTGAAAAGGATGAATAACAGCACAATCCAGCTGATAGAAATGCGCAGCAACGTGCCGGGCGTCATAAAAGGTTGAAGATAAACGGTGAAAGAGTGGGCTGGCGATTTTCCCAGCAGTTGATAAGTGCTATCAGTAAGCCACACGCCAACCCGGCAGAACAGCCAGATAATCGCCGGCCAGCAGAGCAGAACCAGAAAGGTAAAGCGCTCCTGAATGTAAGTAACGATCTGGCGCAGCGGCGGCCAGTTAAGCAGGATTTTCATTTATATTCTCATATTGCCAGCCGATGACCTGCAACATTCATCGCAAGGCATTCCGGGCAGCATCCATACAGGCAATCTACCCTATTTGTATATCAAATTTACCGTCACTTAAACCAGATCAAGTTAACAAAGTGTTAATGATGTATCGCATCAATACCAAAAAGCGCGGATAACGCCTGCCGATCGTGGAAATAAGCGGGGGAGAAGTATTCAACGGCGGGAATAAATTTTCAAGCCAACAAATAGCTGATTTTTATGGCTGATAGCAGCGCGCCATTATTTCACCACTGGGCAATATAATGGCGCGGAAATATAAGTGGGTGATTAATCGTAGCTGCTGATAATTATTTTCCTGTTTGCATCATTCGGTAAATTCACCGTTTGGGTAACCACCCCGTGAGATGGGACTGCCATATTTTGCGTGTTAATGAGGTAAGTATTTTTCCCACAACGCTGTTGAGCTTTTTCGTTAATGATATTGGTGCTGCAGGTAGGTGTAGCCACACGCCCGGAGATGGTTAATGTAGCGGTATCAGCAGCGAATGCAGGCAAGCTCAATCCATAAGCTAATGTCAGAATCCCAATTAGCGGTTTTTTCATTGAATTTATAACCAGTTAACAGGATGAGAAATAAGCGATTTGCTTTCTATTTTTCTCCCTCAGGAGAAGTGATGCGTTGATGTCATCACGCAGGAAAGATAATCCATATAATTAATAAGGACAATTATACTGAGAGCTATTAGTGTGATAGGTATTACTGATGTTAACGAACCAGGCGGCCGGGCAGGATGTTTCCCCGGAGGCGGTGCTGCGCACCTTTTCCGGGCTACGGGACTGTAGCCCCGGTAAGCACAGCGCCACCGGGGAAGATGGCGGCGCGTCTGGCCGCAAAACACAAAAACAAAAG